>NZ_CP045333.1:2442304-2744608 GCF_009363335.1 Labrenzia sp. THAF191a
TGTTCGACAGCAGGCCGACGGTCATGATCGACAGCACCGTGCCGCGAAACTGATGGAACAGGCGGGATGACCAGTGCTGGAAACCGGCGCTTTCGGTGCTGTCGTCCGGCTCGATGAGGAAGAGCTCGGCATCCTTGAGTTCGCTGAAGGCAATGGCGACCGTGCGATGAGCCTCGCCGCTGTAGGCCTGGAACCGGCCGTCGCTTGTGCGCCCAAGGCCGACCAGCAGATTGTCTCCGTGTTTCGCCAGGCAGGGAAACTGTTCCGCGGTTAGCTGCTTTGCTGACCGTCCGGTCGGTGTGACCCGAAAATTCAGCCGGGTCAGCACGGCGCGAAGGTCGAAGATGCCTTTTATGCCTTCAAGGTGAGGCAGGGCTTCGAAGAGATGGCGTTCCATGCCATCCCAGCCGAGGGCTTCCAGAAGGGGCAGCAAACAGGCCTCTGCCGGAGACGCGCGATCGATCGTACTGCCTGAATGCTGCTGGACACGGGTTTCCAGGTTCATCCGGCTCTCTGCCGGGTTCAGGTTCTGAAAGATCGAATCCGCGTTTTCAAAAGCCGCCAGGGACATGTTCGGCTCCTAAGCCTGCTTTTTGGTGTCGGCTGGCTCGCGCCGCCGCAATTTGTATCGAGGGGTGTTCGGCGTGTCCGGCAAGGCGCTAACCCGGCCGCGCTCCATCAGAAACTGCTTGTCGGCAATGGCGCGGAAAGAAGGGCGGTGGCTGACGATCAGTGTCGTCAACTGGCCTTTGAGCCGCTTCAACGCTTCAACGAGCTGGGCTTCGCTCTTGTGGTCGAGAGCCCCGTTGGCATCGTTGAGGATGAGGATCTTCGGTTCGCCTGCGAGCGCGCGCGCAATGGCGATGCGCTGTATCATGCTGTCGGTGAGATTTTCTTCAATCGCGTTGCCGAGCATTGTGTCGTAGCCCAGCGGCAGCAGGTGAATGTCCTTTTCAAGGCCGATCAGGTCAGCAGCCATGCGGGCTTTTTGCGGGCTTGCGCGAGATCCGAAAAGAGTCAGGTTCTGCAGGATCGTGCCGGCGAACATCTGGGCGTCGTTGCTGACGTAGGCGATGTGCCGGCACAGATACCGGTGGTCGACACCGTACAGATCCTGACCGTCTATCATGATCTTGCCGGAGGTCGGTTCGATATCCCCGGAAATCAGGCGAGCAAGCGTCGTTCGGCCGCTGCCGTCGCTGCCCTCAAAGGCAACCGTTTCTCCGGCATTGATCGTCAGGCTCAGATTCTGGACTGGCACGATCGCATCGCTGCGCGCTGCAAAGCCGGCATTTTGCAGCTTGATGTTGCCGGCAATTGCCAGGTTCCTGTTTCCTGATCGCTCTTCCTTTGGCAAATCGAACAGGGCGCGTGCTTCGCGGAAATCATGTTTGACCCGCTGCATGTCCGTCCAGTGGTTGATGCCGCGCAGCAGGGGCTGCACGACCTGACCTGCCAGCAGGGTGCAGGCCGCAACCGCCCCGACACTGATGAACCCGGACATGACCATGAGGGCCCCGGCCGACACCACGCAGACGGTTGTGAGGACGGTGAAGAACCCGGAGGAATTCCGTGCCCGGTTGGTGAGATCGATATAGTCGTAGCCAAGACGAGAATTTTGCGTCTGCAGGCGTTCAAACCTTCGCAGGATGACGGGCTCGAAAGCCATGGCCTTGATGGTGTTGAGGCCGGACAGGACCTCGAAGATGAAATCGTATTTGCGCTGATCCTGCTCCGCACGTTTTTCAATGAGGCTGTCGATCCTTGTGTTCAAGGTCGCGGTTCTCAGGGCAAACAAGGCCAGAAGAACAAGCGGCACGAAGCCGATCGGCCCTCCAATAAGAAACAGGACGGCAAGAAAGAGGAGGCTGGCGGGAAGGTCGATAGCCAGGAGGCGGGCCTGACCACCGTAATGGTCGCCCATTGCCTGCAGCGAGCGCAGCGAGTCCAGATGTTTGGTGACCGTCGCCTCAGAGTTGATGTCCGCTCTGGAGTGCAGAAGACGTCTGGCTGCTTCGACGTTGGCCTGATGGGTGAAAGAGGCTGCAAGCCAGCCTGTCAGATAGGACCGTGTCGTTTTCAGAACCGCATCGATCACCAGAACGAAACCCAGTCCTGCGATCAGGATGACGAGAGTGTCGGTCGACTTGTTCGGCAGAATCCGGTCATAGACCTGCAAGATGGTCAGTGGCATCGCCAGACCGAGGATATTGATCAGGATGGAAGCGGTTACCACCGAGCGCGGGAGTTTCGGTGTTGATACTTTTTCTCCGGTTTCGGAGGAAAAAAACTCCAGTTGCGGCAGTTTGATACTGGAAAAAGTATCAGTGATAAAAGATGCCATAGTAAGCGCCTCCTTGAATACATTAAGGCGCGTAATTGTTTCAAAACCGTTTACCAAAAATACCACAAATTCTAAATTTATCTCAAGTTATACATGTAATTCGAAGAATGGAGTTGGTTTTTATTAAGGTAACCCTGCGTGTGATGATGTTAGGTTTTAACGGAGCACGCGCAAGTCATGGCCGATACCGATACTTCAGCGAATGCAGGCAAACCGGGCGTTTCTTCTTCAGCAGAGGCGGCAGCAAAGTCCAGCGGCGGATCAGAACCGTCGCCTGCACGCATGGAGGCTCAAGCAGGCGATCCCTACCGCCCGGCCGGTGGCAACGATTATTCCCTGTCCGTGGAACCGGAAGATACCGGTGAAGCAACCTTGGCGAACCTTTATCAGGCTGTGCCCCTCGAAAATCGAGGATCTGGTGCTTCAACCCAGGATGCCGAGGGACTTGGCGGCGACGGCGGCAGAGACGGCCAGGGTGCGCATGGGGATCTGGGTCAGGGGCTGGGCGGAGCAGGAGCCGGTGACACGCTACTGCCGGACGGCGGTACCGAAGTGGTGGAAACCGCCGATGGTGGTCCAAACGATGACGGCGGCCTTGGCGACGGTGCCGTTCCGGAAGTGCGCGGTCTTGACCCGACGTTGTCTCAATTCGATCTGGGCGGCGATGGCATTCAGTCATCGGGCTCCCAGGTTGGTGACGGAACTGGCGGCGGAGGCGGAGGTGCTGGTGAAGGCGGCGATGGTGGGAACACCGGGGTCGGCCCTGTCGAGGACGTCGACAGCACCGACAATTTTGTAACGGAAAACGCCGCAGGGGGTACCGTTGTCGGCGTAGTCGCCTTTGCGAATGATCCGGATGCGACGGATACGGTATCCTATTCCATCACCGATAGCCGGTTCGAGATCAATCCGGATACGGGCGTTATTACTGTTGCCGATGGCGCAGTGATCGACCGCGAGACGACGCCTTTTATCGATATTGAAGTGACGGCGACGTCCACGGATGGGTCAACCTCGACCGGGACCTTCCGGGTCACTGTGGGCGACGAGAACGAATTCGATATCGGTCCGGTGACGGACGTTGATGGTGCCAACAACTTCGTTGAGGAGAACTCCGCCGTTGGCACGGTTGTCGGCGTTACGGCGTTTGCCGAAGATCCGGATGCGACCGACACGGTCACCTATTCGATCACAGACAGCCGCTTCGATATCGACCCGGATACGGGCGTTATTACCGTTGCCGCTGGCGCGGTGATTGATCGCGAGACGACCCCCTATATCGATATCGAGGTCACAGCCACCTCAACGGACGGCTCGACTTCGACCGGCACCTTCCGGGTCACGGTGGGCGACGCGAACGAATTCGATATCGGGCTGGTGACAGACGTTGATGGTTCCGACAACTTCGTCCAGGAGAACTCCGCCGGTGGCACCGTTGTCGGCGTGACGGCGTTCGCTGAAGATCCTGATGCAACCGACACGGTTTCCTATTCCATCACCGATGGTCGGTTCGAGATCGATCCGGCCACGGGCGTGATTACCGTCGCTGATGGCGCAGTGATCGACCGCGAGACGACACCTTTTATCGTTATTGAAGTGACGGCGACGTCAACGGATGGATCGACTTCGACCGGTATCTTCCGGGTCACGGTGGGCGACGCGAACGAATTCGATATCGGCCCGGTGACGGATGTGGACGGTGCCGACAACTTCGTTGAGGAGAACTCCGTCGGTGGCACGGTTGTCGGCGTGACGGCGTTTGCCGAAGACCCGGATGCGACCGACACGGTCACCTACTCAATCACAGACAGCCGGTTCGAGATCGATCCGGATACGGGTGTGATTACCGTTGCCGATGGCGCGGTGATTGACCGTGAGATGACCCCCTATATCGATATCGAGGTCACTGCCACCTCGACAGATGGGTCAACCTCGACCGGCACCTTCCGGATCACGGTGGGCGACGCGAACGAATTCGATATCGGCCCGGTGACGGACGTTGATGGAGCCGACAACTTCGTCCAGGAGAACTCCGCCGGTGGCACGGTTGTCGGCGTGACGGCGTTTGCCGAGGATCCGGATGCAACGGACACGGTTTCCTATTCCATCACCGATGGTCGGTTCGAAATCGACCCGGATACGGGCGCCATTACCGTTGCCGACGGTGCGGTGATTGACCGCGAGACAACCCCCGATATCGATATCGAGGTCATAGCCACATCAACGGATGGGTCGACTTCGACCGGTATCTTCCGGGTCACGGTGGGAGACGAAGACGAGTTCGATATCGGGCCGGTGAGCGACATCGACCCGGCAGCCAACAGTATTTCAGAGACCGCCAATGGCGGCGAATTTGCCGGGATCACCGCCTTCGCCGAGGATCCTGATCCGGCGGACAGTGTCACCTACCAGCTGACTGGTGACGACAGGTTCGAGATCGATCCGGACACAGGTGTCATCACCGTAAAGGATGGTGCGACGTTCGATGCGGAAACAGAGCCGTCCATCGAGATGACTGTCACAGCAACGTCAACGGATGGCTCTTCCTCAACGAAGACCTTCACCGTGGCCGTGACAGACAACAATGAAGCACCGGATCTGATCGTTCATCTGGAAAACGGCTCAGAACAGTTTGTCGTCAACGGCAGCTTCGAAATCCATGACGGGGTTCACGGCGGACCAGCCGGGTCCGGCTGGTACGAAAACCCGACTTCGATCGAGGGTTGGACCTACGACAACGTCGATGTACATGAGGCTGGGCACAATAGTTACGGCGCGACAGACGGCGGTCATCATCTGGACCTTGCAGCCATGAACAATGGCTGGGCTTCTCAGCAAGTAGAGGGGCAGCTTGATGGTCAGGTCTATCATCTGACATTCGACATGAAGTCGCGCGGCGGCGTGGGAGAAAGTGTCGCCGAGGTGTATTGGAACGGCGAGTTAATCGACACGATCGACCCGGCCACAACGGGAACGGGCTGGCAGTCCTATGCCTATGACATCGTTGGCGGATCCGGCGACGGCTCCAATACGCTGACATTCGTTGAGATCGGTTCCGATAACCTGGGTGGTGCGCTGATCGACAGTGTGTCCATCGTTTCCGACAACCGCACTGCGGTCGTCGAGGAATATTACGGCGCAGAGATTGCTCCCTTGTCGGTATTCGATCCGGATGTGGGCGATACGCATACATTCACGGTTTCGGACGACCGGTTTGAGGTGGTCGTTTCCGGCGACAGATACCTGCTCAAATTGAAAGATGATCAGGCCTTCGATTACGAAACCGAGACTCAGGTGACCCTTGAGGTGACGGCAACTGACCAGGGCGGTCTTTCCGACACGGAGATCGTGGTGATCGACGTGATCGATATCGACGACACCAATTCTCCCATCGGTCCACTCACCGACATTGATGCCAGCGCAAACCAGGTTCTTGAAAACGCCGCTGCAGGTGCCGTCGTGGGTCTGACTGCCTTTGCAAACGATCCGGATGCAGGTGATAGCGTGAGTTATCAGCTCAGCGGTGATGCGCGCTTCGAGATCGACCCGGTGTCGGGGGTGATCACCGTCGCCAGTGGAGCAAGCTTCGACAAGGAAACCGAACCGGAAATCGATGTTCTGGTGACGGCTACCTCAACTGACGGATCAGTCTCGACTGAAACCTTCACGATTGCGATTGCCGATGCCAATGAGGCGCCGGACCTCGACTTCGATCCGGAGCTTGGACCGGGCGTTTCCGTGACGCTGACCTTTGTCGAGGAATACGCTGGCCACAGCAATGTGCTGGGTGTCTTCTACGTGGACGGCAACGGCAATCCGATGGCCGGCGAAATCGTCTGGGTCAACCAGAACCAATTGACGCCGGGCGATACGGCGACCCTCTATCTGGAAGGCGTCGAAGCGAACGAAATCGGCTATTTCCTTATCCCGGATGGTGCAGACACGAACAGTGGTCTTCTTGCCGGAGACAAGGTTGCGTTCCAGAAAGACGGTCAGGGGAACTGGCAGGCCGTCGGACCTGACGGGACGCGGCTGGTCGGGGCCGATGCCAATGTTCTTTTCTCCGGCAACGGGTCACTCAATCCGGATGGCTACGACTACACTGTGGAAAGCGGCATCAGGATCGGCTTTGAGGACATTGCCGGCGGGGGTGACAAGGATTTCGACGACGTCGTCTTCGATCAGACGACCTTCGAAACCACTGCTCGTGCCGCGGTCTATGAAGAAGATCCGGGAGCGGAGATCGGTACCTTGTCGGTATTCGATCCCGATGTCGGCGATACGCACAGCTTCACGGTTTCCGATAGTCGCTTCGAGGTCATATCGATCAACGGTGAGAACATTCTCAAACTGAAGGACGGTGTGGCGCTCGATTATGAGGCCGAGACCCAGGTGACCGTTGAGGTTACCGTTACCGATAGCGGCGGGCTGTCGGACACGGAAACCATCGTGATCGACGTCATCGACGTGGAGCCGGAAAGGCCTGCCGGCGACAATGAGCCGATCGGGCCTGTCAGGGATGTCGATACGGCCCAGAACCTGGTTGCGGCAACAGCTGCTGCCGGAATGGTGATCGGCCTGACGGCATTCGCGGAAGATGCCGACGCCGGAGATACGGTGACCTATTCCATCGATGACAGCCGGTTTGATATCGACGCAGACACCGGTGTGGTGACCCTCGCCAGCGGCGCAACGCTGGGTGCAGGCGAGACCATCGACGTGACGATCACCGCCACATCAAGTGACGGATCCCAGTCGAGCGCGATTTTCCCGGTGACGGTGACCTCCGGTGTGACTGAGAACTCGCCGCCTGATCTGATCGTCGGCAACGCGATCTACCGGCCGGACCAGGGCAACAAGCACTGGGACGATCATCATGATGGCCATTGGGGGCATATCCAGGACGGGGAAACAGGACACTATCATGAAGATGACGGCGTCCACGGTCAGACCTATCACGGCCACGACGACGACTGTACGGGCAATGAATACCACGTTCCCGAAAACCAGACAGGTGTCGAACTTATCGAACTTTCGGTAGTGGACCCCGATATCGGCGACACGCACACCTTCACGGTGTCGGATGACCGGTTTGAAGTCGTGAGCGATGGCAACAGCTATCTGCTGAAGCTGAAGGATGATGCGGCAGTCGACTACGAAACGGAGCAAAGCATCACGATAGACGTTACCGCGACGGACAGCGGAGGCTTGTCGGATACCGAGACAATTACCCTGGATGTGGTCGACTTTGATGATGTGCCCCTGTGCGAGGTCGGCACCAGTGATGCCGATACGATTGTTGGGGGCGATTTCGTGGACAGCATTTCCGGACTTGGCGGAAATGACATCCTGCTGGGTCAGGGAGGCAACGACCTCATCTATGGCGGGGCTGGTGACGATGTGATCCGGGGTGGTGCGGGCGACGACGTTCTTTCCGGTGGTGACGGGTCGGATCTGTTCGCCTACATGCTCGGCGACGGGCATGACAGCATTTACGGCGGTGCCGGCGGGAGCTGGATCGATATCGTCGATCTGAGCAAGTCCGCCGATGGCACCGATATCGGAACCTATGGTGTCGACTGGTCCATCACCATGACGGAAGGTTCCATCGAGAGCATCGATGCAGCGGCGGGCGAGATCACCCTTTCGCAGGATTCGGGAGGCTACATCGAGTTTGCCGATGGCGGACGTATCGACTTCACGGATCTGGAAGGCGTTCAGTACTGATCAGCAGGAATGCGAAAAAAAAGCGGGCCCGTTATGCCCGCTTTTTGTGTTGCCGGTTATTGAATCGGAGGCATTGGCTCTGCCTCGATAAAGACGGTGTCGCTGGTCACGACCTCTACGACGGTTGACTGGAAGACATCGTTTTCCGACGGTCCAAGGCGCAGGTCCCAGGTATTGAACTCAGGCATGAGGCGCGGGACCGGTGCCGGCCGTTCCTCGATGATCCCGAAATGTTGCGGCGCCAGCCGGCCAATGTTGGCCAGCAGGAAGAAGTCGGCAATGCGGCTGTCATAGCGTGCCCGGACATGGTCGACCTTGCTGAGCAATAGTTCGCGCTCGCCGTCCAGAACATCGAGCAGGGACCGCTGACCGCTGTCGAATTCCACCTGCAGTCCCTTGACCGCGCGCTGGTTGGCCTCAATTGCGCGCTTTACCGCCTTGACCTTCAGCCTTGAGGCAGCCCGCTGCTTCATCGCGCGGACAACGTTCTCGCGGATGATCTGCTGGGTGTCGTCCAGCTCGTATTCCTGTTGGGCTGCCGTGAAGTTTGCGCGTTTGACCGCAGCAATGTTGCGGCCGCCGGTGAAGAAAGGGGCCGTGACGCGCACGCCAAAGCGGAAGTCTTCTTCGTCCTGATTGCCGAGGTTGCCTTGGTAGCCGGTTTGCCACTCGCTTTCCAGCGAGACACGCGGCAGCATGTCGCCGACTGCGGCGCGTGCGGCGTAACGTGCTGCCCTTGCATCTGCCGTTGCGGCGCGGATGGAGGGATTGTTCTGCAGCGCGACGTTGATCGCGTCATCCAGGCCGGCGGGCTCGATTGTCTGCGGAATGCCAGGCCAGCCAAGCTTGCCCGGCTTTTGTCCTGTCAGGCGCTCATAAACAGCCTCTGAGGCTTCCAGATCGCCGACCGCCTGGTCGGAATTCCCCTGTGCTTCACCGAGACGGGCAAGCGCCTGTTCGATATCGGTGCGCGTTGCGTCTCCCGACTTGTAACGGGCGCGGGCGGCGTTCACTTCCCGTTGCACCACGTTGGTATAGGCCCGCAGGTGAGCGAGGATCGCCCGATCGCGAACAACGCGCAGATAGGCATCGGCTGTGTTGAACAGCAGCGTCTGTTCGGCGCCAACGAGCTGGTTGCGACCGGAATTCGCTTCCTCATGAGCCTGGTTCAGTCGATTGACACCCGCGAAACCCTGAAACACCGTCTGGGACATGGAGATGCCCAGCTCGTGGAAGAACGATCTGTCGCTGTTGCCGCTGCGCTCGCTGCGGAAGGCGTTCTGTTCCCCCAGATAGGTGCCGGTAACCGTCGGCAGAAACTCGGACCTGGCGGTCCAGACGTCCTGGTTGGTCGCTTCGTAACGCGACCGTTCCGCCTTGAGGCCCGGGTTGATGGCATAGGCCGCCCCCATGGCTTCTTCGAGCGACTGGGCGGATACAGTTGCGCTGGCAAAGGACAGGCTGATCAGTGACGCACCTGCCAGCAGACCGGCAAGGCGGGTTTTCAATCCGTGCATCAGTTTGGCAGGGGCAGGGAAGGTCGTCATTGCAGCACCGTGATCGTTGTCTGCCCTTAAGGTAAAATTTTATAGTTAATCAAAAGTAAGTTGAGATTAGAGAATATGGCCAAGAATTTTCAGTAATTACCTAGGGTAATCTTTGCTTTGTTCTGCTTCTTTTAGGATATTGATATTAATATCAAGGTTTAATTTGATAATAATTTAAGTTGAATTCAGTGATAAGTCAGCTTCCCGTTCGGTCTAAACTCGGGTGAAACTTTTTGATCTGTGAAGGCAGTAGATGTTTCCCGAATAGAAAGCCCTGCACCTGCAGGCATCCGGCTTGTTGCAGGAATTGCAGCTGTCGTTCCGTTTCGACACCTTCGGCGATTACTGGGATCTTGAAGCTATGGCCGAGCAGAACGGCAGAGCGCAGGATCGCTCTGGCATGGGGGTTGGTTTCGAGCGACTGGGTGAAGGCTCTGTCGACCTTGATCTTGTCGAAGGGAAAGGCTTGCAGCGTGTTGAGCGAGGAATAGCCCTTGCCGAAGTCGTCCATGGCAACGCGCACGCCCATCTTGCGCAGTGAGAGGATCGTCTCGTGAACCCGTTCGTGATCCTCGATCGGGGTGGATTCGGTGAGTTCCACTTCCAGGCGTTCCGCCGGCAGGCCTGTCTTCATCAGCACGGTGGAAACGAGACCGGCAAAATCGCAACGGGAGAACTGCAGCGGGGAAGCGTTGACCGACAGAGTTACCGGGTTTTCCCAGCAGGCAGCTTCCTTACAGGCAGCTTCCAGAACCCAGTTGCCGATATCCAGGATAATGCCTGACCGCTCGGCAATCGGAATGAAGTCTTCCGGCGGAATCGGTCCTTTTTCCGCGTGGCGCCATCGGACCAGCGCTTCGTAGCCAATCAACTCGCCGGTCTTTGTCAGGTTCTGTTTCTGGAAAACCAGGTTGAGCTGGTTTTCGAGCGTTGCATTGCGCAAGTCAGCCGCAAGGCCTGCCTCCCAGCGGTTGGTTTCCTCCATCCCCGTGACATAGGGCTGGATCAGGTTGCCGCCGATCGATTTCGCTTGCTTGGCAGCAAGGTTTGCCCTTTGCACCAGCTTGTTCAGGTCCTTGCCGTCGCGCGGGAACACGGCCAAGCCAATACTGGAGCGGATGGACAGGCGGTAGGAATTCCACTGAACCGGCCTTCGGGCAAGGGAGCGAACCAGACGTGCGAAGTCTACGGCGTCATCCATTGTGTCGAGCGACGGATTGATGACCAGAAATTCGTCACCGTAGAAGCGGGAGATGAAGACCCTGTCGCTCAGGTTGTTTTTCAGTGTATTGGCCAGGGTGCACAGGACAGTGTCGCCAACTTCGTAGCCGTGAAGGTCGTTGATCGCCTTGAACTGGTCCAGGCTGATCAGCACGACGGCGCATGTCTTGCCCTCCAGTTCGGCCTTTTCCAGGAGGTCTGCCGCGGCCTTCTGCACAAAATGCCGGTTTGGAAGTCGTGTCAGAGAATCCTGCAGCGACAGGTGTTTATAGGCTCGCCTGGCCGCGTTTTTCCTGTACCTGTCGAGCAGCGCGCCAGTTGCAGCCACAAGGGTGCATAGACCGAAGATGACCAGCGACATCACCATCATGTGCCTTTCGGACATGAGCATGATTTCGCGCGGGAAACTGACTTCGCGAAGGGGCGTGGTCGGGGAATGCACCGGCATGTGTATCGAAACTGCGGACAGGAAAAGGAACAGCGTTGCACTTACAAATGCGCGTCTGGACTGCAGCTGCGGAACGAAACTCATTGCGATTGCCCCGAGGCACGTTCCGAACAGAAATGTCCAAAGTCCGAAGGCTTTGCCTGCATCAGGTAAACCGGCGATCTCCCTTGCTGTCGTCAGCGTCAGACCCATTCCTGCAATGGCAAGGCCAAAGAGGATGCCGCCAAGTTCCGGTGCGAGCCGGATGTTTCGCCGCACAGCAAGCGCATAACCTGAAAGGAGGCCGGCAAAGACGACGAGCAGGGCAAGCAGAGCCGTTTGAAGCCGGTACCCCGATTCCGCGGGAAGCTTTACCGAAGAAAAGGCGATGATCTGGGCCGCCCAGATTGCAGAGGCGCCGACGAGTGCAGACCAGATGAGCCAGATAACCCGCGCAGGGCTTGCATCGCGGTCAACCTTCGCAAGGAGCAGGAAGGAAAAGGCGCATCCGAAGAGACACGTTGCGATCGCAAGTGTCAAAAGAGCATGATCATGCTCAAAAGACAAAACTGTTGCGACGCGTTCCATAAAAGCTCCCACCGACGGTTGATTTCATGAAAGCTTAAAAAGCATAACAAACTGTGTTTTTTCAGAGTATTCCAAGTATTGCTCTTTGTTTAATCTGGTATTGTTGTAATTGCGCATGAAGTATCTGGTCTGCTAGTGGCTTTTATTGTCAGTTTTGACCTGTTTTACGAGCGCTCTGGGGCGCGTGGGTGCCGCTGCCGGTTCGCCTGCATGCAATTGGAGCGGAAGAACTGCTTCTGAAGAATGCTGCGACATCCGCCCTTTGTCCGAGCCAGGCAAAATCGTAAACATCTGCTGCCAAAAGCACGGCATTTTCAGGCAGAGGCGCGTTCAGTAGGGTTGACTTGACGCTTCGGTAACTGGGGCATGTCCTTAAGTCACCGTAATTTTTGACAATATTTTTTCAGCCTCAAGAAAGCCCGAAATTCGTGCAAAATCCAGCAAATGAGCGGTTCCGGAAGGTCGCGACTCTGCCCGGGTGCCCTGAGGGCATGGGGATGGATAAAATTCTATCGATATAATTAGCAATACGGCATTGATTTGCTTCCAAAACAGGGCGGCCGCGCCGGAGGGCAATGCCTTCAGCGATCAGAAATGCCGCTCCGGCCTCGAGCGAGAGGTGCGGGACAATGCAAACTGTTTAAGACACGTCAGGAGAACGGGTGCATCCCGCAATGCCAACGAAAGCCAGATCCACTCGCGTCGACAACGCTTATGAACGCTTGAAAACCGAGATCCTGAACGGGCAATTGCCGCCCGGATTTCAGGCGCCGGAACCGGATATAGCGACACGGCTGGGCATGAGTCGGACGCCGGTTCGCGAAGCGCTTATCCGCCTGGAGGCTGACGGTCTGGTGGACCTCGTGCCCCGCCGTGGAGCAAAGGTTCTGCCGATTTCGCTGCAGGACATCTGCGAGATCTACCAGATCCTTTCGGCGCTTGAAGCCCTCGCCGCAGGCACCGCTTGCCGCAAGGCGGGCGATGAGACGCTCGCGGAAATCGAAGAAGTGCTCAACGACGCCGATGATGCGCTGGAACGCCAGGACATCGAGGCCTGGGCCGTTCACGATGACAGGTTCCACAGGCTGATGGCCAAGGCGAGCGGCAATCTGCGTCTGGAAGCGGAAATCGAGGGGTTTCTCGATCAGGTCTATCGGGCCAATACCGTGTTGCTTCGTCTGAACAAGGCTCCGGCCTCAAACGCTGCCGATCATCGCAAGATTGTGCTGGCGATCCGGGACGGCGATACCGACAGCGCCACGGAGACGGCGCGGTTGCACCGTCTCAACGGAATGCTCAGGATGAAGGATCTGCTGCAGGACTGCGGGCTCAGCCACGTCTGATCATTTTGGCGCGGCGGGGGCCGGGCCGGTGGACTGTCCGATGATCAGCTCCGCGTCCAGATGCAGAGACGCCGGTTTGCTGGCCGGGTTGGAAATCATGTTCAGGAGCAGCTCGGCAGCCTTTTCCCCGGCGTAGCGAACCGAGGAGCGGGTGCAGGTGAAAATCGGTACTTCGCCGCTGTTGGGCAGGAAAGACAGGGCATCGTCATGGGTGATGATGGACACGTCCTTGCCTGTCTTCAATCCGCACTGGCCGACAGCGCGGGCGACACCGATCGCCGATATCATGGACGAAATCAGGAAGGCGGTCGGCGGATTGTCGCTCTTCAGCATCTCCATCGCATTATCGCAGCCGTAGGGTTCGGTCATGTCGGCGCTGCGCATCAAGGCCGGGTCCGGTGTCAGGCCCCGTGCTGCCAGCGCTTCCTCGAAGCCGCGCCGGCGCCGGTTGGCAAAGTCCATATGTTCCAGACCGTTCAGCAATGCGATCCGGGTGTGGCCGAGGTCCAGCAGCAGGTTCGTCGCCCGCTCGAAGGCCCGCCGGTTGTTCATGTCGATCCAGGATGTTTCCTCCTCGGCACCCGGGATGCGTCCGTGAACGACGAAGGGCAGATTGAGTTCTTTCAGAAGCCTGTGCCTGCGTTCGTCATTTGCGGGGCCGTGAATGATCACGCCGTCGGCCTTCTTGCGTGAGGCGATTTGCCGGTAGGCGTCTTCTTCCTTGGCATCGTCGACGACGGAGATGATCATGTCATAGCCGTGGCGCGAATAGGTCTCCCCGGCGCCGGCTATGAACTCCAGAAAGATCGGGTTCATCATCTCGTGAATTGAGCGCGGTATGACATGGCCGATGGCCATTGCGCGGCCGGTTGCAAGCCGCCGCGCCTGGCTGTTGGGCGCGTAGCCGAGCTTGTCGGCCATCTCGGTCACGCGTTTGCGCGTTTCTTCGCTGACTTCCGGATAGCCGTTCAGTGCGCGGCTTACCGTGGTCTGAGACAGGTTCAGCCGTTGCGACAGTTCTTTCAGGTTTACGCCATTGCTCATTCTGGCCCAAAACGCTTTGAAAGCGCCCTCCCAACAGGCTGTTATTGAAATGCAACATTAATTCGCGAGTTGCGCGCTTGACAAGGCCGAAGCCTGAAGACATGGTTAGGGCCAAATCCAAAGCGGTTTGGATAAAGGGTTCTGGTGGAATTGCCGACCCGGAAAAACGGGTAGGTATTGCTGCAAGGTGGCGAGGTATGCCACCTTGGGTGGAGTGTTCCAGCATAGGGACAATCTGGGAGGACAGATATGAAACTACGTTTGAAAGCCTGCACGGCAGGTCTGGCGCTTGCCATTGGGCTTGGCGCGGGCTCTGCATCCGCGGCCGACCTGAAATTCGCTCCGGGCGAAGGCCCGTTCAACTGGGACAGCTACAACGCATGGGCTGAGAGCGCGCCTGACCTGAAGGGGCAGACCGTGACGATCGCCGGCCCGTGGCTGCAGCCGGAAGACGGTTATTTCCGGAACGTGCTTGCCTATTTCACCGAAGCTACCGGCGCTGAAGTCATCTACACCGGTTCGGATTCCTTCGAACAGCAGATCGTGATTGATGCAGAAGCCGGCGCTGCCCCGAATATCGCCGTCTTCCCGCAACCGGGCCTTGCCGCCGACATGGCTGCGCGCGGCCTGTTGAAGCCGCTTCCGGAAGGCATGGCCGACTGGGTCGCCAACAACTACGGCGCCGGTGAAAGCTGGGTGAACCTCGGTACCTACAAGGATGCCGACGGCCAGGATCAGCTGTTCGGCTTCTTCTACAACGTCAACGTCAAGAGCCTTGTCTGGTACGTGCCGGAAAACTTCGAGGACGCCGGCTATGAAGTGCCGACGACCATGGAAGAGCTGAAGGCGCTGACTGAGCAGATCGTTGCCGATGGTGAAACACCCTGGTGTATCGGTCTGGGTTCAGGTGCTGCCACGGGCTGGCCGGCAACCGACTGGGTCGAGGATCTGATGCTGCGCACGCAGCCGGCTGACGTCTACGACCAGTGGACCACCAACGAGATCCCCTTTGACGACGAGCGTGTCGTTGCCGCGATCGAGGAATTCGGCTGGTTCGCACGCGACGATGCCAAGGTCGCGGGCGGTGCGGGAGCCGTTGCTTCCACCGATTTCCGTGACAGCCCGAAGGGTCTCTTCTCCTCGCCGCCGCAGTGCTACCTGCACCGCCAGGCATCCTTCGTGCCGGCCTTCTTCCCGGACGGCGTCGAGTTCGGTACCGATGTCGACTTCTTCTACTTTCCGGCCTACGCGGAAAAGGATCTCGGCAGCCCGGTTCTCGGTGGTGGCACGCTGATGGCGATCACCAATCCGTCCGACGCGACCAACGAACTGATGAAGTTCTTCGAACTGCCGCTCTCGCATGAAGTGATGATGGCCCAGACCGGCTTCCTCACGCCTCACAAGGGTGCCAACCCGGCAGCCTACAAGGACGACACGCTGCGCGGTCAGGGCGAGATCCTGGTCAATGCCAGCACCTTCCGTTTCGATGGCTCCGATCTGATGCCGGGTGCCGTTGGCGCGGGCACGTTCTGGACCGGAATGGTCGACTATACCGGCGGCAAGGACGCAAAAGCCGTCGCCGAGGAAATCCAGAAAAGCTGGGACGCCCTCAAATAATCCTTCAGGCGGCCGGTCTCCCCAGGGAGGCTGGCCGTTCTTCTGACGGATCGGCGAAAACGTCCAAGAAACAAAGTTCCTAAACGCAGGAAGCCCCCGGTCTTCCGGGTGCCTCCCCATAATCAATAATGGGAGGGAACGGCCATGCTATCGGACAATCCGGCACTGTTAGGGCTCTTTACCATCGTCGTCGGCGTTGGAGCCTGCCTTGCCTATTTCTTCTTTTCGAATGTCTTTCTCGACAAGGTCCTGTTTCCGGCGCGCGGCCCCAATGCAGGAAAGAACATCAACCGGGCGAACATGATCCGGCCCTGGCTGTTCCTGTTCCCGGCCTTGTTCGCGTTGACGCTCTATCTTGCCTATCCGGTCTTCGAGACCTTGCGGCTGTCGCTGACAGACCGCTCCCAGGGAGGGGCCTTTGTCGGCCTTGCCAACTATCGCCAGATGATGAACGAGGCGAAGTTCTGGGAAGCGGTGCGCAACAACATGCTGTGGCTGATTGTCGTGCCGGCTGCCTCGACGGCTTTCGGGCTGCTGGTCGCCCAGCTCACGGACCGGATCAGATGGGGCAACTTCGCCAAGTCGCTGATCTTCATGCCGATGGCAATCTCTTTCGTTGGCGCATCGGTCATCTTCAAGCTGATCTACGATACGCGCGCCGCCGATCAGAACCAGATCGGCGTTCTGAACGCGATCTGGCTGAAGTTTGACGGTGGCATCGGCTCCGTTGTCTTTCTGCAGCTTCTGCCGACCCTTCTCCTGCTGGCGTTCGCTGTTGTTGTTGCCTATGTGGCCTGGACCTTCGTGCGCGGCATTGTCGCCCGGGGGGAGGACAAGTCGATCTGGCTTCTGCCCCTGCGTCTTCTGGTCGCCGTTGGCGGGATCTGGCTGATCTGGATTTCGCTGAATTCCGCGCTCGGTGTCTGGATTGCCGAAGTGCCCTACGGCGAACCGCAGACCTGGCTGACCTTGCCGCTGTGGAACAACTTCTTCCTGATGGTGGTGCTGATCTGGATTCAGACCGGCTTTGCCATGGTGATCCTGTCCGCGGCCCTGCGCGGCATTCCGGAGGAAACCGTGGAAGCTGCGATCGTTGACGGTGCCAATCCGTTCCAGATCTTCTTCAAGATCAAGGTGCCGCAGATCATGGGGACCATCGTGGTGGTCTGGACGACGATCACGCTCACCGTGCTCAAGGTGTTCGACATCGTCTTCGCGATGACCAACGGCCAGTGGGAGACCCAGGTTCTGGCCAACTACATGTACGACAAGCTTTTCCGTGCCAACGATTGGGGAGTGGGGTCGGCGAGTGCCATCATCATCATGCTGCTCGTCACGCCGATCCTCGTCTGGAACGTTTACAACGCCCGGAAGGAGATGAAGTGATGGCCAGTATTGCTGGGAAAAAATCCGGCCTGACCTGGGCCGTTCAGATCTCCGTCGCAGCACTCGTTCTGTTGTGGCTGTTCCCGACCGTCGGGCTGTTCGTCTCGTCCTTCCGGACCGCGGACCAGATCTCCAGTTCCGGCTGGTGGGCGGCGCTGTTTCCGGCGAAGCAGAACGAGGTCTACCGGACTTCGGATCCGGACGAGACCCGTGTTGCCGACGGAGACCTTTTCACCGTGTCGGGCAACATCTTCGAAGGCGAGCCGCGCGAGATCCGCTCGTGGGGCGTCTCATCCAGAGACGTGTCTGCTTACCAGTCGGGCGAAACGGCGGATATGGGCGATGGCGAAAGCCTGACGCTCCAGGCCGACGGGTCCTATGTCTGGAAGGGCAATGACAAGCAGATCTCCGGCCGTGGCCAGCGTGTTTTCGTGACCGCGACCGTGCCGCCGGAATTCACGCTGGAAAACTACCAGACCATCCTCTTTTCCGGCACCGGACAGGACAACATGGGCAAGGCGTTCTTCAACACGCTGACGGTCACCATTCCGGCGACGATCATCCCGATCGTCATTGCGGCGTTCGCAGCCTATGCGCTTGCCTGGATGGAATTTCCCGGCCGCGCCCTCTTGATCGCCGCCGTTGTGGCGCTGCTCGTCGTGCCGTTGCAACTGGCGCTCATTCCGCTGCTGCGGCTTCATCTCGCCGTCGGTATCGGCAAGGGATACATGGGGGTCTGGCTGGCCCATACGGCCTTCGGCATGCCGCTCGCGGTCTATCTGCTCAGGAACTACATGGTCGGATTGCCGCGGGACATCATCGAGAATGCCAAGGTGGACGGGGCGACGGATTTCCAGATCTTCACCCGCATCATCCTGCCGCTCAGCTTTCCCGCCCTGGCGTCCTTCGCCATCTTCCAGTTCCTGTGGACCTGGAACGATCTGCTGGTGGCCAAGGTGTTCCTGATCGATGCCACAGGCTCGACCACGGTGATGACCAACCAGATCGTCGAACTCCTGGGAACGCGCGGCGGCAACTGGGAAATTCTCGCGACGGCGGCCTTTGTGTCCATTGCCGTGCCGCTCTTCGTGTTCTTCGCGATGCAGCGCTATCTCGTGCGCGGCCTGTTGGCCGGGTCGGTGAAATAACATGAACAAAATCAACAATCGGGAGCAGCCGGCATGACATCGTTGTCCTTGAAGAATGTCAGCAAGTCCTATGGATCGGTCGAAGTTCTGCGCAACATCAACATGGAGATCAACGCAGGTGAGCTGATCGTTTTCGTCGGTCCGTCCGGGTGCGGAAAGTCGACATTGCTGCGGATGATCGCAGGACTTGAAAAGATCACCGGCGGAACACTGGAGATCGACGGTGTGGTCGTCAACGACGTGCCGCCGGCACAGCGCGGCATTGCCATGGTGTTCCAGTCCTATGCGCTTTATCCGCACATGACGGTCTACGACAACATGGCCTTCGCCCTGAAGCTGGCAGGCAAGTCGCGCGACGAAATCGACAAGGCCGTGCGGGCGGCTGCGGACAGGCTGCAGCTAACTGCCTATCTCGACCGCCTGCCGAAAGCACTCTCCGGCGGTCAACGCCAGCGTGTTGCCATCGGCCGTTCGATCGTGCGGGATCCCAAGGTATTCCTGTTCGACGAACCGCTGTCGAACCTTGATGCCGCCTTGCGTGTTGCCACCCGGATCGAGATCGCACAGCTGAAGGAGAGCATGCCGGAAAGCACCATGATCTACGTCACTCACGACCAGGTGGAAGCGATGACCCTCGCGACCCGGATTGTCGTGCTGCATGGTGGAGACGTGGAACAATTCGGTGCGCCGCTGGACCTTTACGAGCGTCCCGCAAACACGTTCGTTGCCCAGTTCATCGGCTCTCCGGCAATGAACCTCGTCGATGCCAAGGTGACGGCGACCGGCCAGATGACATCTGTCCAGATGTCCGATGGCGGTCACGCGGATGTACCGATTGCCTCGCTCGACAGCGACAAGGGTGCGCGCGTCAAGCTGGGCGTGCGCCCGGAAGATCTCAGCGTTACCGAAGGTGACGATTATCTGGTCGCGGCGAATGTCGAAATCGTGGAAGCCCTCGGCGAGACAACAGTGCTCTATTTTGCGCCGAGAGAAGGCCACGATGCTTTCATTGCCAAGATCCCGGGTATCTACAAGGTCGAAAAGGGCACGGAACTGCGCCTGACGGCCCCGCCGGAAAAGCTGCATCTGTTCGATGGCGAAGGGCGGTCATTCCTTTACAGGTGATATTCCCGGCAGGATTGGGTGTTTTTGGTAACGCTGTTGACCCCCACCCCTAACCCCTCCCCACAAGGGGGAGGGGGACTAATGCTTTACCGCGCCACTATGTAGGTGCGCTGAAACCCGCTATCCCTTTTCAGGTATTCGGGCAGACAAGTGAGATCTTTTCAATCTGCACGGACTGATCCCCCTCCCCCTTGTGGGGAGGGTTAGGGGTGGGGGTATTCTTCGACTGAAGCTTGGGATACCAACCCCACTTAATCCTTGCCTCTAATCCCGGCAAGTCTAGTGCTGATGCCCTGCATGGCTGTGCCGGGTTGCATTGATGGATTCGACCTGGGCCTGCATCTCGATATGGCCGAAATCGAATTCGATCTCGATTTCGAATTCCTCTCCTTCCCGGAAAGGGCGGGTAAGGCCGCCGAGGCGCAGGGCCAGGGCGTTGGGAGCAAGAACGAGGGCCTTGCCCGGCTGGATCGGAACGGGCGGCAGGGGATCGTAGCCGGATTCACCGTCCTTCAGGGCAAAGCCGACCAGTTCGGCCTTCGAGGCGATGTCGGTGTGACCGCCAACCAGCTTTACCTGTCGTCCGGAGGTGTTCTCGATGTTGACGAAAAGCAGCGCGGAGTTGCCCGAAGTCTCGCGGATCCAGGCATGGACAGCACGCACGCCTTCAGACGTGCCTTCGTGGCTGTCTTCATCCTCATCGTGATGAAGTTCGGCTTCGTAATGCGTTTCGTGTGCTTCTGCATCGCCATGCCCTGTTTCGGAGGTAGTATGTGTACCGGACGCCAAGGCAGAGTAGGGCAGGCAGAACAGCAGCGGCAACAGGACGGCAAGGGCGCGCATATCGGGAAGATCCTTCAGGCTTCAGGTCAGGCGCGCAAATCAGTAATGATATTACGTGACATTGCCATGAAGGCCGGCAGAAGCGCGAGCAGCACCGTCAGACTGACGAAACCGGCAATGAGGTGAAACTCCGGCCAGTCGAGCGTTGCCGTCACCAGAATGTCCGTTCGGGAGGTGACAATTGAGGAGATGACATCGACCGCGATCCAGCCGACGCCCAGCCCGGCAGCCGAGCCCAGGACAATCAGGGTGGCGGCATAAGACCAGACCACGGCAAAGACGAAGCGTCCCGGTGCCCCGAGAGCCCGCAGGAGTGCCAGACGCCTGGCGAACAGCCGGGCAAGGGCTATCAGCCCCGTCAGGACGCCAGCGGTCACAAGCACCTGGGTCAGCACCGCCATCACCGACATGATCTGGCGGATGTCCCCCATGAGTGCATGAAGTTGCGCAAGCACCGCGCCTGGGAAGAACGCCATGGTGTCGTCGCGGGTGAACTCGGACCGCAGGGCGTAATTCGCCCAGAGTTCATTGGCATGAACGAGTATCGCCGGTGTTCCCGGGAAATAATCGGCGTCAAACGGCGGGCCGATCTGTGTCTGTCGTTCCGGGCCATGGCCATTGGTCAGCCCGTGCACTTCCCAGACGCTTTCCACCGGAACGAGAATGGCCTTGTCCCACGGGCTGCCGGTGGGCGGCATCCTGCCGACGATGGTGAGCGCGTGGCCGGCGTGGGCATCTTCTTCCGCGCTGTCACCAATCCCGTGCGCGGGTTCGAATGTCTCGCCAAGCTTCAGGTCGACCCGCGAGCCGGCAACCGCTTCCCCGCTGCCGGCAAAGAGCCTGCCTTCGGCGAGGTTCCCTGCCAGATGCGTGACGAACTGCGGCGTAGTGCCGACAACGGGTGACGACAGGTAGCTGTCGCCGAAGGCAATCGGGGCGGCAAGGTCGACGTCGTCATGGGTGGCAATCTCGTTGTAGATCTCGCCTCCCAGAAGCGGCACGTCGCTTGGGTTTAGATAGACGGCGGCAAACATCATGGTGATTTCGCTGCCGGGGGCTGCGACGATCAGATCGAACTTTTCCGCTGCCCGTGCCGTTCCCTTTTTGAGGCCGCGTTCCTGGGCTATCAGGCCAACGCCGATGCCGATGGAAATGGCGATCAGGGCAACAAAGGTCAGATTGGTCCAGCGGAAGCGCCAGAGCAGTGCTCCGACCAGCGCCTGAGGCCGGAAGCCCCAGATCACGATCAGGCCGGTTATCACGGCAGGCAACAGAAGCAGCACGAGCCACAGCGTGTCCTGGGCAAGTGGCGAAAGGTCCTGCCAGCGGTCTGCGACAAAGTCAGGCACCGGCGGCCTCCGTCTGCAGGTGGCCGTCCGTCACTTCAATGACCCTATCCATCCGGTCCAGCAGATGTTGGTCGTGGCTGACGGCGATCAGGGTCTTGTTCTGCGCGCGGGTCAGGCTGATCAGGTCTTCGATCAGGGCATCGGCTGTCTTGCGGTCGAGGCTTGCCGTCGGTTCGTCCGCGAGAATGATCGCGGGGTCGTGGGCCAGCGCGCGGGCGATCGCAGTGCGTTGGCGCTCGCCGCCGGAAAAACTGTCTACGGTCCGCGCTTCTGCCGGCACCTTGAGGCTCTTGAGAAAATCCCGTGCGGTGTCGGTGATCGACCGGCGCTTTTCTGCCGGGTTGAACGCCGTTGCAAGGGAGGCGTTGCCAAGGGCGCTCAGTTCCTCGAACAGCAGGAAGTCCTGGAAAATCAGCCCGACATGGCTGCGGCGGAACGCGGCGCGGGCGGCGTCGTTCAGCTGCACCAGATCGGTTGCACCCCAGCGGATATGACCTGTCATGGCCGGGTGCAGTCCGGCGAGCGCGTAGAGAAAGGTCGATTTCCCGGCTCCTGACGGGCCACGCAGGCCGATGGTTGCGCCTGGTGTTGCTTCAAAGTGATCGCAAGACAGCAACACCCGGCCACCCGGTGCCCTGACGCGGAGATCGTCGACTTGAAGAGCAAGATTCATGAGAAGTTGTCAGCTGCGTTCATAGACAGCATCGACCAGTCTTGCCCGGCTGACGAACCCGGTCTCTGGATCCTTGAAGGTTCCCAGCTCCAGAACGCCGCGTGTCACGATCTTGCTGTTGAAGGCGACCACATCGACAATGCGCTTGGTGTAGATGGCGAGAATGTCCCGCGGCCATTCCGCCTCGGTTTCACAGAACGGGCAAACTGCCATCGGAATCTTGGTGAGCACGAAGAACTGGCTGTCGGCCTTCAGGGGTGGTGCCATGTAGCCACCGACCGACACCCTGGTGCCTTCCAGTGAATGGGCGAGGTCGGAAAAGCTCCGGTCCTTGTTGTAAAGCGTGCGCAACTTGAGGGGGGCGTCCGCCGCACTTGCTGTGCCCTTTAGCAGATGCCCGGCAAACGGAGCGAGACCGAGCCCGACGATGAGCTGTCTGCGGTTCATGACATCGCTGGTTCTGGCCAATTCATGCTCCTAACTTATCCGGCTAATATGACAAACAGGCAAAGGCCTGGCGGGCGGCAGGCCTTCAGGATCCCTGGCCGGTTTTCGACCAGGGATCCCGCTGAGCGCTTGTTGAACGCTGACTGAAGGCTTATTGGGCGTTCACAGCGTGGTTCATGACGTGGAAGATCACGTTCTGCTCGATGGTGCCATCGACCAGGTGCGCCCACGGGCCCTTTGCGTAGACCGCAACATCTTCACCCGAATGGGTTTCGGAGGACTTGGGGATCAGCGCCTGCTGGACGTAGTCCAGATCGGTGGCCGTTTCCTGGTCCAGGTCCGGGCGCGAGCCGGTGTAGTCGTTTTCGCCTTCGCCCTTCTTCAGAACCGAGCCTGTGCCGTTCAGGTAACCGATCACGGTGTACGGCTTGCCGTCATCCGCGGTCAGAACCTTGTCGGAATGCTTGATACCAACCTGGGCAACGTCGTAGCAAAGGCCGAGGATGGCCGAGCCGCGGCCGCAATAGCCGTTGAAGGCGATGGCGTGTTCGTGGTCGGCGGTGACGATGATCAGCGTGTCTTCATCGTTGGTCAGCTCGTCAGCAATGGCAACGGCTTCTGCAAAGGCGACACCGTCGCGCATGGCGCGGGCCGCATTGCCGTCATGGTTGGCGTGGTCGACGCGGCCGGCTTCGATTTCCAGGTAGTAGCCGCCTTCGTTCTTGGACAGATACTCGATGGCTGCCTTGGTCATGTCGGCCAGAGACGGCTCGTCATTGTCGGCGCGGTCGGCCTCATATTCCATGTGGCTGTTGTTGAACAGGGCCAGGACGGGGCTGGAGCCGTCAAGCTTCAGCGACTGGAAACCGGCGGTGTCGGATGCGAACTGTGCGCCCAGCCCGGTTGCACGCTCAACCAGGTCGACATTGTCTTCGCGGCGGCCCTTCAGCCCACCCATTTCCTTGTCCTTCGGCAGGAAGTAACGGCCACCGCCGCCCATTGCGAAATCAACGGTGCCGGCTTCCATGGCGTCGATCAGCTGGGTTGCGATGTCTTTCTGTGCGGTGCAGCCTTCCGGCACGGCGTCTTCCCAGTTGCGGTTGGCGGTCTTGGCGTAGACAGCAGCCGGAGTTGCGTGGGTCAGGCGGGCGGTGGAGATGACGCCGACGGACTTGCCGGCTTCGGTCATCATTTCGGAGAACAGGGCAAGCTGGTTGCCTTCGACGGTGGAGCAATCGTCATGGATGGCTTCTTCGCCGAGGTTGATCAGGTTGAAGCGCTGCTTCACGCCCGTGTTCATCGAGCCGGCGGTCGGAGCGGAGTCCGGCGTCTGGGCGTTGATGTTGTAGGTCTTGACCAGGGCGCTGTAGAACTCCGGAGTTTCGTACGGGAGAACGTTTTCCTCGCCCAGCATGCCTTTCTGCTGACCGTCGAAAAGGCGGGTGGCGTAGTTGGTTCCGACACCGTTGCCGTCTGCGATCAGCAGGATCACGTTCTTGGCGCGGTTGGTGTTCGGCTGACGGTCCAAAATGGCCTGAATGGCGGCTTCGCCATCCTTGTACCACTGGCTGGAGGCTTGCGGCAGGGCGTCCTGAGCAAAGGCGACGGAGCCGGTCAGAGCCAGCGCCAGCGAAGTGCAAACGATCGTTTTCATGATATCTCCCGGAGGTGAGGGTGCATCCCGGGAGCTACTTAAAAACGCTGCATGACATCTGATTGACAGTTGGATGACGAAACAGATTTGTTATTTTATTACATAACTTCGACGATTGAATTCAACTCTTCTACTTTTGCGCCGTCTTGTCTCTTCTTCGGTAGCGTCTTGTCATCGAACCGCAGGGTTATTCCCTGCCGGGTCATCGGCCTGGCAGCCTCGTGAAACGCCCGGGCAATTACAGATAGAAAAATGGCGTCCTGAAATCTGAGGACGCTGTCGCGTCCTGTGTTCCTGGGCTGCCCCCTATCCCCTATTGTCACATCATTTTCATATGAGCGTCGAATAAGGTTCATATGAAAATGTTTTAACGGGCTTCGAAGTCAGGCTTTTTCGAGTCAACATGATGCCTTTGGAGCAACTGGCCTTCTGCATCTGCAGGAGGAGAGGGGACGATGGCGGATCAGAAGAACATGCTTGGGCAAATAGACATTTCAAAGCGTCAGGCCGAAATCGCGGATCTGGTACAAAAGGCAGGATTTGCGTCCGTCGAGGAACTGGCGGACCGGTTCGAGGTGACCACGCAGACAATTCGCAGGGACGTCAACGGTCTTTGCGAACTGGGGATCCTGCGCCGGACCCACGGCGGCGTCGAGCCTCCGGCACCGGCGTCCAACATCCATTATTCCACCCGGCAGATCCTCAATCTTCCGGAAAAGCAGCTGATTGCGAAACTGGTGGCCGGTCATGTCGGCAACAACCAGTCGATCGCGTTTTCTATCGGCACCACTCCGGAGATCGTGATGCAGGCCCTGGTGGGGCACGAGAAACTGGCGGTTTTCACGAACAATCTGAACGTGGCCTTCACGGCTTCGGTCAACCCGTCGTTTCAGGTGACCATCACCGGCGGGCGGTTGCGTCATGGCGACCGCGACGTGCTGGGGTCCGCAGCGCAGGCGTTCTTCTCCAACTACAAGGTCGATATCGGCATTTTTGGTGTCGCAGGTGTCGATGAAGACGGCACGCTGCTGGATTTCCACGAGGACGAAGTGGCGGCCCGCCAGTCGATACTCGCCAATTGCCGCCGGTCCTATCTGGTCCTCGATCACAGCAAGTTCGGCCGGAACGCCCATGTGCGCGGCGGTCAGCTCAGCGATGTCGATGCGATCTTCACCGATTGCCCGGTGCCGGATGTTTTCCTGGCATCGCTGGAAGGCACGAAAACGGAAGTGTTCGTGGCCGACGACGGGGATGAGGCGTGACATCAGATCCGCATATCCCGGGTGCAAAACCCTCTGGCGCCGGCAAGCCGATCGTCCTTGAAACGGTGTCGCGTACCTGGGGTGAGACGGTGGCTGTCGATGGCCTGTCGATCGATATTCCGGCAGGCTCCTTCACGGCACTTCTGGGACCGTCCGGCTGTGGCAAGTCAACGACATTGCGCATGATCGCGGGCCTCGAGAATGTCAGCAGCGGACGCATCCTGATCGGCGGAGAGGATGTCACCGGTCGTCCGTCGGCCAAGCGTGACCTTGCCATGGTGTTCCAGTCCTATGCGCTGTTTCCACATCTGAATGTCGGTGAGAACATCATCTTCGGCCTGAAGGTCCGCCGGGTCGGCAGGGCCGAGCGGGACCGGCGTCTTGCAAGGGTTGCCGATCTTCTGGGCCTTGGCCAGTTACTGGAGCGCAAGCCGGGTCAGCTTTCAGGCGGTCAGCAGCAGCGTGTCGCGCTTGGACGGGCAATCATCGGCGAAAAGCCGATTTGCCTGATGGACGAGCCGCTGTCCAATCTCGACGCCAAGCTGCGCCATGAAATGCGGGTGGAAATCCGCGCGCTGCAGCAGCAGCTCGGCTTCACGATGGTCTATGTCACGCATGATCAGGTCGAGGCCATCACCATGGCCGATCAGGTGGTGCTTTTGAATGGTGGCCGGCTGGAGCAGGTGGCGAGCCCGCGGGATCTTTACGAAAAACCGGCAACGCCCTTTGCCGCCTGTTTTATCGGTACACCGCCAATGAACCTCTTTCCGGCCAATGCCTTCAGGAAGCTGTGCACCGCGCCGGACTTCAAGCTGGGCCTGCGCCCGGAGGCAATGCATCTGGAAGACGGTGGTCCAGTCAACGCGTCTGTTCGTGCCGTCGAGTATCTTGGGGCGGATGTGCTGGCCGATTGCGAAGTTGCCGGCACCGGTTTTCAAGTGCGCCTTCCGGCCAGCCGGGCCTTCACGCCAGGCCAATCCGTGCAGCTCGGCTTTTCGCCGGACGACCTTCATGTTTTCGACGCCGATACCGGCCGCCGCCGGGACGATCTCATTTCCGAGTTCGGAGCCTTGTTGCGCTCCTGACCTGCTGCGCACGCCCGCGTAGACCGACCGCAGACCTGCGGATTTTCGAACCTTAGGAAGTAAGCTGATGTTGAAGTCCACTTTCCTGAAAGCCGTTGCGGCAACGGCGCTTACCTTCAGCACCTGGGCCTCCGCTCAGGCTGTTGATTTGCAATTCTATTTTCCGGTCGCCGTTGGCGGCAAGGCTGCTGACACCATCCAGGAACTGACCGACGCCTATGTTGCGCAGAACCCGGATGTTACCATCGACGCCGTTTATGCCGGCTCCTACCAGGACACCGTCGCCAAGGCGATCACCGCTTCGCGCGGTGGCAACCCGCCCCAGCTTTCGGTGATCCTGTCTGCCGACATGTTCACCCTGATCGATGAAGACCTGATCCAGCCCTTCGACGACTATCTGACCAGCGACGAAGACAAGAAATGGGTCGAAGGCTTTTATCCGGCATTCATGGAGAACAGCCAGACCGGCGGCAAGACCTACGGCATTCCGTTCCAGCGCTCCACGCCGGTGCTCTACTGGAACAAGGAAGCCTTCGAAGCGGCCGGGCTTGATCCGGAGGTCGCTCCGGCAACCTGGGACGAAATGGTCGAATTCGGCAAGAAGCTGACGAAGAAAGACGACAGCGGCAATGTCACCCAGTGGGGCGTGCGTATTCCGTCTTCCGGTTTCCCGTACTGGCTGTTCCAGGGCCTTGCCATCGAAAACGGCGCGATTCTGGCCAATGCCGACGGCAACAAGACCAACTTCGATGATCCCAAGGTGGTAGAGGCGCTGCAGTATCTTGTCGATCTCAGCACAAAGCACGAAGTGATGGCTCCGGGCATCATCGAGTGGGGCGCAACACCGAAAGCCTTTTTCGAAGGCCAGACGGCCATGATGTGGACGTCCACCGGCAACCTCACCAACGTTCGTGACAATGCTCCGTTCAAGTTCGGCGTTGCCATGCTGCCGGAAAAGGCACAGCGCGGCGCACCGACTGGCGGTGGCAACTTCTACCTGTTCAAGGGCGCTTCCGACGAACAGAACAAGGCTGCCGTCAAGTTCGTTCAGTGGATCACGGCTCCGGAACAGTCCGCGAAGTGGACCATCGCAACAGGCTACGTCGCTCCGCGCGCCGAAACCTGGGAAACCGACACGATGAAAGCTTATGCGGCTGATTTTCCGGCTGTCCTGGTTGCCCGCGACCAGCTGGACTTCGCCAAGGCTGAACTGGCGACCTACCAGAACCAGCGCGTGACCGGCATCTTCAACGATGCGCTGGCTGCTGCCATCACGGGCCAGAAGGATGCCGAAACGGCGCTGAAGGAAGCTCAGGCGCAGGCCGACGAGATCCTGAGCGAATACCGCTAACGCCATTCGGGGCGGAGCGCCGGGTCCCACTCCGGTGTTCCGTCCCGTTCCCCAGACCTTTCGCCGTCCTAACCGCAATTTGCTTTAGGTCGCGTTTTTCTCCTTATCGGGGCCTAGACCATGAAGCGGGGCATTGCCTTGAAACGCGACTGGATCCACGGTTGGCTGCTGTTGCTGCCGGCAATGGTATTCCTGTTTGCCTTTACCCACATCCCCGCGGTCACGACGTTCCTGAACAGCTTCTTTTCCACCCCGCGCGGACGTCGCCCGGCCAAGTTCATCGGTCTATCCAATTATGAGCGCATGCTGGATGACCCGGTGTTCTGGAAAGTGCTCTGGAACAACGTCTGGTTCGCCTTTGGCACCATTCCGGTCTCCGTGGGCCTGGCGATCGTCATGGCGCTCTGGGTCAACGACAGGCTGGTTGGCAGAAGCTTCGTGCGCATGGCCTATTTCACGCCGACCGTTCTGCCTCTGATCGCCGTCGCCAACATCTGGATGTTTTTCTACACGCCCGGCTTTGGCCTGGTCGACCAGATCACCGGTGCCCTGTTTGGCTGGCCTGCCAGCAACTATCTCGGCAACCCGGACACCGCGCTCAACGCCATCATCGTGGTCACCGTCTGGAAGGAAGCCGGCTTCTTCATGATCTTTTACCTGGCGGCGCTGCAGGCAATTCCGGTCACGCTGAAGGAGGCCGCGCAGATCGAAGGCGCCGGGCGCTGGACGATTTTCTGGCGGATCACCTTTCCGCTCCTGATGCCGACGACCCTGTTCGTCTGCGTCAACGCGGTCATCAATTCCTTCCGCCTGGTGGACCATATCTTCATTCTGACGGACGGCGGGCCGGACAACGCCTCGGCACTGCTGCTGTTCTACATCTACGAGGTCGCCTTCCGCTTCTGGGAAACCGCCTATGGTGCAACGCTCACTGTCGCTCTTCTGGTGCTTCTGTCGCTGCTTGCCATCGGCCAGTTCTTCTTCTTCGACCGCAAGGTGCATTACAAATGAGCGGCGCCGGCCTTTCCTTCGACAGGGTGCTCAACACCTTCGCTGCCTGGGCATTGGCACTCTTATGGGTGCTGCCGCTGGCCTATGCCATCTGGACCGCGTTTCATCCGGCGGCCTATGAGGCACGGTTCGAGCTTCTTGCACCGCTGACACTCGACAATTTCGCAAAAGCCTGGGATGCGGCGCCCTTCGCCCGCTACTTTCTGAACACCTTTCTGCTGGTGTCGATGATCTTAGCCGGGCAGTTTTTCCTCGGCACGCTGGCTGCCTTTGCCTTCGCAAGGTTCCAGTTTCCCGGGCGCAATATCCTCTTCACGCTTGTCTTGCTGCAGCTTCTGGTGATGCCGGACATCCTGATGGTGGAAAACTATCAGACCATGCGCATGCTCAATCTGGTGGACACCATCCCCGCCATCGCGCTGCCCTACATCGCGTCCGGCTTTGGCATCTTCCTGCTGCGGCAAACCTTCATGACCATCCCGAAGGAACTGGACGAGGCAGCACGCATCGAGGGTGCTTCGGTTCTGGGCGTGTTGTGGCGGGTCTATATTCCGCTCGCAAAGCCGACCTATCTTGCCTACGGCCTCGTTTCCGTCAGTCACCACTGGAACAATTTCCTGTGGCCGCTGATCGTGACCAACTCGGTGGACACCCGCCCGGTTACCGTCGGTCTCAGCATCTTCTCGGCCATCGACAGCGGGGTGGAATGGTCGGTCATCAATGCCGCGACGCTGATGACCTCCGGGCCGCTGCTGATCGCCTTTCTGCTGTTCCAGAGGCAGTTTGTCCAAAGCTTCATGCGCGCCGGCATCAAATAAAATTATTCAGGGAAACAGCAGAAACCGGGGATGAATGACCATCGTCCGGACGGCCAAACCGCTTTGGCAAGGCGCATAGGCCTTTGTGCCACTTTTTAAGGCAAGGGCTTTTATGCTAATGGATTTAAATCCCGGTTTTCTGCGGGGTTTTCGCCTTAAGTTTTTCTGATCCCCGAGCATCGAGGAGCCCCGCCGTGTCACTCAAATTCCTTGCCATTGGCGAATGTATGGTCGAGATGGCACCAACGGGTGAGGGCACCTATGCCATGGGGTTTGCCGGCGATACGCTCAACACCGCCTGGTATGCGCGCAAATGCCTGCCTGCCGACTGGACTGTCGGCTATTACACTGCGGTCGGCCGCGATCAGGTGTCGGAGCAGATGCTTTCTTTCCTGAAAGGATCAGACCTGGAGACGGCTGCCATCCAGAAGCGGGACGACCGGACGGTCGGCCTCTACATGATCCAGCTGAAGGACGGCGAACGCAGCTTCGCATACTGGCGATCGCAATCGGCAGCCCGGTGTCTTGCCGCGGACGGGACACATCTTGCATCTGCGCTTAGTGGTGCGGGGTTGATCTACTTCAGCGGGATTACCCTTGCGATCCTTCCACCGGAAGATCGGGCAAAATTTCTGGACGCACTCAGAACCGCGCGAAAAGCCGGTGCCAAAACGGCGTTCGACCCAAACCTGCGTCCGCGTCTTTGGGAAGACGCGGACACCATGCGGGCAAGTGTTACGGAAGCTGCCGGCTGCTGTGATTTCCTGATGCCGTCCTTCGAGGACGAACTGGCCCATTTCGGTGATGCAACGCCAGACGTCAGCGCCGACCGCTATCTGGCTGCAGGGGCAGGCATGGTTGTGGTCAAGAACGGGCCGGAAGAGGTGATCTGCGCGGATGCCGTTTCCCGGCAGGCTTTCCAGCCAGCGCCGGTTTCCAGCATTGTCGATACGACTGCAGCCGGTGACAGCTTCAATGCCGCGTTTCTTGCGAAATATCTTTCGGGGGGCGACGTCCCGGCAAGCGTTGATGCCGGTGCAAGTCTCGCCGGCAAGGTGATCCAGCACCGTGGTGCCCTCGTTGCCTGTCTCGAAACTGCCTAAGGGTAAGTGCGTATGATTCGACTGGTGATTGATTGCTTCAAGAAGAGGCGTTCAACCCACAAGAGAATATATTGCGATTATTGACAGTATGATTTAGGAGCGGCTCCGAATTCTTTCGCGATTATTTGCCCGTAAATAACTTTATGCGATGAAATTAAGCTTTCATTCGCTCCTTGTCCTTACCCTACGTTCGGTTTTGATCGTTGGCTGAACGGGCCATCTGATGGGGGGTACGAATGTTCTCAGGCATGCGTTTGTCTAAAAAGATTCCGGCGCTGGTTTTGGGCGCCGCTGCGGTGGTTGGCATCGGTGTCGGTGTAGAAAGCTACCTCACGTCTTCTGTGATCGTGAAAGAACTGACGAAGGAACGCCTTCAGACGGCTGCCGAGACTGGCGAAAAGGAAACAGTCGCCTATCTGCAGGCGATCGAACGCGAACTCATTCTGACGGCTGAGCACCCTGGCACAGCAGCCGCTGTCCAGGAGTTCGCCTCCGTCTGGGATTTCTGGAAAATGTACGGCGGCAATCCGCAGGAAGAACTGCAAGCTGCGTATATCACCGGCAACCCGCATCCGACCGGCGAGAAACACAAGCTCGACCGGGCCGAGACCGGGTCGGCTTACGACGAGGTGCACGCCAAGTATCACCCCTGGTTCCGAAAACTGCAGCAGGACCAGGGCTATTACGACGTGTTCCTGTTCGACGCCAAGGGCAACCTCGTCTACACGGTCTTCAAGGAACTGGATTACGCCACGAATTTCGAAAAGGGTGGTGGCCAGTGGGCGGATACCGACCTCGGCGAAGTCTATCGCAAGGCGATGGCGATCACCGCCGAGGACGAAGTCGCCTTTGAGGATTTTGCCGCCTATAAACCGAGCTTCGACGCCCCCGCCAGCTTCATGGCGCACCCCATTCACGTGAATGCAGAAACGGTTGGCGTAGTGGCCTTCCAGATGCCGATCGACAAGATCAATTCCCTCATGAGTAGTGGTCTCGGGCTTGGAGAAACCGGTGAATTGGCTTTGATCGGCGAAGATCGCATGATGCGCAATGACACGCCGCTCACTGCCGACAAGAACGATATTCTGGCTACGGAACTGAGTGGGCCCGTCATCGACAAGGCCTTCGCGGAAGGCAGCGCCTTCGGCATGTCTACCTACTTTGGTGACGAACTGATGGACGTTGAAGCGGAGAAGTTCACCTACCAGGGCAAGAACTTCGCCATCGTCGCCATGCAGCCTTATGCAGAAGCCGTTACCCCGCTGACAGATATGCGCAACCGGATGGTCCTCGCCGGGCTCGCCTTGCTTGCGATTGCCGCTGCCCTTGGCTTCTTTGCAGCTCGCTCCGTAACAAAGCCGATCAACATGGTGGTTTCCGCCATGAACCGGCTTGCCGATGGGGACACGCGCGTAGAGACGGACGGTTCCGAGCGGGGCGACGAGATTGGCGACATGTTCAAGGCTGTGGCGATCTTCAAGGAAAACGCCATTCAGCGCCGTCATCTTGAAGACCAGGCCCGCAACGAACGTGACAGGGAACGCCAGCGCCAGGCTTTCCTGGAAGGGGTGATCACGGACTTCAAGTCGATCATGACTGATCGCCTGGCAACCGTGTCCGACCAGATGGAACGGATGCGGGGGGCAGCTTCAACGCTGGAAGACCTTGCAACCAATGCCAAGTCTGAATCCGATCAGGCAGGCCACGCCTCCATCAGCGCTTCTGAAAACGTCGCCGCCGTTGCCGCCGCAACAGAAGAAATGACGGCCACGGTTCAGGAAATCGCGAATCAGACCGAAGCCACCACCCGCATCGTTCTGGAGACCGTGGAAGCGGCGGAACAGACCAACCGCAACGTTCAGACGCTGTCGGAAGCTGCCGAACATATCGGCAGCGTGGTCAATCTCATTCGCGATATCGCAGAGCAGACAAACCTTCTGGCGCTCAATGCCACCATCGAGGCTGCCCGTGCGGGTGAAGCCGGTCGCGGTTTTGCGGTCGTGGCATCGGAAGTCAAACAGCTTGCAGAGCAGACCTCCAAGGCGACGGACGAGATCTCCGGCCGGATTTCAGGAATCCAGTCCTCGGTTCGCGATGCAGCGGGTGCCATCGAGCACATTGCCGAGAAGGTGTCCGACATCAAGAACCTGACCAGTTCCGTGGCAGGGGCTATCGAGGAACAGCGGGCGGCAAACCAGGAAATCGCGCGCTCGGCTCGTTCTGCCAGCGACAGCACAGGCAATGCAGCCAGCAGCATGTCGTCTGTTTCCGGTGCAGTTGAACAAACGTCGACGGAAGCCGGATCGGTCAACACCGCGTCCGACCTGGTTTCGGAGGCAAGCGACAGCCTTGCCCGCGAGGTCGAGAAGTTCCTGGCGGACGTCACGAAGGACGTCGAGGACCGGAGACGTTCGGTGCGCAAGGCGATATCCGAGGATGTTGCCATTACCTTCGCGGACGGTCGCAAGCGCACCGCGCAGCTGATCGACGTCAGTGTCACCGGTGCGCAGATCCTGGATATGACCGACCTGCCGATTGGCGAGCGCATGACGCTGGAATTCCTGGATGGCACCGTGCTGCAAGGCAAGGTCGTGCGCCAGACAGGAGCAGGCTGCGGCGTCGAATTCGCCGAACAGCTAGCAGAGAGCCACATTCTCATCGCCGCCTAAGACGGCAATCTCAGGAAACGAAAAGGGCGCCTTTTGGCGCCCTTTTTTGTTGACGAAAGCCTTGGTTCACCGATCCGATCCGTTGCGTCTGGGATGAAGGGTGAGGGGAAAATGAAAGGTGCCGTTGGCGGCCTCTTTTCAAGAAAGACCTCTCCGTCGTCATCCCGGCCAAGCGCAGCGCGAGCCGGGACCGGGGAACCTCCGAGCCCGCTGCCATTTCTGTTGGCACCAGATGGAAAGGCCCTGGCGCCCCGATCCCGGATCTTCGCTTCGCTGCGTCCGGGATGACGGATGAGGGGGAAAGGAACGGTGCTGTTGGCGCCTTTCCCTGTCCTCATCATGCACGACCCTCATCCTGAGGAGGGCCAAAGGCCCGTCTTGAAGGATGGGCCACTTGCTCAGTCTCAGCTGCTTGAGCCTATCCAGCGTCCCGTTGGGCGATCCAGTCGTGATCCGGATGGTTCTGGAAGCGCCACTTGCGCATCGGGCCGGCCATGACGTTCAGATAATACATCTCGTAGCCGTAGGGTGCGCCGCAGGGGTGATGGCCCTTGGGAACCAGCACCACGTCGCCATCGGCCACAGCCATCGTCTCGTCCAGCTCGCCGTCCTCGGTGAAAACGCGCTGGAACCCGAAACCCTGTTTCGGGTTCAGGCGGTGGTAGTAGGTCTCTTCCAGATAGGTCATGTCCGGAAAATTGTCTTCGTCGTGCCGATGCGGCGGGTAGGACGACCAGTTGCCCTGGGGTGTGAACACTTCCGTCACCAGCAGGCTGTCGGCGATATCGCTTTCTTCCATCGCAATCGGGTGGATATAGCGGGTGTTTGCACCCTTGCCACGTTCCACCTGGCCGATGTCCGTGATCACACGGGCCTTGTAGTTGCCCTTGCCGGGGGCGGTGCAGACCGCCAGAACGCAGTCGGTTGTTGCCGTTGCGGACCAGCTGCTGCCGTTGGGCACATAGACGCAGTGCGGCTTCTTGCGCTCGAAAACGCTCATCCGGTCGCCCAGCTCACCAAAGCTTTCATCTCCAGCGGAAATCGACGCCTTGCCTTCAACCAGGACAAGGATGACTTCCTTGTCACCGGTTTCTTCCGAGGCCGACTGTCCCGCTTCCAGATGATACAGGCCGAAGCCGACATAGCCCCACCTGGCGCTTTCAGGCGTGATGTCGTGCACCTTGCCGGAGGTGCCGGACGGTTTGACGAGAAGATGGCTCATGTCAAATCCACTTCCTTTGCGAGTTGCTTGAGGGTCTTGAGGCCGAGGCTCTGATACTGGAACGGATTGCGGACTTCCGGGTCCTGCTCTGCCTCGATAACGATCCAGCCTTCGTAGCCGGTGTCCTTCAGGATCTGGAGAAGAGGTTTGAAATCAACGCCGCCTTCCTCGTCACCCGGTACGGTGAAGACGCCGGCACGGACGCCGTCCATGAAGGACTTCTTGTCTTCGCGGATATCCTTCATCACGGCAGGCCGAACGTTCTTGGCATGGAAATGCTTCACGCGGGCAGCGTGTTTTTCCAGAACCGGCGCCGGATCCTGACCATTGCTGCCGAAATAGCAATGACCGGCATCGAACAGCAACTTGGTCGCCGGGCCGGTGGCATCCATGAAAGCGTCGATTTCCGCCGGTGTCTCGACCACAGTGCCCATGTGGTGGTGGTAGACAAGGTCGATGCCCTGGCTTGCGCAGAAGGCGGCAAGTTCCTCGATCTTGGCGCCGAAGGCTTTCATCTCTTCTGCGGTCAGGACCGGGCTGGTGTTGATGTCGACCTGGGAACCCTGAATGGTGTTGGAGGTCTCGCAGGCAATGCAGACCTTGCAGCCATTGTGCTTCAGCTTGTCCAGATGCGGCTGAATGGCCTTCTTTTCGGCCTCGACCGACTGGGCAAGCAGGTTGAGCGAGTACCAGCCGGAAATGAACTTGAGGCCATGGCCGCCCAGAAGCTGTTTCAGCTCTTCCGGATCGTTCGGCCAGCGGTGGCCGTTCTCGATACCGTCGAAGCCGATTTCGGAAGCTTCCGACAGGATTTGCTCGGTCGGAATATGTGCGCCAAGGGTCTGGTCGTCATCATTGGCCCAGGCGATCGGGTTGGTGCCGTAAAGGATCATGGCTGTTGTCCTGTAACGCATCGGAGCGTTGGAGTTGATCGTAACTTTCGAACCTCATCCTGAGGAAGCGCTTCAGCGCTGTCTCGAAGGATGGGCCACTTGTTCGGAATTGCCGCCCATCCTTCGAGACGGACCTGATGGTCCTCCTCAGGATGAGGTCTTGAGAGAGGAAATCGGTGTGCTGCGGTGCCTCTCCCTCAATCGACCAGGTTCTGGTGCTTCAGCGCGTCGACATAGCCCTCACGGGCCTTGTTGACTTCGGTCCGTTCGGAGACCTCCGGCACGGCGACGTCCCACCAGTGACCGCCACCGTTCTCGCCCGGCCCGTGCATCGGGTCCGTGTCGATGACGATCACCGCCGGAATGGCCCGGTCCTTTGCGGCGAGGATCTGCGCTTCCAGATCGGCGATGTCCTTCGCCTTTACCGCGTGGGCGCCCATGGCGGCCGCGTGGGCAACGAAGTCGATGTCCGGCTGCGCCTCGACGTTGCAGTTTTGATAGAGGTTGTTGAACTGGTTGCCACCGGTGCCCATTTGCAGCCGGTTGATGCAGCCGTAGCCGCGGTTGTCGGTGAGCACCACCGTGAACGGCACCCGCCGCATGACGGCGGTCGCCAGTTCCGAGTTGGCCATCATGTAGGATCCGTCACCGACGAAGCAGACGACATCCCGCTCCGGCTGCGCCAGCTTGATGCCCATGGCACCGGCAATCTCGTAGCCCATGCAGGAATAGCCGTATTCCATGTGATAGCCGCCCTGCGGCGCCTGCCACAGAAGCTTCAGGGCGCCCGGCATGGTGCCGGCCGCGCACATGGCGATGGTTTTTTCCGAAGACGCCCGCTGCACCGCGCCGATAACCTCGGCGTCGAGCGGCAGGTAGCCTTCGGGCACATCGGTCCGTGCACTGCAGTGGGCATCGACCTTGGCCAGCCAGTCGACACGGGACTGCGGATTGAAGGCCGATTTTGTCTCCGCGCCGAGTGCAGCTGAGATCTTCTCCAGAGACACCTTCGCATCGCCGATGACACCGACGGCGCCATGCTTCAGGGCGTCGTAGCCCTGAACGTTGATGGAGACGAGCTTGCGGCCGGGTTTCTTGAAGAGCGCCCAGGAGCCGGTGGTGAAGTCCTGGAAGCGGGTGCCGATACCGATCACGAGATCCGCGCTTTCGGCAATCTCGTTGGCGCAGGCCGAGCCGTCGACCCCGGCGGTGCCGAAGTTCATCGGATGAGACTGCGCCAGCGCCGACTTGCCCGCCTGGGTCTCGATCACCGGAATGCCATGCCTGGTCGCAAACGCGCCAAGAGTATCTTCAGCCTGCGAATAGACAACGCCGCCGCCGCAGACCAGAACCGGGTTCTTCGCGGATTTGATGAGGGCGACAACATCGGCGATGTCCCGGCTGTCCGGTTCCGGGCGTCGGATGCGCCAGACCTTCGGCTCGAAGAAGCTTGCCGGATAATCGAAGGCTTCTGCCTGCGTGTCCTGGCAGAAGGCCAGGGTCACCGGGCCGCAGTTGACCGGGTCGGTCATCACGCGGAAGGCGCGCGGCAGGGCCGTCAGCAGGTGTTCCGGGCGGCTGATGCGGTCGAAGTAGCGCGATACCGGGCGGAAGCAGTCATTGGCCGAAACCGTGCCGTCGTCGAAATCCTCGACCTGCTGCAGCACCGGGTCGGGTGCGCGGTTGGCAAAGACATCGCCGGGGATCAGCAGCACCGGCAGGCGGTTGACATGGGCAAGGGCTGCGGCGGTCACCATGTTGGTGGCGCCGGGGCCGATCGACGAGGTGACCGCCATCGCCCGTGTGCGCTTCTTGGCCTTGGCATAGGCGATAGCTGTGTGGGCCATGGTCTGTTCGTTCTGGCCGCGCCAGGTCGGCAGGGCGTTGCCGGCCTGCTCCAGCGCTTCGCCCAGACCGGCAACATTGCCGTGGCCGAAGATCGCCCAGATGCCGTCGATGAAACGCTCACCGTCCTCGGTCATCTGCGCGGAGATATACCGCACCATGGCCTGCGCGGCAGTAAGGCGGATTGTGCCGGTCATGCGGGAATTCCTTGAGGTTCGTTGACGCGTGCCTGCGCGCGGGCATCATCCCAGATGCGACACAGGCTGTCGAAGCGGGTCAGCATGTCGGCGACGGCAGCCTCGTCTGTCAATTCGCCGGCGAGCCATTTGCGCGCTGCGTCCGCGAAAATAGTCCGGCCGACGGCAAAGCCCTTGACCAGCGGGAAACGGGCGGCTTCCGCAAAGCTTGCGGCCAGCTCTTCCACCGGCGCATCGAGGCCGAGCACCACGATGCCGCGGGTATAAGGATCGTTTTCGGTGATAGCGGCACAGGCTTTTGCCCAGGCCTCGGTGGACGTCATCGGTTCCAGCTTCCACCAGTCCGGATAGATGCCGATCTCGTAGCAGCGCCGGATAATGTCGGCGGTGGTGTCGCTATCTACCGGGCCGACCTTGGAGGGGATGACCTCCAGCAGCATTTCCAGCCGGTTGCGGCGGCAGGCGGCAAACAGTCGCTTCAGGACATCTTCCTGCTCGGCCTTCATCGCGTCGGTGTCGTGCGGATGATAGAAGCACAACACCTTGACCACATGCTCTGTCGGCCATTCGGCCAGGCCGCCGAAATCCGGACCGATTTCCGGTTCCAGTGTCAGTGGCCGGGAGGTAGGCCACTCCACCGGATGACCGATCCAAAGCCCGGTTCCGGCGGCCCGATAAAGCGCCTCACGGCCATGTCGGCTGTCGCACAGAATGCCATAGCCCGGCTGGCCGTCCGCGACCGAAAGAGCCGCGTCGAGGCAGAGTTTCTTGAACGATCCGATCCGCTCGTGATCGGCATTGGCCGTATCGGCCATCTGTTCGAGCTGAATACGGTGGTCGAAGGCAAAGACACGCATGGTCGACCAGTCGCCGCCGTGCAGCCGGTGCCGGTTTGTGGACCAGTGGATCTGTTCCAGTTCCGGGTCCTTGCGCAGGGCCTTGTCCTTCACGCCCCGTTTCAGGAAGAACTGCAGCTCTTCCCAGCTCGGATACGCCGGCGTGCAGCCGTGCCGGGAGACGGCAAACGCGCCGCAGGCGTTGGCATAGGTCAGGGCCGTGACCCAGTCTTCTCCGGTGATCCAGCCTTTCAGCAGCCCGGACATGAAGCCGTCGCCGGCCCCCAGCACATTGAACACCTCGATCGGAAATCCGGGACCGGAAATGCCCTCGTCGAGGCTGTCGGGGATCGCGCCTTCGAAGGCGGTTGCCCCCATCGGCCCGCGCTTGCAGACCAGCGTCGCACCCGACACCTTTCGCACGTTGCGCAGTGCCTCGACCGTGTCGGTGGTTCCACCGGCAATGTGGAACTCCTCTTCCGTACCCACGATCAGGTCGAAGAGATGCAGCGTCGACTGCAGCTTGGCCGTCACCTTGTCGGAGGCTATGAAGCGGTTCTCGCCGTCGCCGTGGCCTGACAGGCCCCAGAGGTTGGGGCGGTAGTCGATGTCGAGCGCGGTACGGCTGCCGTTTTCGCGGGCAAGCCTCAATGCCTTCAGAACGGCAGCTTCCGTCTGCGGATGGCTGAGGTGTGTGCCCGTGGCGACCACGGCCTTGGCGGAGGCAATGAATGCAGGATCGATGTCACCTTCGCCAAGAGCCATGTCGGCGCAGTTCTCGCGGTAGAAGATCAGCGGGAACTGTTCCTGGTCGCGGATGCCGAGCAGCACAAGCGCGGTGAGCCGCTCCCTGTCGGTGATCACGCCTTGTGTGTCGACACCGTGCCGTTCCAGTTCCTCGCGGATGAAACGGCCCATGTGTTCGTCACCGACGCGGGTGATCAGCGCGGATTTCAGGCCGAGCCGAGCCGTGCCGCAGGCCATGTTGGTGGGCGAGCCGCCGATATACTTGTTGAAGGACGCCATGTCCTCCAGACGGCCGCCAGCCTGGGCTCCGTAGAGGTCGACCGACGAGCGGCCTATCGTGATGACATCGAGTTTCTTCACGTGCACATTCCGTTTTTGATTCAGCCCGTCAGATGGTGCCGCCGAGGGAACCTTCCAGTTCCGCCAGTTCCTGGCCACCGGCCATCAGGTCCTGAAGTTCTTCCGCTTTTATGTCTCCGCGCTCTGCGGTGCCAAGCGTCTTGCCGCGGTTGAGCACCGTGAACCTGTCGCCCACGGCCATGGCATGGCGCACGTTGTGGGTGATGAAGACAACGCCGATGCCTTTTTGGCGGACCTTGTCGATCGTCGCCAGCACGTTGGAGGTCTGACGCACACCCAGGGCAGATGTGGGCTCGTCGAGGATCAGCACCTTGGCTCCGAAGAAGACGGCGCGCGAGATGGCGACCGTCTGGCGTTCACCGCCCGACAATGTGCCGACCGCCTGGTCGGGCGAGCGCAGGTGAATGCCCATCTTGGACATCTCTGTCATGGTGACTTCGTTGGCTTCGGAAAAATCGAAGAACTTGAACGGGCCGAAGCGCCTTTGCGGTTCGCGGCCCATCCAGAAGTTCCGGGTGACCGACATCAGCGGGATCATCGCCAGGTCCTGGTAGACGGTCGCGATGCCGGCTTCCATGGCGTCCCGCGGGCTGTTGAAGCTGACTTCCTTGCCTTCCATCAGGATCTTGCCCTTGGTCGGCTTGTGGACGCCGGACATGGTCTTGATGAAGGTGGACTTGCCCGCGCCGTTGTCGCCCAGAAGGCAGTGGCATTCACCGGCCTTGACGGAAACGGAGACACCATTGAGGGCGATCACCGGGCCGAAGTGTTTTTCGATATCGACGAGTTCGATGAGGTTGTCGGACATCTTAGCGTTCCCCCGTGATCATGCGGCGGATGTAGGTGTTGAGGATCACGGCGAGCAGCAGGATAACGCCGAGGAAAACCCGGAAGAGCGAGCTTTCGACCCCGGCGAAGAAGAGGCCTTGCTGAACGACGCCGAAGATCAGTGCGCCAAGCGCCGCGCCTACCACCGAACCGTAGCCGCCGGTGAGAAGTGCGCCGCCGATCACCACGGAAATGATGGCTTCGAATTCCTTCAGGAGGCCGCGGTCGGCTGCAGCCGAGCCGAATTCCATCACCTGACAGGTGGCGAAAATTGTGGCGCAGAAGGCGGAGAACATGAACATCAGGATCTTGACCCGGTTCACGGGCACGCCGACGTAGCGGGCAGCCTGGGCGTCGCCGCCGGCGGCGAAGATCCAGTTGCCGAAGCGGGTGCGGGTGAGCAGGACATGGCCGAACACGATCAGGATGATCGCCCAGATCATCAGCATCGGAATGCCTTCGACCACCGGCAGTCCTGCTTTCGGGCCGGCAACGAACTTGCCGACAATGCCGAGATCGGCCAGCCAGACAAAGAGGCCGGAAAAGACCTTGCCGCCGAAAAGCCAGGCGATCGGGTCACCTTCCGCCGCTTCACGCACGCCGCCGATGATGGTCTTGCGGGTGGTGGCGATGGAAATGAAGATCGTCAGACCGCGCAGAATGTAGAGAAAGGCGAGGGTGACGATGAAGGAGGGCAGGCCGGTCTTGATGACCAGGTATCCGTTGAGCCCGCCGATGGCCAGCGCCATGGCAAATGCGACCAGGATACCGAACCACGCGGGGAACCCCCACTGAACAGTGAAGAGCGCGATGATGACGCCGGAGAAGCCGATCATCGAGCCGACGGAGAGGTCGAATTCGCCTGCGATCATCAAAAGGCAGGCGCCGACGGCGATGATGGCGAACTGGGCAGAGACTGTGCCCCAGTTGATGATGCCTTCCGGGGCAAACATGCCGCTGTCGCTGGCGATGCCGAGGAAGAACATGAATACGAGAATGGTGCCGCAGATCGCGCCCAGCTCCGGGCGGATCAGGGCTTTGCGCATGGGCGACATTTCGCGGATGCGCTCGTCTTTCTGAGGGGCGGCTGCCGATTTTGTCTCAGCCATAGGTCTCCTCCTGCGTGCCGGGGTGGCCGGCCGCGTCCAGTATGCGGCCCGGCCGCAGAACAGTGTTCTGGAATTCAGCGCTTACCCTTCGGGGTGCGCGAGCGTGTCAGTTGCAAGGGAGAGGCGGAAGGCCGCCTCTCCACAAGGCCGCGTTTGGCGGCCCTTCAGCTTAGCGGTATTCGCCGGCGTACTTTTCCACCAGGGCAATGTTGCCCTTGGTCACGAAACCCGGGCCGGAGTTGATGGAGTTGCCCGGAACCACGCCGTAACGAGCCAGGTTCGTCAGGATGACGACCGGCAGGTAGCCTTGCAGGTAAGGCTGCTGGTCGATGGCAAAGGCAATCACGTCGCCCTTGATGGCTTCAGCAATTTCGCCGGAAAGGTCGAAGGTGCCGAAGTGGATGGTGCCGGACTTGCCCATGTCTTCCAGCGCAGCCAGCGTCGGATGTGCAGAGGTCGGGCCGAGGGTCAGGACGCCATTGGTGTCCGGGTTGCCCTGCAGGTAGGCCATGACCTTGGACTTGATTTCAGCCGGGTCCTGGCCGCTGTCGATCATCTGGCCACCCAGTTCGACGCCCAGTGCATCAGCATAGCCCTGGCAACGTTCAACCGAAGCCGGGTTGGTGATGTAGTGGTTCACACAAAGGAAGCTGGTGACGCCGGCCGCCTTGGCCTTTTCGCCTGCACCCTTGCCGGCATCGTATTCCGGCTGGCCGACATGCATCAGAGCGCCGATTTTCTTGGACTGCTCTTCAGTGCCGGAGTTGATGGTGATGACCGGAATGCCCTTGGCAACCGCGTTGGACAGCGGGCCGCTCAGAACGTCATAGTCGGCGATCGTCGCGATGATGCCGTTCGGGTTGGACGCAGCAGCCTGTTCGATGATGCGAGCCATGTCGGCAAGATCACCTGTCGGCGGGTTGCGGTATTCCACTTCAACGCCCATCTGGCCACCGGCAACGGTGATGGCGTTCTTGATCGTGTTCCACCAGCTGTCGCTGTCCGGAGCATGGCTGACCAGAACGAAACGTTCGCCTTCAGCGGAGGCCGGAGCGGCAAGGCCGGTAAAGGCAACGGCGGCAGCCGCCATTGCAATAAGTGTCTTCTTCATGGTGTTCCTCCCAGAACGTGGACCGCGGGCCTCGAACAATCCCACCCGCGTCATCAGAAGTCTGTGGCGGCTCGGGTTCACCGTTGCCGCATTTGGAATATAAATTCCATTTTTATCGAAGCGCAACAGATTTTTTCCAGAAAAATCACAGCCTGTTCCGTTGAGCCCCCACGGAAACGGCCAGGGCAATGGCCAGCGAGAGACTTGCGGACAGCGCCCGGAACGCGCCTACGTCCAGTTCCGAGACCAGTAGCTGGATTGCCTTCAGGCGTGCGAGCGGGCTGGTCACGACATCCGTAATCGCGACAATGTCAGCGCCGCTGGCGCGGGCCTTGGTGGCCATGTCGATGGTCATTTCCGTGTACGGGGCGAAGGTCACCGCGATTACCGCGTCGTTCGGCCGGATCAGGTGTTCCATGTTGATGTTGGCGATGCCTGAATGGAGAACCGCCGGCACGTCCATCTTTTCGAAGGCATAGGCAAGATACGACGTGACCGGGAAGGCCCTGCGGAAGCCGATCATGTGAATCGTTTCGGCACGGGCCAGCACATCGACCGCCTGTTGAAGTGCGGTCGGGTCGACGGTTGTCAGCAGGTTTTCCAGTGAAGAACGGCCAACCTCGACGAATTCGGCAAGGAGGGCAGAAGGGGACTCGGTGCCGTGCTCGCGCAGTTTGGCGAGGCGGGTGGCGTAGTCCGGCCATTTCTGGGAATAGTCCGAGCGGAACAGTTTCTGCATTTGCGAAAAACCGGAGAAGCCCATTTCCTGGCAGAAACGCATGACGGCGGATGGCTGAACTTCGGCGCCTTCGGCAAGTTCGGCAACCGTGGAAACTGCCACTTTGTCCGGATTGGCGGCGATGTAGTTCGCGAATTGTTTCAGGCGCTTGGGCAGTCTCTCGGCGGTGCTGCCGAGCCGGGCAAAAAACGCATCGATCGATTGCGGCGGCGCAAGGATTTCGGCGGTGGCGAGATTGGGTTCATTTTCTGGATCGGGCGAGGCGTCATTCATTGTCTTCTTCTTTTCCGGCTTGACACATTCCGTCGAAAATGATTTTGGAATTTTTATTCTAAATTGGCAAGCGCTGGTTCAAACCGCTCTGCCACATGTCATCCGGGAGGAAGTATCATGGCCGTCAATGTCGCCCTGCTTGGGGCTGGACGTATCGGTAAAGTGCACGCAAAGGCCGTTGGCGCGGCCGCCGGCGCGACGCTCGTCGCTGTTGCGGACGCCTTCCCGGAAGCCGCCGAAACGCTTGCAGCCGCCTATGGCGCCCGTGTCAGCACGATCGACGAGATCGCTGCCGCCGGCGATGTCGACGCGGTGATCATCTGCACGCCGACCGACACCCATGCCGATCTGATCGAAAAGTTCGCACGCGCAGGCAAGGCGATCTTCTGCGAGAAGCCGGTCGATCTGTCGCTGGACCGGGTGAAAGCCTGCCTGAAGACGGTAGAAGACCTTGGCGCAACCTTGATGCTGGGGTTCAACCGCCGTTTCGATCCGCATTTCCGCGCCGTGCGCGCGGCCATCGATGAAGGCCGCATAGGCGACGTGGAGATGGTGCAGATCACCTCGCGCGATCCGGGTGCGCCGCCGCCATCCTACATTACGTCGTCCGGCGGCATCTTCCGTGACATGACCATTCATGATTTCGACATGGCCCGGTTCCTGCTCGGCGATGAAGTCACGACCGTCTACGCGACGGCGTCGGTTCTGGTCGATCCGGAAATCGGCAAGCTTGGCGATTACGACAGCGCCATGGTGGTGCTGACGACGGCGTCCGGCAAGCAATGCTCCATCTCCAATTCCCGCCGGGCAACCTATGGCTACGACCAGCGCATCGAAGTGCATTGCTCCAAGGGTGTGGTGAGTGCGGAAAACCAGCGTCCGGTATCCATCGAAGTGGCAACCGAAGCCGGATACACACGTCCGCCGCTGCATGATTTCTTCATGACCCGCTACACGGAAGCCTATGCGGCTGAAATCACCGCTTTCGTCGAGGCTATCGAAACCGGTAGTGCGCCGTCACCAAGTGGCGAGGACGGATTGAAGGCACTCGCCCTGGCGGAAGCTGCCCTCAAGTCCATCGCCGAACGCCGCGCCGTCGGCATGGACGAAGTCTGAGCGTCAGAACCACTATGACCTCATCCTGAGGAGGACCGTCTGGTCCGTCTCGAAGGATGGGCGGCAAACTCATGAGCAAGCAGCCCATCCTTCGAGACAGCGCCAAGGCGCTTCCTCAGGATGAGGTTAAAGGGCGGAACGGTCCGCTTCGTCACCTCCGGGAGGATCGGATTACATGACAAGTCTCGGTATCGGATTGATCGGCACCGGTTTCATGGGCAAGTGCCATGCGCTTGCCTATGGTTCGGTGAAAGCGGTGTTCGGCGATGTGCCGGCGACCCGCCTGGAAGTGCTGTGCGATGTTCCTGCAGAAAAGGCAGAAGCCTTTGCCGACCAGTTCGGCTTTGCAAGGGCAACGAGCGACTGGAAAGATCTGATAGCGGATCCGAAGGTCGACATCGTCTGCATCACCACGCCCAACAAGGTGCACAAGGAAATGGCGCTTGCCGCGCTCGAGGCCGGCAAGCATGTGCATCTGGAAAAACCGATGGCGCTCGGCCTGGAGGACGCCAGACAGATGCTGGCTGTTGCCGAAAGAACAGGTGCGAAGACTATCGTCGGCTACAACTACCTGCATAATCCGGCGATTTCGCATGCCCGCAAACTCATCGCGGATGGCGCCGTCGGCCGGATCGTGCATTTCCGCGGCATGGTCGATGAAGACTACCAGGCTGACCCGGACCTCGCCTGGACCTGGCGGGCAACCAAGGCCGATGCGGGCCTCGGCACGCTCGGCGATCTTGGCTGCCATCTGATTTCGCTCGCAACCGCGCTCGTCGGACCGGTCGAAAGCCTGATCGCGGAGACAAGAACGGTTCATGAAACACGGCCCATGGGCAATGGCTCAAGCGAGCGGCGTCCGGTTGAAAACGAAGACATCGCTTCTGCGCTGCTGACCTTCGAAAACGGTGTCCATGGTGTCGTCTCGACCTCGCGCAGTGCCTGGGGTCGCAAGAGCTACATCGGCTTCGAGGTGCATGGAACGGAAGGCATGATCACCTTCGATCAGGAACGCATGAACGAACTCCGCCTCTACCAGAACCGGGGTGAGCTTGCCGAACAGGGTTTCAAGACATTGCTCAGCGGGCCAGCTCATCCGCCGTATGGGCAATTCGTTCCGGCAGCCGGCCATCAGCTCGGGTTCAACGATCTGAAGGTGATAGAGGTTCATGAGTTCCTGAAGGCGATTTCCGAAGGGCGCAACGCCGTGCCGTCTTTCCGGGAAGCGCTTCATTTCGAGGCGGTGATCCATGCGATCGCCCAGGCCGGAGAGACGGGCTCCCGGGTGCGGGTCTCCAGGGCGGACTGACGCCGACAGCATCCCACTGTCTATCGCTTACTTTATTGTTCAATGGGCGCGAACAGGCCGGTTCCTGTTCGCGCCCTTTATCTGTTGCGGATGATCCCTACAAACTCTTGAGAATACAGACCGTTGGTCCGCCGTGCTCGGCAGGCCTTGCCGGCTCTGCGGGCTTACTCAGATCCGGGAGATCCTCTTGGCCAAGGTAATCGTTTTCTTTGCCCACCCACGACCGCACAGGTCGGAGGTGAACCAGCCGCTGTTTGAAATCGCGCGGTCGATCAAGGAGATCACAACCGTTGATCTTTATGCGGACTATCCGGATTTCAGCATTGATATCGACCGGGAGCAGGATCGCCTGCGGGCTCACGACGTGATTGTCTTCCAGCACCCGCTTTACTGGTATTCGGCACCCGCCATCATGAAGGAGTGGCAGGATCTCGTGCTGGAACATGGCTTTGCCTATGGTCATGCCGGCAAGGCATTGCATGGCAAGGTGTTCCTGAACGCGGTTACGACCGGTGCCAAGCCGGATGCCTATTCGCAAACGGGCATGAACCATGCCGAGTTGCGCAGCTTGCTGGGCCCGTTCGAAAAGACGGCGGACCTTTGCGGCATGCGCTACCTCGCGCCCTTTGCGCTGTTCGGGGCCGGGCGGGCACTGGAGGAAAACCGGTTTGAGGCCCACCGCCTTGCCTATGGAAAGCTTCTGAATGCTTTGGTTCGTGATCGGCTGGATCTTGCAAAGGCGGCTGCAGCGCCGGTGCTGCCGGATGACCTGGATGCGTTCCTGCTGGCAGGGGAGACGGTCTGATGGCGCTGCTCAGCGAAGCCTTCGTCTATCTGTGCGCGGCCGTCATCGCGGTGCCGATTGCCAACCGGCTCGGCCTTGGCTCCGTGCTCGGTTATCTGATTGCCGGTGTGGTGATCGGGCCGGTCATCGGCATCGTCGGATCGGAAGCGGCCGACGTGCAGCATTTTGCCGAATTCGGCGTGGTGATGATGCTTTTCCTGGTCGGGCTGGAACTGCAGCCCGCCATGCTCTGGAAAATGCGTCAACAGCTTGTCGGGCTTGGTGGACTGCAGGTTGTCGGGACAGCGCTCGTCTTTGCCGCTGCCGGTCTGGCGTTCGGTCTTCACTGGCAGAGCGCTTTGGCGCTCGGCATGATCCTGTCGCTCTCTTCCACGGCCATCGTCTTGCAGACCCTCAACGAGAAAGGTTGGCTGAAAACGCAAGGTGGGCAGAGTTCCTTCTCGGTATTGCTGACCCAGGATATCGCGGTCATTCCGATGCTGGCGCTTCTTCCGTTGCTTGCCATCAGTGGCCATGGCGGGGAAGGAGCCGCGGATGGGCATGGCGAGAGTGCCGGTCATGGTGGCGAAGCTCTGGCGGCCTTGCCGGGCTGGGCACAGGCTCTTGTCATTCTGGCTGTAATTGCCGCCATCATTCTGGCAGGGCGTCATCTGCTGCGGCCTGTCTTCCGGTTCATAGCCGAAGCGCGCCTGCGGGAAATCTTTACGGCAACTGCGCTGCTGCTCGTAATCGGCATTGCCCTAGTCATGGATTTTGTCGGTCTGTCGCCGGCACTCGGTACCTTTCTTGCCGGGGTTGTCCTGTCCGACAGCGACTATCGTCATGAGCTGGAAAGCGATATCGAACCCTTCAAGGGCCTGTTGCTTGGTCTGTTCTTCCTGACGGTCGGGGCGGGGATCGATTTCGACCTGCTGTTTGGTGCCCCTTTATCGATCCTTGGACTCGCGCTCGGCTTGATGGCAGTCAAGTTTCTGGTGCTGTTCCTGCTTGCAGCCCTCTTTCGCCTCACAGGGCCAGATCGGTGGCTGTTCGCGCTCGGACTGGCACAGGCAGGGGAGTTCGCTTTCGTGCTGTTCGGATTTGCCTCGGGCAGCGGGGTGCTGGAACCATCGCTGATCAAGACCATGACCCTGGTGGTGGCGATTTCCATGCTGCTGACACCCGCGTTGTTCATCTTCTACGAAAAATTTGTCGCTCCACGGGCTCTGGCGAAAGCGGATCGGGAACCGGATGTCATCGACAGGCGCGGCCGGGTCGTTGTCGCGGGCATGGGCCGGTTCGGCCAGATCGTTTCGCGACTGCTGCTGACCAGTGGCTATGACGTGATCATTCTCGATCATGACCCGCAGACGATCGAAAACCTGCGCAGGATAGGCATTCGAACCTTCTATGGTGATGCGACCCGGCCAGACCTTCTGCACGGTGCCGGGCTGGACGATGCCGACCTCTTCGTTGCCGCGCTAGATGATCGCGACAAGCAGACCGAATTGGTGGAACACGTTGCCAAGACCTATCCGAATGTTCGGATCCTCGCCCGTGCCCGCGACCGGCATCACGTCTACGAACTGGAAAATGCCGGTGCTCATTGTGCCGAGCGGGAGGTCTTCGAAGGGGCCCTGGCGCTTGGACGCCAGGCCTTGACCGAGCTGGGGTACCATCCGTTCCGGGCACGCACCAAGGCGAGGGAATTCCGTCATCACGACATTGCGATGCTCGATGACCTTCGCGAGAATTTCAACGACGGTGGCGTCGACACTTCCTATATCGACGCCATGCGGGCGCATTCCGAAACCCTGTTCGAAATCATGCAGGTCGACAGGGGCGGTGATCGCCCTGAAGGATCGGAACGTGGCTGGACGCCTCCTCCAAAGGGCGATGCAACGCTCTGACGGGGGGCGGAAAGCAGCGTTCCAGCAAAGAACGAGGTTTCCCGGTGGTAACCGCTGCCTTTCCCCGGCTGGCAGCGGCTCCTATATGCGGGGCAAGACAGACAATGGCGCCAGCCAGACACGCGGCTGACTGCGCCGGAACAGGAACCAATCATGACTTCGCAAGACACCGACACAACCGGCCTCGATGATGTGTTGCAGATCGACATTGTTTCCGATGTCGTCTGCCCCTGGTGCATCGTCGGTTTCAAGCAGCTCGAACAGGCGATCGCGAGAACCGGCGTTTCGGCTGCCATCAAATGGCATCCTTTTGAACTCAATCAGGATATGGCTGCCGAGGGAGAGAACCTGCGCGAACACATCATGCGCAAATACGGCTCCAGCGCGGAGCAGTCCCAGGCAGCGCGGGACCGGCTGACGGACCTTGGCGCGAGCCTTGGTTTCGAGTTCAACTTCACCGACGACATGCGCATGGTGAACACCTTCAAGGCGCACCAGCTGATTCATTGGGCCGGTGAAAGCCGCAAGGAACACCAGTTGAAGATGGCGCTGTTCCAGGCCTATTTCGGCGACCGGAAGGACCTCAATGACAATCAGGTTCTGGCGGATGTGGCTGAAAGCATTGGCCTCGACCGGGCTGAAGCCCTTGCCGTTCTGGAAGACGGCCGCTTTGCCGAAACCGTTCGCGCGGAAGAAGCGTTCTGGACCGGCAACGGCATTCACGGCGTTCCGGCTGTCATCTTCGAGCGTCAGCACCTGGTATCAGGCGCACAGGGCGTCGATAATTTCGCGGCCATCATCACCGAGCTGACGAAGGGCAAGGCGGCCTGACGGCACAGCCTTGGAGATAACCTGTAGATTGTCCAATTTCTTCGTCATGCCATGGCTCGACCATCGCATCCACGCCGTTTCGGTTTCGCTCGACGGGTCTAGGTTTGCGGCACTGTCTCGGCATGGATTGCAGGATCAAGTCCTGAAATGACGGGGTGGGGACGGTTGTTGGTTTTCTCTGCTCAGATCAACGTCCAACGGGTGCGGTTACCAAACCCGGTCCACCCACTCGTCATGCCATGGCTCGACCATGGCATCCACGCCGTTTCGGTTTCGCTCGACAGGCCTTAGTTTGCGGCACTGTCTTGGCATGGATTGCAGGTTCAAGTCCTGCAATGAAGGGGAGGAGGAAGAGCTCGGTTATCTAACCACTCCCAGGGTAGAACCCCTTTTGCCTTACAGCTTTTCGAACAGCACTCCTGCAGCTTCGATCCGGCCGGCAGGTGTGTCGGCAGGTTCGGCGCCGTAATTTGTCCAGATCCTCAGGCCATCGGTCATGCGGCAGCGGACACCGCCGGTAAGGTCGAGCGTGTCGATCCCGGCTTCTTCGCACAGCATGGTGTAGAGGTGCTTCAGCACGGTTTCGTCACCCCAGCCGCCGACATAGACGAGATGTTCCTGGCGGTAGGCGGCGGGTTGGCCGTCTTCCAGTTCCAGGATGACTTCGCCAGCGCCTTCCAGTTCCTCGCGGTAGCCGGTGAAAGCGCCGCCGCCCTTGAGCGGCATCGGCATGTCCGGGCGCAGGCTTTCGACCCGTGAGACCGCAAGGTCGAGCCCGGGCATGTCTGGCGGCAACGGCACGGGAATGACCATGTCTGCGTTGCGGGCGGCCGTGCGCGGGCCCATCACCACCAGCGCTTCGGTTTCGGCAAGCACCTGTTTCAGGTCCTGCGGCACGTAGATCAGGCCTGGCAGGGCAACGATCCTGTAGCCGGAAAAGTCGCGGGTTTCGCCGCGCAGGATATCGACCGAAAGCCCGAGCTTGCGCAGCGCCTTGTAGGTGTCGAAAACAAGCTGGAAATAGGAAAGCTCCTTGCCGTGCGGCTGGGTGGTCCAGGCGAAATCCGCGTCATAGTCGAAGATCAGCGCTACAGATGCCTGTGGGGCCGAGACGTCAGGCGCATCGCGCAATTCGTCGGCGACCTTGCGGGCTTCGAGCAGCGCCGGTGCATCGGCATTGTCCGGGCGCAGCATGCCGGCATGCATCTGTTCCTGCGCGAAAGGCGCCTGTCGCCAACGGAAATAGCACACGGCCTCGGCGCCATGGGCATACGCCTCCCAGGCCCAAAGCCGCATCATGCCCGGCAGAGGAGCAGGATTGTGGGGGGCCCAGTTCACCGGTCCCGGCTGTTGTTCCATCACCCACCAGCGGCCCTTGCCAACGGCACGGTAAAGATCGTGGTGGAAGGCCTGGAAGTCCGGATCGCCCTGGCGCATGAAGGCCCGCTGATGGGCGTCATCCGCGCCGACACGGTCTTCCAGAAAGCCGAGCGGGTAGCTGTCCCATGTCGCGATCTCGAGATCGTCGCCGACCTTGAAGTGGTCGAAATCCGTTACCCGGCCCATGTAGTTGTGGCTGATCGGTGCGCTGGAATGCGCCCGGATGATATCGACCTGGCGCTTGTTGAAGGTAACCACCTGATCGGAGGAGAACCGCCGGAAGGCAAGTGTGTGCGAGGGGTTCGGTTCGGTTACGGTCAGGTTCGGCAGGTCGATCTCGTCAAAGGAGAGATACTCCATAGACCAGAACACGTTGCCCCAGGCGCGGTTGAGCGCCTCGATGGAGCCGTAGCGGCTCTTCAGCCAGACCCGGAAGGCTTTTCGGGCAGCCTCCGAATAGGAGAGAATCGTGTCGTGGCAACCATATTCGTTGTCGGTCTGCCAGGCGGCGACATGCGGATTGTTGCCGTAGCGCTCGGCGACAAGCTTCACGATCCGGTCGCTCTCCTGGCGAAAGCCCTCGTGTGAAAAGCAGTAGTGGCGGCGGGAACCGAACTTGCGGGGATTGCCGTCGGCATCGACAGCGACCATGTCCGGATGCTTGTCGACAACCCAGCGCGGCGGCGTTGCGGTCGGTGTGCCGAGCACGACCTTCAACCCGGCACGGCCCAGGGTCTCGATGGCCCTGTCCAGCCACTCGAAGTGCAAGTCACCCGGGCGGGGCTCGAGGCGTGACCAGGCGAATTCACCGATGCGGATCCATGTCAGCCCGGTCTCGGCCATCCGGCGGGCATCAGCTTCCCAGATTTCTTCCGGCCAGTGTTCCGGATAATAGCAGGTTCCGAGAGTGCGTTTCATGATGGATGCTCACTGCTTGATGGTTCGGCAACGCCCATCCGGATGGTGAAGCGTTGCCACATATTCCGTGTCATCCCCGCAAGGCGGGGCCTGAGAACCCTTCAAAGGTCCACTGAACTTGCATTTTGTCCCGGTGCTCCCAACACTTTGCCCGGGAGATGGACGGCGGACCTTTTAGAGCAAGACCCTGTGCTCGCTCTGTCCACGAACCTTCACTTGCGCGAAATAGGTCTTGCCTTCGTGCTCGCCAGCAAGACCTTCGGCGGCGGATGTGGCAAAGAGCGTCTGCAGATCCGCCCCGCCGAATGCCGGGCAGGAAATCTGTTTTGCAGGCATGGAAACAGCCTCGGCAAATTTCCCGTCCGCAGTATAGCGAGCAACGTGGTTCGCCCCCCAATGAGCGTTCCACAGGAACCCCTCGCTATCGACCACGGCGCCATCCGGATTGAACCCGTCGGCGGACAGATCGACGAACAGGGACGGCGCACCTGCAGGCCAGCCCTCGGCGTCCAGGGCGACCTTCTGAATGGTCAGGGTGTCGGTGTCGGCGAAATAGGCCGTCCTGCCGTCCGGCGAAAAACAGATCGCGTTGGAAATGGTGATGTCGCAGAACAGCTTGCGTAGCTCTCCCTTGTAATAGCGGTAGATCGATCCGGCGTTCTTTTCGGCGCCAAAGCCCATGGTGCCGATCCAGAAGCCTCCCTTGGGATCTGCCCTGCCGTCGTTGGACCGCGTGATTGCATTGTCGGCCTCCAGATCGCAGATCTTTGCGGAGGCTTCCGTTTCCAGATTGAACAGGAACAGCTTCGAAGAGCTGGCGATCAGGAGTTCGGTCCGGCTGACCCAGCCTGCGGCAGAGACATATTCATCGAACTGCCAGGTCTTTTCCGTGCCGTTGTCACGGCTGAGCAGGCGCTTGTTGAGAATGTCGAACCAGAACAGCTGCTGGCGTTCGGGATGCCACAACGGGCCTTCGCCAAGGGTACACTGGCGCTCGTCGAAAACTGTGCTCATGACATCACCCGCATGCTGCAACGGCCGCGTCGTAGGCGGCGACGATTTTTTCGGCCCGTTCGCTGACTTCGGCAACGCTGAAACCGGGTTTGAACAGAGCCGTTCCGATGCCGAAGCCGGCTGCTCCGGCCTTGATCCAGTCGCCGAAATTGTCCGGACCGGCACCGCCCACGGCATAGGTCGCAGTGCCCTTCGGCAATACCGCCAGCATCGCCTTCAGTCCGTCCGGGCCGATGAGCGAGGCGGGAAAGAATTTGAGGCCGTCTGCCCCGCTGCGCAGCGCCGTGAAGCACTCGCTTGGTGTCATCACACCGGGAAAGGAAGACATGCCTTCGGCTTTCGTCGTCTTGATGACATCCGGATTGCAGTCGGGTGACACGATCAGCGTGCCGCCGGCGTTCTTGACGTCGCGCACCTGTTCGGGCGCCAGCACGGTGCCTGCGCCGATCTCGGCCTTCGACGAAAAGGCTTTTGCCATGGCGGCAATGCTGACAAGCGGGTCCGGCGAGTTGAGCGGAACCTCGATACGAGTGATGCCGGCGGCAATCAGGCATTCTGTAACGGGCAGAGCCTCGTCCGGGGTCAGGCCGCGCAGGATGGCAATCAGGTTACGGCTCATGAATGCTCCGGTTCGTAGAAGGAATAGGCAAGGGTCAGGCCCTTCAAGGTGATGGTTTCCGCATCGAGTTGCCTTGAGGCATGGCCGAGATGTGTCAATGCGCTGCGATAGGCACCGGCGATCTTGTCGCTGCCCAGCAGGGCCGTGTTGCCAAGGTCGAAATCACGGCTGACAGCGGCCAGTTCGGCTCCGATCAGAAGCCCCGACAATCTGCCGCTGGCTTGTGCCGGGCCAAGGTCCGCGACAAGGCCGGCGGCGCGCACGCCGAACAGATCGGCAGTCAGCGCTTGAGGGGCATTGAAACTGTGTTCGGCCGCTTCGGCAAAGGCTGTGCTGTCGAGGTCATCGGCGGAAAGGCCGTGCCGCAGGACGGAGTGTTTGGACAGAAGCGCGAAGGTCTCTCCTGTCATGAAGGTGCGGAACCGCTCAATTCGTCCGTCCTTTAAGGCGACCCACTTGGTGTGCGTTCCAGGCAGGCACAAGGTGCCGGTATAGTTCTGATTATCCGCAAGGAACCCCGCGATCTGCGTTTCCTCGCCGCGCATGACATCTGGAGGTGTGAGCTGCTTGATGCCCGGCAGGATGAGGACGTCGAGGCGCGGGTCGGCTGCATCCACCCCGGTAGCGTTCCGGATCGACGGCGGCGCGCAGGGTACGGTCATGTAGGGGGCTTCGGCCCAACCCTGCCGTGACCCTGCCATGCCGCAGACGATCACGGGTGTGACCTCACCGTCCTTCAGGAGGTCGGCGATCAGTTCGATCAGGGCAGGTTCGAAATCCTGTTTCTCCAGTCGGCCCATGCCTTTTTCGGAGCTGCGATGGGCAAGGATGCCGCCGGCTTCGTCAAGCGCCCAGATGCGCAGATTGGTGGTGCCCCAATCCGCTGCGATCCAGGACGCTTTTGGATGTGTGTTCATCCCGTCACCACCACGCCGCCATCCACGACCAGCGCCTGTCCTGTCATCGCCTTGCTGGTTTTGGAGGCAAGGAAAAGCACCGGGTCGACCATGTCGTCCGGCTGCAGTTCAACCTTGAGACACTGCCGATCGATGTGCGCTGCCAGACCTTCCGGCGTTACCCACATGTCCTTCTGCTTCTGAGTCAGGACCCAGCCGGGCGCAATTGCGTTGACGCGGATGTTCTCCGGGCCGAATTCCCGTGCAAGGCTGCGGGTCATGCCGTTGATGCCGGAATTCGCAGTCGTGTAGACCGGGTAGCCCGCATTGCCCATCATGTAGGAGATGGACGAGAAGTTGACGATGGAGCCACCGCCGGCCGCTCGCATGCCGGCAACCACATGCTGGCAGGCAAAGAAATAGGCCTTCAGGTTGATCGCCACGGACCAGTCCCAGAACGCCTCGTCAACCTCTTCGGTCTTGTGGCGTTTGTCGTTGGCGGCATTGTTGACCAGAACCGTGATCGGGCCATGGACTTCTGCTGCCTGATCCAGGGCTGCCTTGAGGGCTGCCATGTCTGTGATGTCACAGGGCAGGAACAGCGGACGGCGGCCGTATTTCTGTTCCATCTCGTCGCAGAAGGGCGCTGCATCGGAACGCTGCACAAAGGCGACCTTCGCCCCCTGCCGCAGAAAGCCCTCCGTCAGCGCCGCGCCAATGCCGGAGCCGCCACCGGTGATGAATACCGATGCGTTGTCGAGATCCGGGTATGTTGCGTACATGGCACTTCCTCAATTGTTTTGGCGGCCTAAGCCGAAATCGGTTCGTTTTGAGTAACGTTACTCAAAGACGTTCGCCTTCCACAACCCAGACGGTTTCAGGGAACCGCCAGGGGAGCGTGAGCCCGTGGGACATCAGATATTGCCCACTGGCTTCAAGGTCTTGATGTTTCAGGAGAGGCGCACCGCGGGACAGCCGGGGCGCTTCGTCCCGATTGACGAGAGATAGCCTGTATCTGCCTTGCGGGTCCAGACCGGTCAAGCGCAACGGACGCGGCAGGATCTGGTCACTTGGTCGCGTCAGCGCGGCAAACGCAACGAAGCGGCTGCCGTCGCAGGCAAGCTGCTGTTCTGCGATCACGGCCGGATCGGCGCTGTCGAGCCGCAGGATATCGGCCTGCATCATCCAGTCCCGGTTGGCTTTCCACCAGCTCGTGACATTGCGCAGCGTTTCGGCTTCGGCTTCCGTCAGCTCACGCGGGTCCATCTCGAAGCCCATGTGGCGTTGAGCCGCGGTCCAGGCGCGCAGGCGAATGTCCAGCGTGCGGCCGGAAGTATGGCAGTGACGGGGCCCGACGTGAGAGCCTGTTACCGAGGTTGGCAGGAACAGGGCGGCATCGTGCTGAATACGCTGGCGTTCAAGCGCATCGTTGCTGTCTGAAAGCCAGACCCGGTGCGTTCGTTCCAGGACGCCGAAGTCGATGCGTCCGCCGCCGGACGAGCAGCTCTCGATCTCCACTGCTGGAAAATCGGACCGCAGACGGTCGACCAGCTCGTAAAAGCCTTCGGCCTGTCTGGCATCGACCACGGGCAGGATGCGGTTGTGGTCCCACTTGATGTAGCCGATGTCGTTGTTTTTCAGGACGTCGGCAATGTGGGTGTAAAGATAGTCGCGAACCGCCTGGTTGGACATGTCCAGCACCAGTTGCTGGCGTCCGCGGATCTGGTCGGCGTGGCCGAGTACCCAGTCGGGATGGGCGCGGCAGAGGTCACTGTCCTCGTTGACCATTTCCGGTTCGAACCAGATGCCGAACTCCATGCCGAGCGCCTTGATATGGTCGATCAGCGGGGTGAGGCCGTCCGGGTACTTGCGTTTGTCGATCACCCAGTCTCCCAGAGACGAGGTGTCGTCATCCCGGCGGCCAAACCAGCCGTCGTCCAGCACAAAGCGCTCGGCGCCCAGGTCCGCCGCTTGGGAGGCGATGGCTTTGAGTTCGTCGAGGTCGTGTTTGAAATAGACCGCTTCCCAGCAATTGTAGTGGACCGGGCGGGGTGTGCGGGCTCCCTGAACCACATGGTCGCGAACATGGCGCTGGAACCGCACGGCGGCACCGTTGAAGCCTGTGGCGGAGTAGGTTGCGTAGAGCGGTGCGCTGACGAAGTGGCGTCCGCTGGCAAGGCTGGCAGTGGCGTGGCCGAACTGGACCTGACGACGGCCATCGGCAAGTTCTTCGGCCACCATCTTGTGGCCCCCGGACCAGCCATAGTGAAACGCGAAAGCTTCACCGGCCGTGTTGGACGTTCCGGCATTGCAGACGACAAGCCCTGGAAAATGGGCGTGGTCCGTGCGGCCGGTGCGGTTGTCGCGGACGCGGGCACCGGGCGCAAACGGCAGGCGGCGGGTCAGGAATTCCGCGCACCAGCGGCCGGAAAACTCGATCATCTCGCCGGTATGAGCCGGGACCGGCAGAACCGGGGCTGCCAGCCAGTCGACCGTGATCTCATCGGCGCTTTCCAGCCGTGTCTGAAGCTTTAACAGGGATGTTTCCGGTGTCAGGACGAGATCGAAGACGAGGCTGAGATCAAGGCTCTTGTCGGCAAAGACAAGCGTCAGGCCATGAACCGACGCAGCTTCGCTTTCGAACCGGAAACTCGGCATGAGCGGCGCGCCGGATGCGTTCCTTGCAGTCAGGCCGGTTTGCCCGGGGAAGCTTTCGGAGGCTTCCGGGCACAGGCTCAGACCGGCGTTGCGGTCGACCATGCCGCCGGTGACGTCGGCAAGTGCGGCTGCCGAAAGCGTCTCAAGGTTTTCGCCAGTGGGAAGGGCGGGCCCCCAGTAGACGGCTTCCGGCAATCGGTCGTCGAAGCTGGCCAGGACCAGGCTCTGTCTGTCATCTCCAAGATGCCAGCTGCGGATCATTTCACGGCTCCGAGTGTGAGGCCTGCAATAAAGTGGCGCTGCATCAGGAAGAACATGGCGACAGGCGGCAGGGCGGCCACGATGGAACCGGCGCTCATCAGGTGGTAGGCAGCGCGATATTGCGCGTTGAAGGACGTGATGCCGGCGGTGACAGGCTGGCTTTCAACGCCCTGCGTCAGCACCACGGCCCAGAAGTAGTCGTTCCAGATGAAGGTGAAGATCAGCACCGACAGCGCGGCGATGGCCGGCTTCATCAGCGGTAGCACCACGTACCAGAAGATCCGCCATTCGGAGACGCCCTCAACGCGCGCGGCCTCGATCAGCTCAAACGGCAGGGCACGGATGAAGTTGCGCATGAAGAGTGTGCAGAAGCCGGTCTGGAAGGCGATGTGGAACAGAACCAGGCCGGTGATGGTGTTGTAGAGGCCCATCTGCAGGGTCAGGTCACGCACCGGCACCATCAGGATCTGGAACGGCACGAAGTTGCCCGCCACGAACATGAAGAAGAGCCAGATATTGGCCTTGAACTTGTAAATGCCGAGGGCGAAGCCGGTCATGCACGAGAGGCCAACCGCGCCAATCACCGTTGGAATGGTGATCTTGAACGAGTTCAGCAAATACTGCGGCATGTCCGAGCCGGTGAAGACCAGCGCGTAGTTGGTGAAGCCTTCGAAGGATGACGGCCAGCCCCAGTAGTTGGCGTTGGCGAAATCCGAATCCGGCTTGACCGAAAAGATGGCGACCGCGATCAGCGGCAGCAGCCACAGGATCAGCGCCAGTGGAAGCAGCGTCTGATAGGTGATCTGCCAGGGGCGAGACGTGCGTTCGATCGGTGTCGGGAACATGTCAGCGCGCCTTTTCTTCTTTGTACATCGACCAGAGGAAGTAGGCGATGAAGGCCAGCATGATCAGGAACAGCACCACGGCAATGGCCGCGCCGTAGCCCATGCGGAAGCCGTATTCGGAGAGTGCGACCTCGAACATGTAGAAGCTGAGCACCCGGCTGGCGCCGAAGGGCCCGCCGTTGGTCATGACCGAAATCAGGTCGAAAGAACGCAAAGCGCCGATGATGGTGACCACGAAGGCGATGAAGGTGGCCGGGCGAAGCTGCGGCACGATGATGTACCAGAGCATGCGCCAGCCCTTGGCGCCGTCGAGGCGTCCGGCCTCGATCTGCTCCGGATCGACCGCGTTGAGGCCGGTGAGATAGAGGATCATGCAATAGGCCGTCTGCGGCCAGAGACCCGCGACGATGATGCCGACAGTGACCCAGTTCTCGTCCCCCAGCACGTTGAGCGGCGGCAGGCCGACCGCGCCGAGCAGAACGTTGAGGATGCCGAATGTCGGGTCGTAGAACCAGGTGAACACCAGGCCGACGACGACCTGGGAGATCACGAAGGGAAAGAAGAACAGGGATTTGTAGAGCCGGATGCCGGTGACGGTCTGGTTCAGGAACAGCGCGATGAACAGACCTGCCGGAATGGCAAGCAGATAGAGCAGCAGCCAGATGACGTTGTTCTTCAGCGAGGTGTAGAACGCGTCATCCCAGTAGAGTTCCTCGTAATTGTAGAGCCCGACATATTCCGCCTGGCCCAAACCGTCCCACTCGTAGAGCGACAGGTTGAACGACTGGAAAATCGGAAAGATCACATAGAACAGGAAGAACAGGATCCCGGGAGCCAGGAACAGCCAGGGTGTCAACTGCTGCTGGTTGCGATGCCACCAGGAACTCTGGCGGGTCTCGGCTACGGATGCTTGGGCCATTTTCGGAACTCTTCGTGAGTCGTCGGCGTATACCGGAAAAGAGGACAGGGAGCGGTTGCCCCCTGTCCGGTCATGCAAAGGCAGACCTTATTTGTAGATACGCTGTTGGGCGCGGTCCAAACGGTCCAGGATCTTGTCCAGGTTGTCCGGCTTGACCATGAATTCCTGCAGGCCTTCCATGGCAACCTTTGCCATTTCAGCCGGGGCATCACGGTCAAAGAACTGGGCAACGCCGCCCGGGGAGTTCGTGGACAGCATTTCAAAGCCCTGTTCCAGGAACTTGTCCTGATCCACGGACGACTTGGCGTTTACCGGGAGCTGGCCGAGGTGCTTGCCGTCGTTGATCCAGGTCTGGACGTCCGGCGAGACCGCGAACTTCAGGAACTCGCGTGCGTTTTCCTTGTTCTCGGCATTGGCCGGAATGTGGAAGGTATCGGTCGGTGCGTCTTCCGCCTTGGCGATGCCCGGCGTGATTTCCACGAACTGGTAGAAATCGATCTGGTCATCGGAAAGACCGGCTTCGCGCAGCGGCGCCACGGCGAAGTTGCCCATCAGGTAAGCGGCTGCATCGCCCTTGACCATGAACGGCAGGGCTTCCTGCCAGGAGTAGGTCTGGTGGTTGTCGATGAAAGAGCCCATGTCGATGAGCTCGCGCCAGTTGGCGAAGGTCTTGCGGACTTCGTCGGACTTCCAGGACGCCTTGCCCGTGAGCAGGTCCATGTGGAAATCGAAGCCGTTGGTGCGCATGTTCAGGTAGTCGAACCAGCCACCCGCGGTCCAGAGAAACTTGGTGCCGATGGTGTAGCACTTCTTGCCGGCATCGATGATCTTCTGGCAGTTCGCCTTTTCCTCTTCCCAGGTAGTGGGTTCGGACAGGCCAAGCTCGTCGAAGATGTCTTTGCGGTAGTAAACACCCCACTGATAGTAGGTGTAGGGCACGCCCCACTGCTTGCCGTCGATGGTCATCGCGCCCTTGGTGGAGGCGAGGTTGTCGGCAATTTCGGGTTCCGCCCAAAGGTCGGACACGTCCTCGAAGAGGCCGGCCTCCACGTAAGGCCGCATGCGGTTGGCCGCGTACCAGGTGGCAACGTCCGGCGCATTTGCCGTCAGGAAGTTGCGGATCTGGGTCTTGTAGGCTTCCCGGTCAATCACCGTCGTCTCGATGTTCAGCTCCGGGTTCTTCTCCTGGAACTGAGCGATCATCTCTTCCATGGTCGCGCGCGGCGCCGGGTTCGATGTGTCGAGAAAGATTTTCAGATTGCCTGTCAGGCCGTCAGCAGAAGCTGCGCCCATCGCGGCTGCCAACATGGCAAATGCCGCGACGGACGTTTTCAGCATGGAACGCATGGTGTCCTCCCTTTTGGTTCCATTATGTGAAACTTAGTTTTGTATATTGATACTTTGATGCGATGGCGATAAGTTGTCAACAGGCTCGACGACAAGAAACGGGCCGAAGGAGGAGCTCATGAACAAACAGGCGGGGTCATCGACAGGTGACGGCACGGTCGGCAAGGCGCTGGAAGTGCTGGACAAGGTTGCGGCTGTGGGCCGGCCTGTGCGCTTTTCCGAACTGCTGTCTGAAAGCACCCATCCCAAGGCGACGCTGTACCGGCTGCTGCAGACGTTGGTGAGCCAGGGCATGCTGGCCTACGACGAGCGCCAGCAGACCTATTCGCTGGGTATCCGCCTGGTGCGGCTGGCGCATGCGGCCTGGCGGCAAAGTTCCATCGCGCCGATTGCGCGTCCCTTCATCAACGCCTTGTCGGAAGCGGTCGGCGAAACCGTTCACCTGGCACAGCTCGACAGCGGGCAGGTGCTTTACGTCGACAAGAGAAACCCGACCAATGCCGTCGACATGTTTTCGCAGGCCGGCAAGGTTGGTCCGGCCTATTGCACTGGGGTCGGCAAGGCCCTGATGGCCTTTCTGGAGCCTGCGGACCTCGATCACGTCTTAAAGAAGCAGTCGTTCTATCGCTACACCCCGGCAACGCTGGCCAGCGAAGCTGAACTGCGGGCGGACCTGGAAAAGATCCGCCAAGAGGGGCTGTCCTACGACCGCGAGGAACACGAGCCCGGCATCATCTGCATTGCAGCGCCGATCCTGTCGTCCAAGGGGCGGCCGGTCGGGGCGCTTTCCGTTACCACGTCCACGCAGCGCAAGAGCCTCGAACAGCTTCTGGAGGCACGGCCTGCACTGCTGGATACGGCCTCCAAGATCGCGGCGGCGGTCGAGGACTGGCAGTTCCCTGCCTAACAAGAATCCCAAGGGAGAGAGAATTACATGTCTGGCGTCACACTGACAAAAGCCGTCAAGAAATATGGCGACCTGGAAGTCATCCACGGAGTGGACCTTCAGATCGAGCATGGCGAATTCTGCGTTTTTGTCGGTCCGTCCGGCTGTGGCAAGTCCACCCTTCTGCGCATGATCGCCGGGCTGGAGGAAACGACCGACGGCAGGATCGAGATCGGTGACCGTGATGTGACCAAGTCAGACCCCGCGGAACGGGGCGTTGCCATGGTGTTCCAGACCTATGCGCTTTACCCGCATATGACGGTCGAGGAGAACATGGGCTTCGGGCTGAAGATGAACGGTCATCCGAAGGCCGAGATCCAGTCCAAGGTTGCCGAAGCCAGCCGCATCCTGAAGCTGGACCCTTATCTGAAGCGCAAGCCGAAGGCTCTTTCCGGCGGGCAGCGCCAGCGCGTCGCCATCGGCCGGGCCATTGTGCGCGGACCGGAAGTGTTCCTGTTCGACGAACCGCTCTCCAACCTGGATGCCGAGTTGCGTGTCGACATGCGCGTTGAAATCGCCCGCCTGCACAAGGATATCGGCGCGACGATGATCTACGTGACGCACGACCAGGTCGAGGCGATGACGCTGGCGGACAAGATCGTGGTTCTGCGTGGTGGCAATATCGAGCAGGTCGGCTCGCCGATGCAGCTCTATTCCGATCCGGACAACAGGTTCGTCGCCGGTTTCATCGGTTCCCCCAGCATGAACTTCGTGGAAGGTATTGCCGGGGAGGGTGAGGTCAGTGTTGCCGCGTTCGGCGGTGTTGCCGTGCCGACATCGGTCGCGCTGCCCGCCAAGGGCGAAAAGGTGCTGGTCGGTCTGCGCCCGCAGCATCTGAAAGTCTCGCCTGCGCAGGAAGGGGCGAAGGTCGATCTGTGCGAGCAGCTTGGTGGTGTCGCCTATTCCTATCTCATCTGCCCGACGGGCGAGCGTGTGATCGTGGAAACCAAGGGTGAGGATGCGCCTGTTTCTGATGGAACTGTCGCCATCGACTTCGACCCGGCTTCGGCGCTGTTCTTCGATGCGAAGACGGAACAGCGGCTGAGGTAGTCTCGCCAACGCGACTGGTCCAGGCGGCCCGCCTTCCGCACGTGGTTCTGGACAAGTGAGGCAATGCCGAACCGGCAACCGGATATCAGCCGTGCCATTGGCGCGTCTCCTTGTACGAAAAAGAGTTCGCTACACGCACGCAGATGCGCTGGATTCCGGATCTGCACGCAGCTTATGCTGCGCTTGTCCGGAAAGACTGTGGGTAACCGTTGAAGGCCTTGTTCTCGAGGGGCTGGCAAAACGGATTGCGCAGGGGACTGAGAACGCCTTTCCACTTATGCCGGGACGCAGAGCCTCTGGTCTGCGGGTCGCTTGCATTGCATTCGTCTGGTGGGCGGGTCTGTTTTTTGACGATTTTGGCGGCTCTCCTGTCAGGGCCGATCTTTTTTCTCTGTCATCATCATCCTTCAGACAGTCTTTATCACATGACTGTCTGGCATTGCGCTGCCGCTCTTGGTGCTGTGTCTTTGCAGGACCGGGCTGCATTCATCTGTCATGAGCTCGTGTTACGCTAACTGACGACCCGCCCGGAAAGGCGGCCACTTCGAACGCGCATCTTGCCTTGACATGAATACTGATTCATGTGTCATATATTCCAGCGTCAGGCGATGATGTTACCCTGTGGAGGCCGTGGGAGCGGCCGGGCAGGTTTGCCGGCCTTTCGCGCAATGGGAGGAGAATTCATGACGAAACGCGTTTTCCGCTGGGCCGTGCCGCTTCTGGCTGGCATCAGCGTGGCGGCTGCCGGGATTGCCGGTGCCCAGGCCGACGATATCAAGATCGCCCATGTTTACGGCAAGACCGGTGCCCTGGAGGCCTATGCGAAACAGTCGCATACCGGCCTGATGATGGGTCTCGAATATGCCACCGACGGCACCATGGAAATCGACGGCCGCAAGATCGTGGTCATCGAGAAGGACACCCAACTGAAGCCGGATATCGGCAAGGCCGCGCTGGCGGAAGCCTATGGTGACGATGAAGTCGATATTGCTGTCGGTCCCGTCTCCTCCGGCGTTGCGCTGGCCATGCTGCCGGTCGCCGAAGAATACGAGAAGGTGCTTCTGGTGGAGCCGGCAGTTGCCGACAGCATCACCGGCGAGAACTGGAACCGCTACATCTTCCGCACGGCGCGCAACTCGTCCCAGGACGCTATCGCCAACGCTGTCGCACTGGGGCAGGAAGGCGTCTCCATCGCAACGCTTGCACAGGACTATGCCTTCGGCCGTGACGGCGTCGCCGCCTTCAAGGAAGCGCTTGAAGGCACGGGTGCCAAATTGGTGTTCGAGGAATATGCGCCGACCGATACCAAGGATTTCACAGCCAACGCGCAGCGCGTCTTTGATGCCCTGAAGGATGAGCCGGGCCGCAAGTTCCTGTTCGTGATCTGGGCCGGTGGCGGCAATCCGATCAGCAAGATCAAGGCAATGGAGCCGGAGCGCTTTGGTGTCGAGATTGCCACGGGTGGCAACATCCTGGCTGCCATGGCGGCCTACAAGGAACTGCCGGGCATGGAAGGCGCGACGTACTATTACTACGAGATCCCGAAGAACCCGGTAAACGACTGGCTGGTGGCCGAACACCAGAAGCGCTTCAACGCGCCGCCGGACTTCTTCACCGCGGGTGGCATGTCTTCCGGCATTGCCATTGTCGAGGCGATCCGCAAGGCTGGGTCCACGGAGACCGAAGACCTGATCACTGCCATGGAAGGCATGGAGTTTGAAACGCCAAAGGGCAAGATGATGTTCCGGGCGGAAGATCACCAGGCCTTGCAGTCGATGTATCACTTCAAGATCAAGGTCGATCCGGATGTCGAATGGGGCATCCCGGAGCTGGTGCGCGAGTTGACAATCGAGGACATGAACATCCCGGTGCGCAACCAGTAAGCCGAATGAAGACGCGGCGGAGCCTTCATTTCCGCCTGCGTGGCCCCAAGACCCTTAAGTTTGCCCGGCTGGTGGGAAACCCGTCCGGCCGGGCACTCATCCGATACAGTTTTCGCGACAATACAAGCCTGGGAACGCGCATCGTGGCCAAGGAACACCCGATTCTGGAAACGAGGGACCTGACCATTCGCTTCGGCGGTCATGTGGCGGTCGATCACGTTTCCTGCGCCTTCGAGCGAGGCACCCTGACGGCGATCGTTGGGCCGAACGGCGCAGGCAAGACCACCTATTTCAACCTGATCTCCGGTCAGCTGGCAGCGACTTCCGGGGCTGTGCTGCTCAACGGCGAGACCATCACCCGACTGTCGGTGCCTGAACGCACCGACAGGGGGATCGGTCGTGCGTTCCAGCTGACCAATCTCTTTCCGACCCTGAGCGTGCGCGAAAACGTGCGGCTTGTAGCGCAGGCGAAGGCACGCAAGGGGTTCGATCTCTTCACCGTTGCAGAAAGCCATGTGGAACTTCTGGAGCGGGCAGACCACGTGCTGGCGGAGGTCCGGCTGATCGATCAGGCCGACCAGACCGTTTCCGCTCTGCCCCATGGTGACCAGCGCAAGCTTGAGGTGGCGCTGCTGATCGCGCTTGGGCCCCAGGTGCTCATGTTCGACGAGCCGACCGCCGGAATGAGCGTCGACGAAGTGCCGGTGATCCTGGAGCTGATCCAGAAACTGAAGAGCGACATGGACCGGACGATCCTGCTGGTGGAGCACAAGATGGATGTCATTCGCACCCTGGCCGACCGTATCATCGTTCTGCACAACGGGGCGCTGGTGGCCGATGGAGAACCCTCGGAAGTGATTGCCCTGCCGATCGTGCAGGAGGCTTATCTCGGCAAGGCAGCGGCTTCCTCCGGGGAGGCTGCGTGATGGCGGAAAATCTGCTCACCCTTTCCGGAGTGCACACCCATATCGGCCCTTACCACATCCTGCAGGGTGTGGACCTCGCAGTGCCTGAAGGTGGGGTGACCGTTCTGCTCGGCCGCAACGGCGCGGGCAAGACCACAACCTTGCGCACCATCATGGGGCTCTGGACGGCCAGCCAGGGCGATATCCGGTTTGACGATCATGTGATCACCAAACTGTCGACACCCGAAGTTTCCCGCAGGGGAATTGCCTTCGTGCCGGAAGACATGGGCATCTTCACCGATCTGACAGTTGCCGAAAACATGATCCTGGCCGCTGCCAACGGGCCGATGGACCAGAAGCGCCTTGCCTGGATCAAGGAGCTGTTTCCGCCGATCGGCAGCTTCTGGAATTCCTCCGCAGGAACGCTGTCCGGTGGTCAGAAGCAGATGCTGTCCGTGGCGCGGGCGATCATCGAGCCGCGCCGGCTGATCCTGATCGACGAGCCGACGAAGGGCCTCGCACCGGCGATCATCAAGGCGATGACCGATGCGCTGAAGGAACTGAAGGAAACCGACACCACCATCCTGCTGGTGGAGCAGAATTTCGCCATGGCATCCAGCATCGGCGACACGGTCGCGGTGATGGACGATGGTCACATCATTCATTCCGGCCGCATGGACGAACTGGTGGCGGATGTCGCCTTGCAGGAAAAACTCATGGGACTGAGCCTGGAGGCGCATCAATGAGCGAGACGGCGATCAAACCGCGGATCGAGAAGATCCCGCTGAAGGAACAGCTTGCCCAGAAACTGCCGGTGCTGCTGGTGCCGTTGCTGGCCGCCGTCGGGCTTATTGCCATCGGCAATCCGGCAAGCTGGCTGACACTGACGGTGGCCGGGTTGGCCATGGGCATGATGATCTTCATCATGGCGTCCGGCCTGACCGTGGTCTTCGGGCTGATGGACGTGATCAACTTCGGCCATGGCGCCTTTGTCGCCGTCGGTGCCTTTGTCGGCTTCACGGTGCTGGCCTGGCTGGCCGGCTGGACGGCTTCGCCAAGCGTCTTCATGAACCTCTCCGCCGTTCTGATTGCCATCCTTGCGGCCATGCTCGTCACCGGCCTGCTCGGTCTCGCCTTCGAGCGGGTGATCGTGATGCCGGTCTACGGCGAACATCTGAAGCAGATCCTTGTCACCATGGGCGGGCTGATCGTTGCCCAGCAGATGATCTACGTGGTCTGGGGGCCGGACGAGCTGCATATGTCCCGCCCGGAAGCCTTGCAGGGATCGCTGGTGATCGGCGAAGCGGCCATCGAGAAATATCGCCTGGTGGCGGTCGGCATTGGTCTCGCGCTGTTCATCGGCATGCGCCATATCCTGAAGAACACCAAGATCGGTCTGCTGGTGCGCGCCGGGGTGGAGAACGGCGAGATGGTGGAAGCGCTCGGCTACCGTATCCGCCGGCTGTTCCTGATCGTGTTCATGACCGGGTCGGCGCTGGCCGGGCTTGGGGGCGTCATGTGGGGCCTCTATCAGGAAACGATTACCGCACACATGGGCTCGGAGATCATGGTGCTGGTGTTCATCGTGGTGATCATCGGCGGCCTTGGCTCGGTCGAGGGCTGTTTCATCGGCGCCATGCTGGTGGGACTGCTTGCCAACTACACGGCCTTCCTGGCGCCGAAGGTGGCGCTGATCTCGACCATCGCGCTGATGGTCGTGGTGCTGATGTGGCGGCCGCAGGGCCTTTATCCGGTGGTCAAGGCGAAGTAGGGACGGAACAAGATCATGCTGACCAGACTTCTTTCCGGCGACACGCCGCGCAGCGGCCTTCTGACTGCGCTGCTGCTGATCGTGTTGATCTCGCTCGCCTTTGCACCGTTTCTCTTTCCCGGGACCAAGTCGCTGGAGACGGCCGCGCGGATCTGCATCTTCATCGTGCTGGTGGCAAGCTACGACTTGCTGCTGGGCTATGCCGGTATCGTTTCCTTCGCCCACACCATGTTCTTCGGCATCGGCGCCTATGGCACTGCGCTTGCCCTGTCGACCACCGGGCCGAACTACGGTTCGCTGCTCTGGGGCACGGCGGCGGGGGCAGGGGTTGCGGCCCTCTTCGCGCTGGCCATCGGGCTGTTCTCGCTTCGGGTGAAGGCGATCTTCTTCGCCATGGTGACGCTGGCAGTGGCAAGCGCCTTTGCCGTGCTGGTGTCGCAGATGTCCTGGCTGACGGGCGGTGAGGACGGGCTCAACTACAAGATCCCGCGCGAACTGACGCCGGCCTTCAAGCTTATCAAGGCGAAAGTGTTCGACGTCAGCATCAACGGCAAGATCCTGGCCTATTACCTGGTGTTCTTCGCCGCCGCGATCCTGTTCCTGGTCATGCTGCGCATCGTCAACTCGCCGTTCGGCCGCACGCTGAAGGCGGTTCGCGACAATGCCTTCAGGGCGGAGGCGATCGGTTACCGCGTGGTCTGGTATCGCACTACGGCCACCGTCCTGTCGGCCGTCATGGCAGCGCTTGCCGGCTCTCTCCTGGCCATCTGGCTGCGCTATACCGGTCCGGCAACAACGCTCTCCATGGAGATCATGATCGACATTCTGCTGATGGTCGTGATAGGGGGCATGGGCACGCTTTACGGGGCCGTGCTCGGGGCAACCCTGTTCATTCTTGCGCAGACCTATCTGCAGAACCTGATGGGTGTTGCTGCAGAAGCAACCAGCGCGGTGCCGGTGTTCTCGACGCTGGTCGCGCCGGAACGCTGGCTGTTGTGGCTGGGAGTTCTCTTCATTCTGTCGGTCTATTTTTTCCCGACGGGCATTGTCGGACGGCTACGGGCGGGGCGTGCGTGAGCGGGAATATGCTGCATATCCGCGACGAGGGAACGGGCAGACCGCTGGTGCTGATCCACGGCTGGTCCTGTCCGGGCCGGTTCTTCGAAGGCCAGATCGAGGCTCTGAAAACTGACGCCCGTTGCATTGTTCCGGATCTGCCCGGCCACGGCAAAACAGCGGGCCGGTTGCCACTGACCATCGAGGCAGCCGCCGATGCGGTTCATGAAGCTTTGGCCGAGCGCAATCTAACCGAAGTAATCCTCTGCGGTTGGTCGATGGGTGCGTTGGTTTCCTATGCAATGATCGAGCGGCACGGCGCCGACAGGATCTCGCAGTTCGTTGCCATTGACATGACGCCGAAGGTTCTGAACGACCCTGATTGGCAGAACGGAACGCTGAACGGCCTCAATGCCGAACTCAACGACCATTTCCTGAATGCCATTGTGGCGGATTGGGCCAAACTGCCGGCCCGGATCGCGAGACGACTGTTCGCCGAAGGCCTGCCCGTGCCGGAGTGCGTTGCGGAGCTTGCCCGCAAAGAGATAGCTGCAGCCGATCCTGTGCTCTTGAAGCCGATGTGGTCGTCACTCACCGCACAGGATTTCCGCCCGCTTTTGCAAGCCTTTCCCGTGCCGTTTCATCTGGTGGCGGGTCTGCGCAGCCAGCTTTACGGCCCGGGTGTCCATCGCTGGCACGCGGACAATGTTCCGGATTTCCATTTCCATGGCTTTGAAGCATCAGGCCACGCGCCGCACATGGAAGAGCCGGACAAGTTCAACAGCCTGCTGCGGAACCTGGTGAAGGGCTGAGGCGCACAAACTTTGCTTTTTGGGGCGGCCAACCTGACCGTTTCCTTAGTGTCCGCCGCCCAATTTCGCCTTCACGAATTCAACGATCCGGTCCAGGATGCTCAAAACCAGGAACACGGCGAGCAGGCCGACGAAGAAGCGGAAGTCGCGCAGCAACGTGCCGGGCGCAAAATCCTGGACGCTGCTGTTGGCGTAGGTCCACACAGCCCAGGCGATCCCGGCGAGGAGTGCTGTCATCACCAGCGAGATCAGGATGGTTTGCCAGAAGGGCTTTTGCGGCTGGTCGCTCATTTCAGCACCCTGGCGGTCAGAAGGTCTGCCTTGAACACCATCAGGTCGTCCAGCTGTTCGACCTCGCCTTCGACCTCGATGTAAAGCGCCAGCAGCGGATCGATGGCCTCGCCGAGAAGCTGGCCGTCCTTGCCGGCCATGAGAAAGAAGTTGTGTCCCTCGACCGGTCCGGACGAGACGAAGACCGGCGGAATGCCGCCGGTCAGGCAGAGGTCCGCGCAGGCCTTGTGCGCAAGGCCCCGGCCCGGGCGCATGGCGCCCGCATAGCACTTGCCGTCGCAGATCTCGCCGGTCAGCTTCCAGCGGCCGAGCGAGACGGGTTCGGATGGGGTGAAGCCGGGCGCATCGTCCGTTGCAGGAGCTACCTGTCCCACCTGGATCATTGTCAGATCGCCCCGGTTCACCGGCACTCCACGCAAGGTCACCGGCATCTCGTGATTGGCTTCGGCCTGGTCAAAGACACCGCGTTTGCCCTGGCCTGCCAGCATGTAGGTGCGGGCAGGGGAGTCGCCATCAGCCGGAATGCGGAACACCGGATAGGGCCGGAGTTCGAGCAGGCCTGTTTGCTCGAACCTGTTGCCCCACTGAAACGTGCCGCTGCCCGGATCGTTCTGGGTGGTGGACAGGGCGAAGGCTGCAAGGCCCAGTCCCGCCACAAAACACAGGGAGAAGACCCCGAGAAAGGCCACCAGCGGCTTCGGCACCTTGTTGAGATAGCCGACGAAAAACGGCGCCGCCTTGGTTTGTTTCCAGCTCATGGCGCACCTCCGATCACCACCGGCTCGACATAGGTGCCGGGTGGCAGAGCGTTGGGATCGAGAAGAACGGTGGAGCCGACCAGCTTCAACTTGTAGGTGGCGATCTTCTCGGTGAAGGGCGCGGGTGCGCGGCCGTCGGCCAGATTGTACTGATACCCGTGCCAGGGGCAGGTGATGCAACCCCACAGCACCTTGCCCTCGCCAAGCGGACCGTTCTGGTGGGCGCAGACATTGGTGACAGCCGACAGCTTGCCGTCATACTTGAAGATGGCGACCCGCTCCTCTTCGCTCAGCGTCACGACCTTGGCGCATTTGTCGTCGATTTCGTCAACCTCTCCGGCAACGACCCAGCCGGCTTCTTCCAGAGAAGCCTTTGCCGTGGCATCGCCTTTTTCCCGATTGGCTTCCAGGCGCCCGCTTGCAAAGTGAAGACCGCAGACCATGACAACGCTTGCCGCAACCATGCTGGTGAAGATGGGATCGGACGGGCCTTGCAGCGCGCCGAGCGCGACATGCAACACTACGAAGGCGTAAGCGGCATAGATGAACATGTGCAGCGCCTTCCAGATCGGCGCACCCAGAAAGCTGAGCCAGAAATCATGGCTGGTGGCAGCCAGTACAAACAGGATCAGGAGAGCGGCGATACCGAAAGCCTCGAAGGGAAAGCCGATCACCTGCCCGTAGCTTGTGTTGGACGACAATAACGCGACGTAGCTGTCTGTCGGTGAGAAGTTGAAATACCAGCCAAGCACATAGTTGGCGTGGACAGCGGCAATACCCGCGGTCATCACACCGAAATGGCGGCGGTTATAAAGCAATGGCAGAAAGCGCCGGTCGAGCCGTGCCAGCGGCCCGATGCACAGGATCATCGTCAGCATCAGGAAGGCACAACTGCCGAAGGCGCGCATCCTCAGGATCGCACCGTCGATCGGCCGGGTGACATCCTCGTAGAACGGCCCGACGCGAATGAAGACGTAGAGATACAGCGCAACGGCAATCAGCAGGATGGCATCATAGACCATCTTGTTGCGGTTCCAGATCACCGGTGTGTATTGCACGCTCATTGGCTTGCCTCCCCGGAGCTTACCGCAGGGGCTTCAATCAGCACAGCCGGTCTGTCCGTGGGGGGCGACTGGCGCATGGCCAGGATGGCAAAGAAAGCCAGCGGCAGCAAAAGGCCGAGGACAGACCAGATACGGGCATGAGCCTTGCGATGTGCACGTTTCACCGGCCAGCCTCCCCATGCTTTTCAAGCACGTACCAGCGATAGAGCACCAGCGGCCAGATCAGGCAGATGCCGGGAATGAGCAAGGGCCGGAAGACGTGAGACCCGCGTGCGGATGGTTCCACGCGGTCGATGCCGATGACAAGAAAGAGTGCCGCGACCAGCCCGCCGGCCATGAGATAGTATTTTCCGATGTCGATCAGAATGGCTGCTGTTTGCAAGTGGACCCCCGCCAGGTCTGGATGTGATTGGTGTCAGCTTAGCTCAATGAGAAACATTGCCAACGGGTTCTTCATTTCTTCCGGTCCGAGTTGGCCTCTCTTCTCTTCTCACCCCGTCATTGCAGGGGTCGACCCTGCAATCCATGCCGTTTCCGTACCTTGAGCGAGGTCGGTCATGTCGAACCGCAATGGCGTGGATCCCATGGTCGAGCCATGGGATGACGGAGGAGGAGGTGATGCTCGAGTGGCCTTGCCGCGTAAACGGAGCGATTGAGACCTTGTCACGGTTTCCATCAAACCAGATCCGCATCCGTGATGATCTCCACCAGTGACGGACCTTTATGGGCGATCGCATCGGCGATGGCGTCTTTCAGCTCGGCGGGGTCGGTCACCCGGTGGCCGTGACCACCGCACAGGCGCGCGAAAGCGGCGAAGGACGGGTTGGTGAGGTTCGTTTCCCAAACCGGCCATTCGCCCGAGCGCTGCTCCTTGGAGATCTTGCCGAGCTCGGAATTGTTCAAAAGGATATGGGTTATATCCATTCCGTATTTGACGGCCGTGGTGAACTCCATGGCGTATTGACCAAAGCCTCCGTCACCCGAAATCGAGATCACCTTGCGGCCCCGGAATTCCTCGAAGTCCTGGGTCGCGCTCCAGGCGCCCAGAGCCGCGGGCAGGCTGAAACCGATGGAGCCGAGATAGCCGGACATCAGGATGCGCTGTCCGCAAGGCTCAAAATACCGACCGAAGGAATAGGTGTTGTTGCCGACGTCGACCGGGATGATCGCGTCCGGTGGGCACAGATCGCTCAACGCCTTGAAAACGGCCGCCGAGTGAATGCCCCTGCCGCCGTCCTCGGAAAGACGAAGGTCCTTTTCCGCGCGCCAGATTGTCCAGCGTTCCACCAGTTCTCCCGCCTGGTCGGGGGCATCTGCCGGTTTCAGAACCTGATCGACAATGGCTTCGCAGAAGCTGCCGATCTCGCCCCAGACGGGCAAGGTCACCGGATGGAACTTGCCGAGCTGCATGCGCTCGAAATCCACCTGGATGATTGTCTTGTAGGGGGCAATGCCGGTGTGGTTGGCAAAGGATGATCCGAGCGAGACGATCAGATCCGCCTCGTTCATGAACCAGCTCGCAATGGGCGTCCCGGAGCGGCCAAGAACACCAGCCGCCAGCGGGTGGGTGTCCGGGATCAGGCCCTTGCCCTTGAAGGTGGTCAGGACCGGTGCGCCGAGCTTTTCGGCAAGCGCGACGACCTTGTCGCGAACATCCTTGGCGCCGTAGCCAAGCACAATGACCGGGCGTTTCGCTGCGTTGATCATCTCAACGGCCTTAGCGAGATCCTCGCCGGAGGGCGTGATGCCGGTTCCGCCGAGGCGGCCTTCGGGATTGCCTGCCTCCCTGCTGCTCGGGTTGGTCTGGACGTCGTCGGGGAAAATGAGATTGGCGACATCCCGTTCCACCAGCGCGGTTTTCAAGGCGAGCGACATCAGCTCGGCATGGTTGGAGGTGCTGAGCACCGGCTGGGAAAATTTCGAGACGGCTTCGAACGCAGATTTGAGATCAATGTCCTGAAAGGCCCCCGGGCCGAACACCTGGGTCTGCACCTGGCCGGTGAGGGCCAGAACCGGTGACCGGTCGACCTTCGCGTCCCAGAGGCCCGTCAGAAGGTTGGTTGCACCGGGGCCGGCAATGGTGAGGCAGGCTGCCGGTTTGCCTGTCAGCTTGCCATAGGCGGATGCGGCGAAGGCGGCCGCGCCCTCGTGGCGAATGCCGATATAGCCCAAGGTGCCCTTGTCGACCTGACGGCGTATCGCATCGGAAAGACCGAGGTTGGAGTGGCCAACCATGCCGAAGACGCGCTTGACGCCCCAGTTGACCATGGTTTCGGCCATGACGTCGGTCACGGTGTGTTCATGGGGCGGCTCCGGTTCCAGGCCGATGAAGATCTCGTCGCCGTCGATCCTGAGGGGATAGAGCTTCTGGCCACTGTCCTCGTGACCACCGGGAGGAGTGCCCGTCAGCGGATCGAAATCCCAGCCGTGCCAGGGGCAACGGATCCAGCATTTTCCGTCCGAGCCCTTCTCGATGGAGCCTTCCCCGAGTGGGCCGCGCTGATGCGGGCAATGATTGTCCATTGCCGCCCACTGGCCTTCGAAATGCGACAGGCAGATCGAGGTTGTACGCGCCGTAACCGTTTTCACCCGGCCTTCGGGCAGGTCGTTGACGTGCCCAACCTTGATCCAGTCGAGATCCTGAGCGTCCATTGGTCTTCCTCCCTTAAACGTCGCGATCGGTCACGCGATGCCGCCATAGGCAACGCCGGATAGCTCGGCCATTTCCCGTTTCCAGGTCGTCAGGTCTTCCAGGGTGAACTGGCTCAGGTGCGAATGGCCGCAGGCCCTTGCCATCACCTGCATCAGTTCAACCGATGCTTCGAAGAAGTTGGTCAGCTGGCGGGCGGATTTCTCGATTTCCAGCCGATTGACCAGATGCGGTTTCTGGGTGGCGATCCCGACCGGGCAATTGTTGGTGTGGCAGGCTCGCATGGCGATACAGCCGATGGCCTGCATGGCCGAATTGGAAAGAGCCACCGCGTCGGCACCAAGCGCCAGGGCCTTGATGAAATCTGCCGGTTTGCGCAGGCCGCCTGTGATGATCAACGTGATGTCCGGCCGTTCCGACGTGTCGAGGTGCCTCCGAGCACGGGCAAGCGCGGGAATGGTCGGAACGGAGATGTTGTCGCGGAAGATGATCGGTGCTGCCCCGGTGCCGCCGCCACGGCCATCAAGGATAATGTAGTCGACACCCACTTCCAGGGCCGCATCGATGTCCTTTTCGACGTGCTGGGCCGACAGCTTGTAGCCAATCGGGATGCCGCCGGTGCGGGTGCGGACCTCGTCGGCGAAATCCTTTATCTGGGACCGGTCGGTCCAGTCCGGAAAGCGGGGTGGCGAGATCGCGTCTTCGCCTTCCTTCAGGCCGCGGACCTCGGCAATCTTGCCCTTGACCTTGGCCCCCGGCAGATGACCACCCGTGCCGGTCTTGGCCCCCTGACCGCCCTTGAAGTGAAACGCCTGAACCTTGTCGAGCTTGTCCCAGGCAAAACCGAACCGGGCCGAAGCAAGTTCATAGAAATACCTTGAATTGGCCTGTTGTTCTTCCGGCAACATGCCGCCTTCGCCGGAGCAGATGCCGGTTCCGGCGAGGTCTGCGCCTCTGGCAAGGGCAATCTTTGCCGGCTCCGACAGGGCGCCAAAGCTCATGTCGGAGACCAGCAACGGGATCTTCAGTTTCAGCGGTTTCTGCGCGTTCGGCCCGACAACAACGTCGGTGCCGACCGGTTCGTCCTCCAGAAGCGGGAATTTCTGCAGTTGGGCCGTCAGGATCTGGATATCGTCCCAGTCGGGCAACTGGTTGCGCGGCACGCCCATGGCGTCGACGCGGCCATGATGACCTGTCTTTTTAAGTCCGTCGCGGGCGTATTGCTGGATCAGGCCGTTGTAAGGTTCTTCCTCGGTGCCGTGGCTCGTGTCGGCATAAAGGCCGAGGTAGCTGTTGCGGTTGAACGGCTGCGGATGCTCCCGAGCCCAGGCGGCGACCTCGTCTTCATCGACCAGGATATCGTCGCCCTCCACCCAGCTCTTGAATTTCGGCAAGGCCTCGGAGTTGTTGTATTCGGAGACGCCGCTGTCGAGCCGGTAATCCCAGTAATGAACGCCGCAGATGAGGTTGTTGCCGCTGACATAGCCATCGGACATGAGCGCGCCGCGATGCAGGCAGCGGCCGTAGAAGACGGAGATGTCGTCGTCGAAGCGAACAACCACAAGGTCAACATCGGCGACGAGGGCATACGTCGGTTTTCTGTCCGGCAATTCGCTGAGTTTGGCAACAACCTGTTTTGTCATGTCTTCCCCCGGCTACTGGCGATATGCGCCCTTGCTATTGGGTTGGTCGAAATTCAGTCGGCAGGCACTTCCGGCCGCATGGGCGGCATGGCCTTGAGTTCCGCTGCCCCGTCCTTGCCGGACATGTGAGCACCGTACCATTTGGCAAAAGGCACGGCTGTGACACCATGCAGGACCGCGCTGATCCAGACCGCGTTAACGGCCAGGTTCAGGAGCTGTTCGCCGATTGCGTGATCGATCTGGTCAACGACGAGCAGCGCAAAAAGGGCTGTTGCCAGTCCGCGTGGGCCGAACCAGCCGAAAAAGAGCTTGGTCAGCGGGGCGGCATCCGTGCCGGCAAGCGACAGCCAGACCGCCAGTGGGCGCACCACGAACAGGCTCACCAGAATGAGTGCAAGGCTGGCGGCATCAAGGTGAGCGATGGCATCGGGCAACAGGGCAAGACCGATCAGGAAAAAGGCGCCCCAGGAAAGCATCTGGCCTTCGCTTTCGGTGAATTCGTAAATGAAGGCGCATTGCCCCTTGATGACGTTGCCGAAGAAGAGCCCTGCGACGAACGCTGATATGAAGCCGTTGCCGCCGATTTCGCCGGCGGCCAGATAAGCGCCGCAAGCCATGGCAATGGCGCCGATGCCTTCGATGGTATCGGTGGTCATGCGCCGGCGTTTGGCAGCCAGAAACAGCACCCCGCCCGCAGCACCGATGGCCGCGCCCGCCAGGGGACCAAGGATCAGTTGCTTGGCGCCGAACATCAGCCAGTCTGTCGCGCCCGGCTGCATCATTTCCCCGGCAAGGCTCGCGAACAGCAAGATGGCCGGCAGGGCCAGTCCGTCATTGAGGCCGCTTTCCAGCGTCAGCGCCCGGCGCACCCGCTCCGGCACCGCCTTGTTGGTGACGACAGCCTGGCCGAGAGCAGCATCGGTCGGTGCGAGCAGCGCTGCGGCAAGGGCGGCGACGATGAGCGGTTCGCCGCTCAAGAACGGTATTGCCGCCATGGTTCCGATAATGATGGCCAGTGGCAGGCCAAGGGCGAGCATGCGCAAGGGCCATTGGTGACGCTGGCGCAGGGCCTGAAGATTGATCTGGGCAGCGTCCAGAAACAGAAGGACGATGAGAGCCAATTCGGCAACGATATGCAGAAGGCGTTCAGCATCGGTTCCGGGCATCAGCCCGGTCTGGGCCATCAGGTAACCGAAGCCGATGAAGAGGATCGGTGCTGTCAGGATGCCGTTCGACAATTTCCTGGCCAGCAGCGTGTAGCAGACCGTAAACAGCGCCAGAAGCAACAGGCCGGTTGTCATGAAACGGTATCCCCCTCGAACGCTGTGACGTTAGGACGGCGCGAGCTGCCGTCTCAAATCATAATGCGATGACGCGGTTGTGCGACAGCCGTGATTTGCCAAAGGCGCAAATGCGTTTGGAAGGGGCAGGTCAAAGGCCCGTGCGAGGGTTACTGCAAGGCCGCCAATTGCTTCAGGATGCGCTGCGCATCTGCGGGTTTGGCGGCGATTTCAAGGATCAGTTTCTTGCGTACAGCTTCGGCAAATGTCGCTGGACTGTCGGCAGTCACCACAAAGGCGGCCGGACCGCCGATGATGCTCTCGTAGAACCGCTTTTCCAGATCGTAGGCAATTGGCCGGCCGGAACAATGCCGACACAGAACCGCCAGGCCGTTGATGACAATGCCGGAGGAAACCACGATATTCCGGGCTTCGGGTATGGTCGGGCCGTTCCAGTTGTTGGCGCTGTCGGCAGAAAGGTCGATCACCCTGCGCAAGCCTGCAAAGGCATTGTCGTCGATCAGCTCCTTGCCTTTCAGAAGCGCTGCGCCGATGGCGTTGCGGCCGTAGGCGCGGCGCGGGGCTGCCATCAGTTCCGTTGCAAAATGCTGGGCGCTCTCCGGTCCGTCGATGACTGTCCAGTCCACGACAACATCCTGCGAGTGCATGTCCGCCCATTCGACATAGGTGACGACGATCTTGCCGTAGATGTTGCTGGCGATGGCATTGAGCACTGACGGATCCGTGATCGCGTCGGCATAGCCCTTGCGTTGAAACCGAATTTCCTCGTCGTCGATGGAGCCGGTCGCATCGGCCAGGAGCACCAGTTCCAGGTCGAGTTCTTCGGAAACGGCTGGGGGGATCAGAAAAAGGCACCAGACAACAACAGCAAGGAATATCCGCATAGCAACCGTCTCCCCATGGCAAAGACATTGGAGAGTAGCTAGGGCAGGGTCGGGAAAAGGGCAGGGTGGATGATGGTCGTGTCGCGAAGTTTGTCGTTGTTATCACGTGTCACTATACGGCATGCCCCACTCGTATTCGGGGAAGCCCTCGCCACAGGATATTTGCACTCAAGCACCGGCAACTTGTCATCCCTGCGCAGGCAGGGATCCAGTAACCCACAGAGTTTGCATTTTTCGTCTCATACGACACGGCGTACTGGATCCCGGTCTTGCTGCTGACGCAACAAACCGGGACGACAAATCATGGAGGTTCGGATGTGTTTCAAGCTTAGTTTCTGAATGTCTTGAACGAGAACTCCAGGTCTTCAAAGCCTGAAACGACCACCAGGGCGTGTCCCGTTTGACCAGAAATAACTTGAAACGCGCTTTGCTCTGATGCGCTTGCCCCTGCAATCCATGCCAACGCGTTTCCTCGTTCATCCACTTTGTGTGGAGGTGCAACGGCTTGGATCCCATGGTCGAGCCATGGGATGACGACGGTTGGAAATGAAGAAACAAAAAACCCGCCTTCCATCGGAAAGCGGGTTTTGTCTGATCTGTTTTAGTTCTGACCTTACGCGACAGCGCGGGCCAGTGCGCATTGCGACCACAAGTCGTTGATCGCGTTGGCGAGGTGTTCGATGTCTTCGGCCGTGTGCAGCGGTGTCGGGGTGAAGCGCAGGCGCTCCGTGCCGACCGGAACCGTCGGATAGTTGATCGGCTGAACGTAGATGCCGTAGGTATCCAGAAGGATGTCGGAGATCCATTTGCACTTCTTGGCATCACCCACCATCACCGGAACGATGTGGCTCGGGTTTTCCATGTGCGGGATGCCGCGCTTGTCGAGAGCGGCGCGCACCTGGGCGACCCGGTCCTTGTGCGCCTTGCGCTCGAACAGGCTGTCCTTCAGGTGACGGATGGAGACGGCTGCGCCCGCTGCCAGTGCCGGCGGCAGGGCGGTGGTGAAGATGAAGCCGGAGGCGAAGGAGCGGATAAAGTCGACCACCGTTTTCGAACCGGTGATGTAACCGCCCATCACGCCGAAAGCCTTGCCGAGCGTGCCTTCGATGATGGTCAGACGATCCATCAGGCCTTCGCGTTCGGCAACGCCGCCACCGCGCGGGCCATACATGCCGACGGCATGCACTTCATCGAGGTAGGTCAGTGCACCGAACTTGTCGGCAACGTCGCAGATTTCCTTGATTGGCGCGATGTCGCCATCCATGGAATAGACGCTTTCGAATGCGACCAGTTTCGGCGCGTCCGGATCGTCCGCCGCCATCTGGCGTTCCAGGTCTTCATAGTCGTTGTGCTTGAAGATGCGCTTTTCGCAGCGGGCGTGACGGATGCCTTCAATCATGGACGCGTGATTGAGCGAGTCCGAATAGACGATCATGCCCGGAACCTGGGAGGCGAGCGTACCCAGCGCTGCCCAGTTGGAAACATAACCGGACGTGAAGATCAGAGCAGCTTCCTTGCCGTGAAGGTCGGCCAGCTCGTTCTCCAGAATGACATGGTAGTGGTTGGTGCCGGAAATGTTGCGCGTCCCGCCTGCGCCTGCGCCGCATTTGGAGATCACGTCCTGCATGGCGGACACGACCTTTTCGTTCTGGCCCATGCCGAGATAGTCGTTGGAGCACCAGACGGTCACGTCCTGAACGGAACCATCTTCGCGGTAACGGGTTGCGCGCGGAAAAGCACCTGCCTGACGTTCCAGATCTGCAAACACACGGTAATTGCCGTTGTCATGCAGTTTGCCCAGGCGTTCTTCCAGATACGCGTTCACGTCCATTCTCAGGATCCTCTCATCGCGGGCACCTTTGCCAGCGCCTCTCTCCTGCCCGCGCAACTCGCGTCCCGCGCGGCCAATTTGCTGCCTGGAACCTTTCCGTCCGATTCCAGACTAGCAGCTAACTTATAGCCATTCAAAACTGCTTATCAAAGTTTTGGCCTTGATCAAGGTCAAAAACCCCGGCTGCGTCCAATCGCCATAGTGTCCGTTGCCGTGGTTTGCCAAGGAAAACCGGCCTTGTTCCCTTGTCGGAAAAAGAGCGCAATTCCCGGTGAAACCGAAGAATATCCCAAGGTGATTGCCGGAAAGTTTTCGCTGTTACGGCAAACATGGGAACGGCATCGGAATATGCACGGGGCCAAATTGCCGCATTCTTCGGCCCGGTTTGAAGAAGTTTCTTGCTTTCAACCCTCAAACATGAATACTGATTCATGTTTCATGAATTGGGAGGAAACAGCAGGTGCGCAAACCAGCCGCAGAAGCAGACGCGCCGCAAAAGGCTGCAGGCAACCAGCCCAAAACGGCGCGCGGTGAAGCCACCCGAAAGGCGATCCTGACCGCTGCCGAAAGGGTGATCGGCGAGAAGGGCTACAACGACGCCTCCATCGGCCACATTACCAGTGAGGCAGGCGTCGCCCAAGGCACTTTCTATATCTACTTCACCACCAAGGAGCAGGTGTTCTCGGAGCTTGTCCTGGAAATGGGGCGGCTGGTCCGACACACGATCGCCGAGGCAACGCAGGGCATCGGCAACCGGCTGGAAGCGGAAGAGGCCGGCCTGCGGGCCTTCCTGGAATTCGTCCAGGCCCATCCGGACCTCTACCGGATCGTACAGGAAGCACTGTTCGTCGATCCTGCCGCCTATGAGGAATATTACAAGACATTCGCCGCCGGTTACCGGTCGGGACTGGTTGCCGCCGAGGCCGCCGGCCAGATCTCCAAGGGAGACACGGAAACCCGTGCCTGGGCCCTCATGGGCATCGCCCGGGCTCTTGGAGAGCAGCTGGTCGTGTTCAAGTCGGAAAAACCCATTTCCGAACTCGTTGCCAGTGCCTACGACCTGATTGCCAACGGCATCAAACCCTGAGGCGCATGTCATGGGCCTCGTAGAGACAGAAACACGCGGCGGCGCGATCTGGATATGGTTGAACCGGCCGGACCGGCACAATGCCCTGGTTCCGGCCCTGGTTTCGCAACTGCGGAGCGCCATTGCCGAAGCAGCGACGGCCGAACCGGTGGCGCTGGTTCTGTCGGGCCGCGGATCCAGCTTTTCGACCGGTGGCGATATTGGCGGTTTTTTGGACCATGCCGGATCGCAAGCTACACTCAGAGCCTACTCGGACGAGCTTGTCGGCAACCTGCACGAAACGATCCTCGACCTGCTGTCCTTTCCGGCGCCGGTGCTGGCCGCGGTCAATGGCCCGGTGACGGGTGGTTCTGCTGGCTTGATGCTGGCGGCAGACATGGTCGCCATGTCCGGGACGGCCTTTGTCCAGCCCTACTACAATCAGGTGGGCTTTGGGCCGGATGGTGGCTGGACAGCCTTGCTGCCGGACCGCATCGGCACTTCGAAGGCACTTGCGATCCAGTATCGCAACACGCGCATCAGTGCTTCGGAGGCCGTGGAACTGGGACTTGCCGTCTGTCAGGTGCCGGGGGCTGAGCTTGTCGCAACAGTTGACGGCTGGGGCGTGGATCTCGGCAAAGGCTTCGCGCAGACCCACCGCACGACACGGCAGAGTGTTTGGGATGCGCGCAGATGCGCGATGGTACGAGACCGTCTCGACCAGGAAAAAGCCAGGTTCCTGGACCTGGTGAGCCGTCAAAGCACACTCGACGGCATGAAGGAATTCACCAGGAAGCGGGCCTGAGGAGAAGCCCGTCCGAAGGACCAGGATGGCGACTGCAAGCCGGATCATCTCGACTTGCAGGGCGCTGGCTCCAGGCCCCGCCAGGTGTTGGGAGGACGCATGGAATATTTAACCGACATGGCCGCAAAACGGGCTGAGCTCACGCCCGGGGCGACAGCCTTTGTCGATCATGAAAGCGGCAGATCTTTCAGTTTCTGCGAGATCAACGAACGCGCCACCCGATTGGGCAACCTTCTGCTCGGTCGCGGTCTTGCCAAGGGCGACCGCATGGCGGTGCTCTGCCATAACCACCCGGATTTCTTCGTGCTGCTGTTTGCGGCTCAGAAAACCGGCGTCCTGCTTGTGCCTCTCAACTGGCGACAGCCGGTTGCCGAGCTGCAGCCCATATTGGCGACCTCCGGTGCGAAGCTGCTGTTTCATGATCTTGCGTTTGTCGAGATTGCCGAAGAACTTGCCGCCGCAACCGGCCTGTCGCTTCTGCCGCTGGGCGCCGAGGGCCGGGGTGGCAGCGCTCTTGATCGTCTTCTGACGGGGGCAAGTCCTGCAGCGATCGGCTGCGGCAAGGTCAAGGCTTCAGCCCCCTGGTATCTGCTTTACACCTCCGGAACGACGGGCCTGCCCAAGGCGGTCATCCAGACGGCGGGCATGGCCTATGCCAACATGATCAACTACTGCCAGGCCACGGGTCTTTCGATCGGCGAAAAGGGCGTCAATTTCCTGCCGCTCTTCCATACGGCGGGGATCAACCTGCCGACGCTGCCGATCTTCCTGAACGGCGGCATGTCGACAGTCTTGCGCAAGTTCGATCCGGAGACGGTGCTTGATCTCGTTTCCGCCGGAAACGTCACCTGTTTCTTCGGTGTTCCGGCGATCTATCAGGCGCTGGCCCTGTCACCCAGGATCGGCAAGACGAACTTTTCAAGGGTCCGGTCCCTGGGGTGCGGTGGTGCGCCGGTGCCGAAACACCTGTTGTCGGAGTTTCAGGAGCGGGGTGTCACCATCTGCAACGGCATGGGCATGACCGAGACCGGGCCAACCGTGTTCCTGATGGACAAGGGCCATGCGCCCGCCAAGATCGGTTCAGTCGGAAAACCGCAGATCATGACGGATGTTCGCCTGGTCGACGGCGATGGCGGTATCGTCGAAGGGCCGGGGGAGGGGGAAGTCCAGTTTCGCGGGCCGAACATCACGCCGGGCTACATGGACAACAAGGAAGCGACGGTTGCCACCTTCACTGTCGACGGCTGGCTGAAATCCGGTGATATCGGGCGCCGCGACGAGGACGGCTACTACTACATCGTCGACCGGATCAAGGACATGTACATCTCGGGTGGTGAGAACGTCTATCCGGCCGAAGTCGAGAAGGTTCTGGTTGGTCATCCGGCCGTTCTGGAGGCCGTGGTGATTGGCGTGCCTGATGCTAAGTGGGGCGAGGTCGGTGCAGCCTTCCTGATTGTGCGTCCTGGCGAAGACCTCGACACGACGACGTTGGTCGACTGGTGCCGCAAGCAGCTTGCGCCCTACAAGGTGCCGAAGAGCTTTACCGTCGTTGACGACCTGCCGCGCACCGCGGCGGGCAAGGTGCGCAAGAACATTCTGAAAGACGACTTCCTTGCCGACAATTCCCTGGAGAAAGCATAACCGATGAGCCTGACCGCTGACGCGCAGCACAGCGCAACGTTTAGCTGGATCCCCCGTCAGGAGGATTTCGATGCCTTTGCCGATCTGTCCGGTGACGACAACCCGATCCACGTCGATCCCGAATTTTCGGCTCGCACACGGTTCGGACGGACGGTTTCCCACGGAATGCTGCTTTATACGCGGGTCTTTGCACATCTGGAGGCCCTCCATCCGGGGCGAAGCCATGTGGTGCAGACTTTGATGTTTCCCAATCCGGCCTATGCGGATGAGGAACTGACGTTTTCGTTCACGCCGAGCGAGGATGATGGGGACCTGATCCTGATCGAGGTTGCCCGTGCGGCGGACGGGGCCGTGACCTTGTCCGGTTCCTGCAAACTGGGGGGGCGGACATGAGCCTGGAAGTCGGAGCGCGCGCGGAAGTCAAACGCAGCTACACAGAAGACGACATGCGTGGTTTCGCGCAGCTTGCCGGAAACGGTACGGAAGTACCGGTGTCTGTTCCGGGACCACTGATCGGCGGGCTCTTTTCCTATCTGCTGGGCGTCAAGCTGCCGGGGAGTGGAACCAACTACCTGAAGCAGAGCCTGGAGTTTCTGGCGCCCGCCTCGGTCGGGGAGACGCTGACGGCCTCAGTGACCATCACGCGCCTGCGACCGGAAAAACACCTGGTCGATCTGGAAACGGTCTGTGAAGCCGAGGACGGCACCCGCATCTGTCAGGGCCGGGCGCTGGTCTATGTCGAGGATGTCGGCAAGGACTGAGCCGTTGTGTCAGGTTTTCAACTGCCGCGCGGCGTTAGGCTAACCGGGTGCGCATTCGGGGGCCTTTTACTCACCCTCGATGATCCGGACCTTGGATGGCCAGAAGGCGTAATGCCCGGCAAGTTTCTCCGCCATCGGCACCGGAGATCTGTAGACCCAGCCGATCTCCTCGCCGTCGTGGGAAATGTAGCTGGCGTCGCCCTTGATGGGGCAATGGGTAGACTTGTCGACATACCCGAAGCGGGTCTTGAGATCGGCTTCCGGCACGTAGATCACGGGGTCATAAAAAGACTTGCCGATTTCAAGAACGCGAACCGCATTGATGCTGTCCGCCAGCAGGGCTGCGCCCTGATAGATGCGAATACGCCGGGGCACGTCCTTGATCACCATCAGGTGGTCGGGGTTTTCCGGGTTGCGGATCGCCGTATCGAAGGCGGGCATTGTCTGCGCAGTCATGAGGTCCTCCGTGGAATTGGCCCTCATGTGTGGATGGTGACGGTGAAACGCAAAACAATTCTATGCTGCAGGGCACACGGTTTCGCTGGGTTTTGGGCGTTCGCAGGTTGAAGGTCATCGTTTCGGCCTTGATAATTCCTGCAGTTCTGCGCTCAAACAGGAGAACATGAATTTAGGAAGAAGTGGTGCCATGGCCGAAAGCGTTCAGGATTTTTTGAAACGGCTGTTCCTGCGGGCCGTCGAAGTGGCGGACCCGATGCAGAGCCTTGGTGCGTTTCTGCCGGAGAAACCAGCGGGCCGCGTCGTAGTGATCGGCGCAGGCAAGGCCTCCGCCCGAATGGCGGAAGCGGTCGAAAAGATCTGGGGGCCGTACGAAGGCCTGGTGATCACGCGCTATGGCTACGCGCGGCCGTGCGAAGGGATCGAGATCGTGGAGGCCGCGCATCCGGTGCCGGATGAAATGGGGTTTGTCGCGACCAAACGCATGATCGACTTTGTTTCCGGCCTGGGTGAGAACGACTACGTGCTGGCGCTCATGTCCGGTGGTGCCTCGGCCTTGCTGATTGCGCCCGCCGGAGAAATCTCGCTGGCCGAAAAGCAGGCGGTCAACCAGGCGCTTCTGGCCTCCGGTGCGCCAATCGGCCAGATGAACGTCGTGCGGAAACATCTGAGCCGGGTGAAAGGCGGGCAATTGGCAGCCGCTGCCTATCCTGCAAAGATGCTGGCTCTGCTCATTTCGGATGTTCCTGGTGACAATCCTGCTGAAATCGGGTCCGGTCCGACTGTTGGCGATACCAGCACGACGGCCGATGCCAAGGCGATCCTGGAGCAGTGGAAGATCGAAGTGCCGGCTTCGGTGCAACAGGTTCTCGCCGCCGGAAGCGGTGTGTTGAAGCCCGATGACGAAAAGCTCGGCCGCGTATCGAATGTCATCTTCGCAGCTCCCTCCCAGTCGCTGGAAGCTGCCCGAAACCTTGCTGAAGCAGAAGGCTGTGATGTCGAGATCCTGGGTGATGCCCTGGAAGGCGAAGCGCGGGAAGTGGCGCGTGCCCATGCAGAGCTTGCCCTCAGCCGCCAGAGCGAGCGCCCCGAAGGCAGCCGGCCCTTGCTGCTCCTGTCCGGCGGTGAGCTGACGGTGACCCGACGCGGCGAAGGCATTGGCGGACCGAACGCCGAATACGCCCTGGCTCTTGCCTTTGCCTTGCGCGGGGCTCCGGGTATCCACGCGATCGCTTGCGACACGGACGGTGTCGACGGGGCGGCAGAAGTGGCGGGTGCCGTCATTGGCCCGGATACGCTGGCGAGGGCGGACAAGGCGGGTGCCGATGTGGAAGAGGCACTTCTTACCAATGACGCTCACCGCTTTTTCGACACGATCGGAGATCAGGTTGTCACCGGGCCGACACTGACGAATGTCAATGATTTCCGTGCCATATGGATCGGATAGCGCATTGGCCGGGACGAATGCCCGCAAATCCTTTACCCGGCAAATGGTGCCGGAATTCCCAAGGGACCGGACTTGACTGAAATCAACATCACCCGTGTGGCGCGCCTGCCGGATCCGTTTCGGATCGAACGGTTTCTGTCCAATCCGAAGCTTGGCCCAAGGACGTTGTTCTTCAGCGGTGGATCGGCACTCAACGGTGTCGCCCAGTGCCTGAAGCGCTACACGCATAATTCCATCCACCTGGTGACACCGTTCGATTCCGGCGGCAGCTCGCAAGGGCTCAGGATTGCCTTCAACATGCCGGCCATCGGTGATCTCAGAAGCCGGTTGATGGCACTCGCCGACGAGACGGTGCTTGGCCATCCGGACGTTTTTCGCCTGTTCACACATCGGTTTTCGAAAACAGCCTCGCAAGTGGATCTGGCCGCCGAGCTGGAAAGCATGATCGCCGGAACGCATCCGCTTGTGGAGGCGATAGAGCAGCCGATGCGCACGCTCATCCAGAATCAGCTGGGCATGTTTCACGCCGCACGCCCGATAGATTTCGACCTGCGCGGCGCCAGCATCGGCAACCTGATCCTGGCCGGTGGTTACCTCAACCAGAACCAGCAACTTGAGCCGATCATCTTTCTGGTGGCCAAGCTGGTGGGTGTTCAGGGCACCGTCCGGGCCGTTGCCGACGACAACCTGCACCTGGGGGCAGACCTTGAGGATGGCGAGGTTGTCATCGGCCAGCATCTTCTGACCGGCAAGGAGCATCCACCCCTGGTTTCTCCGATCAGGAACCTGTTCCTCAATCGGGGGCTGACCGGCAAAGAACCTGCGGAAGCAGCGTTTCCGGACCGCAACCGGAGCCTCATCCAGTCTGCTGACCTCATCTGTTATGCGCCGGGCAGTTTCTATACCAGCCTGATCGCAAATCTTCTGCCGAAAGGCGTTGGAAAAGCCATTGCCGCGCGCACCGTTCCGAAGGTCTATGTGCCCGGAACGGGGCAGGATCCGGAAACCGGCACGATGAGTGTTGCCGACAAGGTGCAGACCCTGCTTGCCTACTTGCGGCGGGACGCAGGCAGCGATTGCCCGGTCGACCGTCTGCTCAACTTCGTGATCGTCGATCAAGCGGTTCCGGAGAAGGAAACGGAAGGGCTGCAGGCGCTCGGGCTTTCCGTGCTTCGGCTCGATCTCGTCAGCAAGGCGTCCGCACCCTATTATGCCCCTGTGCCGCTTTGCGAAACTCTGGTCTCGCTGACGTAAGCACCACCGAACATTCAGGACAAGGCCATGAAACGTACGAAGCTTCTAAACCGGCATCTCAGCAAACTGGTAGCCTCGCTCGGCCATATGGACGAGATCGTCCTTGCCGATGCGGGCCTGCCGGTTCCTGCCAATGTCGGTGTGATCGACCTGGCAGTCAGCCCCGGTATTCCGGCCTTCTTCGATGTTCTGGAAGCGCTGGCCGATGAAATGATCATCGAGCAGGCGGTCTTTGCAGACGAGGCATCGGAAGATCTCGTCACGCAGATCGAGGTCCGACTGGCCCATTGGGCGGCGGACACCAGCAAGCCGATCGAACATGTCCGCATGTCCCACGAGGACTTCAAGGAGCGTTGCTCGAAGGCACGTGCGGTCATTCGCACCGGTGAGTGCACGCCTTATGCAAATCTGATTCTCGTCTCCGGCGTACCGTTCTGACAATCGCCGCAGACGGTGTCTGCAAGGCCTGTCTCGACAGCCATCGATGAGAACTGACCGATGCGAAGGGGGGAGCGGAAATGCTCCTCCCATTTTTGTTTTCCGAAACGTTGCGGCAGCATGTTTCGTTGCAACGTCAGTTGCTTCCCGCTCTGCAAAAAATAAAAATTCGATCTCCAAAACCGATTTTGTTGACTTACAAAATCGGTTTTGTAAAAATTTTCCTCAATAAAACAAACTGTTGCCTTTTGAGGCTGCAGGCCGGGAATCGAGCCCTTCGGGCTCGCAGGGAGGATCGATGTCGCGACTTCGCGATTCCGTCACCATTGATGACGTGGCGCGCCATGTGGGCGTTGCGAAAGGAACCGTGTCGCGGGTCCTCAACAATTACACCGATATTTCCGAAGCCACCCGCAAACGTATCCTCAAGGCTGTTCAGGATCTGGGCTATCAGCCGTCGGCCACCGCGCGTAATCTGAAGCGCGGACGTCAGGACACGCTCGGCATCGTCATCCCCGTGGGTCACGGCAGTGGAGCGGATCCGTTCCTGTCCGAATTCATCGACGGCATCGCAAGAGCTCTCGACGAACTGGGGCTGGACCTTCTGGTGACCACTGCCCATTCACGCGAACACATGATCGAGACCGTGAAGCGGCTGATCGCCCGGCGCAAGGTGGACGGTTTCATCGTCACCCGAACGGAAGTGGACGATCCGCGCATCGCCTATCTGCGGGAACAGAATTTTCCATTTGTCGCCCACGGCCGCACGCGCGATCCGGCAGGCTATGCCTGGTTCGATATCGATAACGAGGCGGCCTTTGCTGACGGCGTTCGCCACCTCTACAGCCTCGGACACGAGCGGATCGGGTTCATCGGCGGTCCGATGGAACTCAACTTCGCGCTTCAGCGCCGCAACGGGTACAGGCAGGGTCTGGAGGCCCTGGGCCTTGTACATGATCCGGCATTGGAAAATCTTCAGCCGCTCAGCGAAAAAGGCGGCTTTGCAGGCGCCGAGGCGCTGTTGTCGCTGGAGGCGCCGCCGACCGCACTTCTGTGCGTGACTGATGCCCTTGCCATCGGCGCGGTGCAGTACTGCCGCAAGTTCGGTCTGAAGGTCGGCTCCGACGTTACCGTTGTCGGCTATGACGGCCTGCCGGTGGGCGAATACCTGGACCCGCCGCTGACGACCTTTTCGCAAAGCGCCCAGGAAGCAGGCGGCAGGGTTGCCCGCATGCTGATCGATGTTCTGGACGGCAAGAACCCCACGGATCTGCAGGCCCTTGCCAAGGCAAACCTGATCCGGCGCGCCTCGGATGGCGCTCCGGCAAATTCATCGGAGGCGCTTGCAAGCGCGCTCCGCGACCGGCTGAACCAACAGCCAAATTCCGGCAGGAAGGGAGAGTAATATGTTTGGGAGGACAACATTCCTGGCCTCGACCATCGCGGGCGTTCTGACGCTCGGTCTGACGGCCGCACAGGCCGAGACGTTGCGGTTCTGGACGACTGAAGAACAACCGGAACGCCTGGCCAAGCAGGAAGAAATGGCCGCCGCGTTCAAGGACAAGACAGGCATCGAGGTGGACGTCATTCCGGTGACGGAATCCGATCTCGGCACGCGTGCCACGGCCGCATTTGCCGCCGGCGATCTGCCGGATGTCATCTATCACACACTGCAATACGCGCTGCCCTGGGCCGAAGCAGGCATCCTGGATACGGAAGCTGCAACCGAAGTGTTTGAAAAACTGGGTGCCGGCACATTCGCGCCGGGTGCGGTTGCCATGGCTGCCGTTGAAGACGGTGTCGCCTCCGTGCCTGTGGACGGCTGGACCCAGATGGTTATCTACCGCAAGGACCTCTTTGAGGAAAACGGCCTTGCTGCCCCCGATAGCTATGAAGACATTCTGGCAGCCGTCGAAAAACTGCATAACCCGCCCGAGATGTTCGGTTTCGTCGCCGCGACCAAGGTGGACGAGAACTTCATGAGCCAGGTGCTGGAGCATGTGCTTCTGGCCAATGGTGTCAGCCCCGTCGGTGACGACGGTTTCAAGCCGCTGGACGAGAAGAAGACTGTCGAAGCACTGGAGTTCTACAAGGCCATCGCCAAGGCATCGCCTCCCGGAGACCTCTTCTGGAAGCAGTCGCGCGAACTTTATTTTGCCGGCAAAGCAGCCATGATTATCTGGTCGCCGTTCATCCTGGATGAGCTTGCCGGCCTGCGGGACAGCGCTCCGCCGACCATCACAGACGATCCGACCTCCACGGAACTTGCTTCCAAGACCGGTGTTGTCACCACCTTGAGCGGCCCGTCCAATCCTGATGGGGCAGCCTGGGCCGACATCCGTTACTTCGGCATCACCAACGATGCGGACACGGAAGCGGCGATGCAGTTCGTCGAGTTCTCCATGGATGACGGCTACCTGTCGACCCTGTCGATCGCGCCGGAAGGCAAGTTCCCGATCCGTCGTGGTTCAGCCGACAACGCGACCGAATTCGTCGATGGCTGGGCAAAGCTCCCGGTGGGCGTTGACCGCAAGGCGCCGCTGACCGATCTCTACGATGCCGATACCATCAAGACCATCGTCTCAGGTCTCGACACCGCCAGCCGCTGGGGCGTCAAGGAAGGCCAGCTCTCGCTTGCCTCCAAGATGATCAACAGCCAGGTGATGAACCGTCTGGTGCGTGAATACATCGACGACGAACGCGATGCTGCGGCAACCGTCGCCAAGCTCAACGAGGAACTGGCCAAGATCCAGTAACGCCTTTCCACCCCTCAAGACCCCACGAGGGGGCGGGAAAGCCCGCACATAACGGCCCGGACCGGGCGTCTATCGGATGCCCGGTCCTTCCCAATCTCCTGCCGCTGCATTGCCGGCAGCCGAGATGGGCTCCAGACAGTTGCCGATTGGGACTTGTCGGTCGCCAACGGCAGAACGGGATCTAGACCCCGGGCGGAAACATGAACACCAAAACCGAAGCTGACGCTTCCTCAGGGCCGCCGAAAGGCATCGGTCCGATGCAGCGGCGTGAAATGTGGCTGGCGTATCTGATGCTGGCGCCGACATTTGCCATCATCCTGATGATTGTTGCCGGACCGCTGCTTGCCAATTTCTGGATCAGTGTGAAGCCGGTTCAGCTTGCCGACCTGCGGCCGCCGACCGTGCTCGTCAACGAACGGGTTCGTGGCCGGCCAAAAGCAGCAGGCGACGAGGCCCGGCTGGAATACCGGTTGCGCAATTCGTCCCAGGACGAGGAAGTCCGCAACGTGACGCTGAGCGATGTGGTGCCCGATGGCTTCACGGTGACTTCGCATTCCGAAAACTGCTCGCTCAATGGCGTCGCGCTGACGTGCGATCTCGGAACCGTAGCGCCTGGCTGGCGCGGCGACGTCGAACTGGTCGGAACTGTGTCGCAAGCGTTTCTGGATGCAAACCGTCCCGAACGGGCGAGCGAGCCTGTTATTTCGGGCGAAGCCAATAATGTGCTGACCAACTTCGAATTCACGTTCGAGAACTTCAGCCGGATCTTCAGCGCGGACGAGTTCTGGTCAGTGCTGCGCATTACGTTCTACTACACGATCTTCGGGACTGGCGGCGCGTTGGTGCTGGGTCTCTTTGCGGCGCAGCTCCTGAACACGACCTTCCCCGGTCGCGGTGTCCTGCGGGGCCTGTTCCTGTTTCCCTACGTCTCGCCGGTGATCGCGGTTGCCTTTACCTGGGTCGTTCTGTTCGACCCGTTTTCCGGCACGCTCAATGCCCTTTTGACCAAAATGGGCGTTGTCGCCGATCCGATCAATTTCTTCGGCCAGAGGGCGATCGAGTTTTCCGTTCTCGGCATTCCGATGGAATTTCCCCTGGCGCTGACGACGGTGATTGCCTTCGAGGCCTGGCGTTACTTCCCGCTGTCTTTCCTGTTCATCCTGGCGCGCATGCAGTCGATCAACACGGACATGTATGAAGCTGCCGAAATGGACGGGGCAACGCCGCTGCAACAGTTCTGGTACCTGTCGCTGCCGCAACTGATGGGGATCCTCTCGGTCCTGTTCCTGCTGCGCTTCATCTGGACCTTCAACAAGTTCGACGACATCTTCCTTCTGACCGGCGGCAACGCGGGCACGCGTACGCTGACCGTCGATGTCTATGAGCAGGGATTTGCCCTGTCCAATCTCGGCGCCGGTGCGGCCGTTGCCGTGGTCGTCTTTGTCGTCCTTGTCACCTTCGCCACTTTGTTCATCCGCTTTTCGCCGAAGGAGGAAGGGCTATGAGACCCGGCAGTATCGTTCTCGCGGCGCTGACCGGCCTGATCTGGGGCGTCACTGCCATGGTGGTTATCGGTGTCACGCTGACACTGGTGACCGGCGATGTGGCGCAGCCGCAGGCAACGGCGGCAGGTCTTGCAGGGCTTGTCAGTGCTCTGGTTCTGGTCTGGAGGCAGTCGACCGGGGGCGCTGGAGCGATGGCGGACAGGGGGCTGTCTGCAGCCGTCCTGTTCGTCGTCCTGATGGTGGCTTCCTTCGCGGCTCCCTTCGGTCTGTCGCTTGGTCAGCACACGCTGTGGCAGGGACTTGGTCTGGTGATGTTTGTCGCCGGTGTTACCGGTGCCAATGCGATCTGCCTCGGTGGGGCCCGGCTTGGTGCAATGTCGCGCTACGAGCGTGAGGTCGTCTATATTCGCATCGCGAAGGGCGTCGGCTTCGTCGTCTTCTCGATCATTGTCGCCTTGCCGTTCTACGTCATGATCATGACCTCGCTCAAAAGTCAGCAGGCGCTGCTGGCCAATCCGCTGGACCTGTCGATCGACGTCAGTCAGGGTATCAGCGGGCTGTTCCGGTCCTATGTCGAGCTTTTCACCCAGTTCAACTTCGGCCGTTACCTGATGGTGTCCGCCTTCGTGTCGGTGGCAACCGTCGTGCTGACGCTGCTGTTCTCGGTGCCGGGCGCCTATGCCGTGTCGCGGCTGCGGTTTCCGGGGCAGGCATTCCTGGCCCGCTCGGTGTTGCTCATCTACATGGTGCCGGCGATCGTGTTGGTGATCCCGCTCTATGCGGTGTTCTCGCAGCTTGGCCTGCGCAACACGCTCACCGGCCTGCTGATCGTCTATCCGGCAACCACCATCCCGGTCGCGCTCTACATGTTGCAGGGGTACTTTCGCGGTCTGCCGTCGGAGCTGGAGGAAGCCGGACTGATGGACGGGCTGTCGCGCATCGGCGTGATCCTGAAGATCACCCTGCCACTGTCCCTTCCGGCGCTGGCCTCCGTCTCGCTTTACGTCTTCATGATCGCCTGGAACGAGTTCCTGTTCGCGTTCATGTTCCTGGACGATCCGGACATCTTCACGCTGTCGCGCGGAGTGGTGTCCCTCAATTCCTCCGAGGTGCCGCGTCAGCACCTCATGGCGGGCGCGGTAATTGCGACCGTGCCCGTCCTTTTCATTTTCCTGTGGTTCGAACGTTTCCTTGTCCAGGGCCTGACGGCCGGCAGCGTCAAGGGTTGAACGATCAAGAGAAGGGGCTCTGAAGAGCCCGAGGGAGTACGCTGTGGCACACGCAGATCTAGACCAGGCGGCAAAGGCCATCCTGACCGAAAACGACCAGGGCGGGTACACGATCCCGACGAAGGGTCTTTATCCGTACCAGTGGAACTGGGATTCCGTCTTTGTCGCCCTGGGGTTTGCGGAATTCGACCAGGACCGGGCCTGGCAGGAAATCGAGATGCTGTTCCAGGGCCAGTGGCGCGACGGAATGGTGCCGCACATCCTGTTTCGCAAGGACGATCCGAGCTATTTCCCCGGACCGGGCGTATGGGGAACCGACGGCGGTCCGATCCCGAGTTCCGGCCATTCCCAGCCGCCGGTGGCCGCGTCCGTCGTCCATAGCCTGGTGGAGGCTGACCGGACCGGCAAGGCGCTGGAGCGGGCGAAGGCCTTGTTGCCGAAACTGATGGCCTGGCATCGCTGGTATCTTGCCTATCGTGACCCGAAAAACCTTGGTGTCATTGCCGTCATTCACCCCTGGGAATCCGGTCGGGACAACCTGCCGGACTGGGACGAGGCGCTGCGGGCGGTCGAGGTCAAGGACATTGGTCCCTATGAGCGGAAGGACACCTCTCATGTCGATCCGGCCATGCGACCGCACAAGGAGGACTACGACCGCTATCTCAGCATTGTCGCTGCTTGCCGCAAGGTAGGCTGGAATCCGGAAAAAGTCGCCGAAACCTGCCCGTTCTTCGTTGCCGACCCGGGCGTTACCTTCATCTTCCTGCGCGCCAACCGGGATCTTCTCGCACTGGCCGAAAAACTCGGCATGAGTGCGGAAGCCGACGAGATCCAAGGGTGGATCGCGACGATGGAAAAAGGCAGCCGGACGCTTTGGAATGATGAGGTCAAGGCACATGTCGCTTTTGACGAGCGTCGCGGCAAGCAGACAGATGGCATCTCCAGTGCATCCTTCCTTGCGCTCTATGCAGGCCTCCATGATCCGCAGACCCTTGGTGCGCTTCAGGGACATTTCGACAGGATCGCGGCGCGGGTCGAATACCTGATGCCGTCCTATGATCCCGATCACCGCAGTTACGAGCCCTTGCGGTATTGGCGCGGACCGGTGTGGGCGATGATCAATTACATGATCGCGAAGGGCTTTGCCGAATCAGGCGATGCCGCCCGGGCCGAACGACTGCGCGCCGACACCGCGCGGCTGATCGAAACCGGAGGCTTTGCGGAATATTTCAGCCCGGAAACGGGCGCAGGAGCAGGTGGCGGATCGTTCTCCTGGACGTCGGCCATCTGGCTGACCTGGGCTTCGCCTTCACACGCCGAGCAGGCAGCTTAAGGGGGACGCGATGGGAGCGATCCAGCTCAACAAGGTTGAAAAGTGGTTCGGCAACCTGCAGGTCATCAAGGGCATCGACCTCGACATCAAGGATGGCGAATTCGTCATCTTTGTCGGACCGTCCGGCTGCGGGAAGTCGACACTGTTGCGTCTGATCTCAGGGCTTGAGGAAACCAGCCGTGGTGCTATCGAGATCGATGGCAAGGATGTGACAGCGCTGCCGCCATCGGGGCGGGGACTGTCGATGGTCTTCCAGTCCTACGCGCTTTATCCGCATATGTCGGTGCGCGAAAACGTCGGTTTCGGTCTGAAGACCGCAGGCTTTCCCAAGGCGGAGATCGACCGCAAGGTGAATGCGGCTGCCGAAGTGCTGAAGCTGGACGAATATCTCGACCGGCGCCCCAAGGCGCTTTCGGGGGGACAGCGCCAGCGGGTGGCGATCGGCCGCGCCATCGTGCGCGAGCCAGGTGCCTTCCTGTTCGATGAACCTCTGTCGAACCTCGACGCAGCGCTCCGCGTTGAAATGCGTTTCGAGGTCGCCCGGCTCCACAAGAGCCTCGGCACCACCATGATCTACGTGACACACGATCAGGTGGAAGCCATGACGCTGGCCGACAAGATCGTGGTTTTGCAGGCCGGCAGGATCGAACAGGTCGGATCGCCGCGCGAACTTTATGAACGGCCGGACAATCTGTTCGTTGCCCAGTTCATCGGTTCGCCGAAGATGAACGTGTTGCCCTGTTCACTCGAAGAAGGACGGTTTTCGCTGCATGGGCATGGCGGCGGTCCTTATCCGTATGCCGGCAGCGGACAAACACCGGTGAAACTCGGCATCCGTCCGGAGCACATCAGCCTTGCAACGCCGGGCGAGGGGCATTGCACCGGGACGGTGGAAGTGGCCGAATATCTGGGTGCAGACACCTTCCTTTACGTGGCGCTCGACGGGCTTGAAACGATCCTGGTGCGGATCAGCGGTGCCGAAGACGTGGAGGAGGGTACTCGTGTTGGTCTGACTTTCGACGAGAGCCGCCTGCATTTCTTCGACGGCGAAGACAAGGCCATCCGCTAAGACTGTCTGTCGGAAAGAACCCGGCCTTTTCGGCAGGTTCAGTTCCGGCAGAGCACCAACACGGTGTATTGAGAAGCCTCCTCGTCGATCCTGGTCGGGCTCTTGATGTTGGTTATGGTGTTGTAGGAAGGCGCAAGGCCGAGGTCCTCCATGAACTCCGCCATCAGCTTGCCCCTGACCGCGAAATTCACGTTTTCCGGCAGGTCACCGGCCAGTTTGAGCGTCTTGAACTTGTCCAGGCGAGACACAACGGTGCCGACGACGGCTCCCGTCCTGTCCAGAACCGGGCCACCTGAATTGCCTGGCTGTACCGGTGCTGTCAGCATGAAATGGCGGCTGTCGCCCTTGACGCCTGCCAGCGACGAGATCATGCCGGGAGTGAAATTCAGGTTGTTGTCCAGGATCTGGGCAAAGGGATAGCCGATCACGAAAATCTCCTCTCCGCGAACGATCGGCTGTTTTGAGCGGAACTGCGCGACATGATCCGACTTGCCGCTGTCGAGCTGCAGGATCGCTAGGTCGTTTTCCGTGTCCGCCTTCACCAGCCGCGCAGTTCCGTGGCCCGGAATATCCAGCGAGCGGCAGTTGCCGACCACATGCGCATTGGTGCCGATATGGCCTTCGGTCGTCAGGAAATAGCCGCTGCCGGAGGAGGAGGTCTGGCGGCCGATAATATCCTTGCGTGCTCCCTTGGGAAGTGGATCGCGACTGTTGTCCTCTTCCAGAACCTGAAGGCCGGGAGCTGATGTGACCGCGTCCAGCTTCTCGTCGTCTGCTCCATCGTAAAACGTCATGCTGTTCGACATGGCAACTGCCACGCGATCCATGAAGACGGCATGGCGTGCCTGCCAGGCAAGCGAAAAACCGCGGCTGTCAGAAGAGGTTTTCATCATGCGCAGGTAGAAATCCCGTCCATCCTGCCGACCGGAGACGACGAAGTAGTCATTCCGGAACTGCTTGTGCTCCACGGTCCGCCCGTCGCTGGTATCGGTCAGGCGCTTGTAGAGCGCCGCGTAGTCGGTTTCTTCCGCCGAAACCTGCAGGGTTTCCAGTTCGATGCTGTTGTCGTAGGCCCGCCAGAGGTGCCCGCGCGGCGTCTGGGTGGACGGTTCGAAGAGCTTGCCCGGAACGCCGAGCTGCAATCCGGAAACGGCGTCCTTGTAGGTTTCAAAACCGACCCGTTCGACAAGGTCGAGACCATCGCGCTGGAGGATCTGCATCTGCTCGTCGTCGAGCACACCGTTCGGGGTGAAGTCCCGGTGCTTCTGGAAAGTTGTGAGCGCGTTATAGGTGAGCCTGCCGAAGGTTCCGTCCACCTGTGAGGCGTAGTCTCCCGTAAAGACCAGCAGGAACTGGATCCGGACCCGTTCTCGCCAGTCCCTGGCATGGAACCAGTCCTTGGACTGATCGTAACCTGCCTGCACGGTGCCGGCTGATACCAGCAAAAACACGATGGCATGAAGAAACGAACGCATAACCAGCTCCCCTTGGTCGCGTTCCACATTTTAGCAAAACGGCGATGATGGAAACAGGCTCGCCCTGCTCAGCCGGGGATATCTCGCGATAAAATTCCGGAGGCGGTGTTCAGATGGAGCGGCCTGAAAAACCATGTTTCAAAGCGGAACAACATCGACCTTGTGATCGGTGGTTTGAGACCCTGACGTGCGCAACACGCCTTTTACCGGTGCGGCGTCTCCGTAGTCGCGGCCATGCGCGACAACGATGTGATCCTGCCCGACCCTGAGGGCATTGGTGGGGTCATATTCGATCCAGCCGATCTCGATGCCGCACCAGGCCCTGACCCAGGCGTGCATGGCATCCGCACCTTCCAGCCGTTCCTGGCCTTCCGGCGGAATGGTCCGGAGAAAGCCGCTGACGTAGCCTGCCGGAATGCCGATACTCCTGAGGCAGGCGATCATGATGTGCGAAAAATCCTGGCAGACGCCATGACGTCGCTCGAACGCCTCAATGGCCGGAGTATCGACTGTTGTGGCCTCGGCATCGAAGCGCATGTCCGTGTTCAAGGCCTTGCCGATGGCTTCGACGGCGGAAATCGTGCTCATGCCCGGGACGACATGGTCCTGCGCATAGACTGCAAACGCGGGGTCGAGGGGAAGACGCGGCGAGGCGGAAAGAAAATGGACCGGCGCCCTAGGGGCAAGCGACTGAACGCCGGAGAGCTCCCTTGCCAGGGCGTGCAACGGCGGTGAAATGTCGAGTTCTTCCGGCACCGCGGTTCTGTCGATACGGGCCTTCAGCTTGAAACTGAGTTCGCTGTGGCTGCGCCGGTAGGCAACGTCGGTGACAGCATTGCCGAAGAAGTCCGTCCGGTCGTGACGCTCAGAAGGGCCAGGCACGATATGGATCTGCCCCGCCATCAGCTTCTGCTCGCCGGGAATGGTCGCCGGCATCAGCCGGAGTGCATGATGTCCGTAGTTGGCCGGGCTGGCATAGTCGTAGGTGATTTCAAGCGTTACATCGTAATGCACGGGCGCCTCGCGTCGGGCGTGTCGGGTGAAAGCGACCGTCCGTTACCGGATATAGGCATCGGTCAGCTCCACGGAGAGATAGGAAATCTGATCGCGAAGATCGGCAAGAGAAGCCGGTGTCAGTGTCTCCGGGGTGGCGATTGCCAGAAGTGTGTGAACCTGCAGGACGGAGCGGGCCAGTTCCGAAAGATGCCCGTTTTCCGTCGCGTTGGGCAGCACGCCGATATGGTCTTTCATGTCGGTCAGCTGGTAGAGCACTGCGCGCGGGTTCTTGGTGTCCATCGCCAAAAGGTCCAGCACGGTGGCATGGCTGAGAGAGACCGCATAACGCCGGCTCATCGACATGGCGCTGTCGCCAACCTCAAGCAGCAGTTCAAGAGAGCCTTCCGGTGCGTCTTCGTCGGTAAAGACCGACAGGAGGTCAGCCATCCGGTGGGCGCGTTCCAGTGCACGGCCGATGGACAGGAAACGCCAGCCGATAAACCTGTACATGTTTTCATGCACAAGACCCGAAAAGCCGGTGATCTTGCGCAGCAGCAGGCCCATGGCTCTGGTTACGTCGGCATTGTCGCGCATCGTGCGCTTGGCGCCATTCGCGGCCTGGGCAAGGTCGTTCAGCGCCAGCCAGCCATCGACGGAAAACCGGTCGCGCACCTTCGCAGCGCTGGCGACGGCCGATTGCAGCATGTCGCACAGGCCATCGGGAACCGGCTCGACAGGCGCCATGCCGATCTTGTCCAGATATTCCGCCGTCAATGCCACAAGCGGGGCTTCCGGGTCCGCCGTTTCCATCAACCGGGCATGATAGGCACGCAGCAGCCGCACCGCGCCTTCCGCACGCTCCACGTAGCGGCCGAGCCAGAACAGGTTGTCGGCTGCGCGCGATGGCAGGGAACCGGTCTGTGATTTGAAGAACGGCGATTCCGTCTGGTGGAGCAAGGTTTCCTTGTGCGGCTTCTGACCGCCGACGATCCACACATCGGCCGCCGATCCGCCCGCCTGCATGGCGATCGCACTTGCATCTTCCGTTTGTCCGATCCGGGCAAAGCCGCCAGACATGACTTCCCAGCCGTTGGTCGTTCGGGCCAGGAAGACGCGCAGGCTCATCGGCCGGGGGACCAGAAGCCCGTTGTCATAAGCAGGCGTCGTCGACAGGGTCACGGCTTCCTGCCCGACCAGCTTGTCGCTCTTGCTGTCGATCCAGGTTTCCAGAATGCCCTTGTGGAACTTGTCGAAATCCTTGCCGATAAAATCGGTATGGGAGGATGTGAAAGGCAGCGCGGTCGACAGAGCGGGGCTGAACATCATGCCTTCCGCATTTTCTTTCACGTAGGCTTTGGTTCCCTCTTCACCGCACCACCAGGTCGCGACGTTCGGCAGCTTCAGCGGCTCGCCGAGCAGGTGTTCGCTGATGCGCGGCAGAAAGGCAAGGAGCGCGCGTGTTTCCAGAATGCCGGTGCCGAGCGCATTGATCATGGTGACTGCGCCGCTGCGGACCGCCTGAACAAGACCCGGAGTGCCGATGTGAGAGGTTTCGTTCAATTCCACCGGATCGGCCCAGGCGGCATCAAGGCGCCGCCAGAGAACGCTGACGGGTCTCAGCCCGGCGACCGTGCGAACCATCAGCTTGCCGTTTTCAACTGTCAGGTCCTCACCTTCCAGCAGCATGAAGCCGAGATAGCGGGCGATGTAGGCATGCTCGAAATAGGTGTCGTTCAGCGGGCCTGGTGTCAGGATCGAAACGCGGCTTTCGCTTTCTCCACGCAGCTCGACCAGGTGGTCGCGGAACCGCCGGAAAAACCCGGCGAGCCGATGGACATTGGCACGGGCGAAGAACTCGTTGAAGACGCGTCCGGTTGCGACCCGGTTTTCCAGTGCGAAGCCGGCACCGGAAGGCGCCTGTGCCCTGTCGGACAGAACCCACCAGGTTCCGTCCGGCCCGCGGCCGATCTCGAACGACAGGAAGTGCAGGAATTGTCCGGATTTCGGCTTGATGCCCACCAGTGGACGCTGCCACTCCGGACTTTGCGCAATCAGGCTTGCCGGAAGATAGCCGTTGGACACCAGCCTGTTGTCGCCATAAAGATCGGCGACAACCTGTTCCAGAAGTTCGGCGCGCTGGGTCAGACCGTCTGCAATCACCTGCCAGTCGTCCTGGCTGATGATCACCGGAATATGGCTCAACGGCCATTCCCGCTCATTCGCCCCGTCCTGCCCGTATTGACGGAAATAGACCCCGGCATCGTTCAGATACTGATTGCCGCGCGCGAAACGCTCGGTAATTTCCTCCGGCGTCAGAGCGCTTAGATGCTCCAGAAACGACCGCCAGACCGGTCTTACCCGGCCATCAGGGAAGAGCAGCTCGTCCGAAACATCCGGAAAGGGACGATAGGCCTTCAAGAGGCCGTAGCGAAGCGCTCCGGGTTCTGCGTTTTCGTCCAGGCTCATGCATCGTTTCCAGTCGGCGGGGCTGCCGGTTCGTCAGACATTCTGCGGTCTGCGCAGGTCCAACGTCAACGGAAACTCCGGATGTGGCCGTTCAAGCCCCGGAAGATAGAGCCCCGGCGTATGGCCGTGGGGCTCGAACCTTGCAAGGCGGCGGGCTTCTGCCTCGTTCCCGTTGACAGGAAACGTGTCATAGTTCCGTCCGCCCGGATGAGCAACATGATAGACGCAGCCACCAAGGGCCCGCCCGCTCCAGCGATCGAAGATATCGAAGGTCAGCGGGGCGTCGACCGGATGCACGGGGTGCAGCGCCATGGCCGGTTGCCAGGCCTTGTAACGGACACCGGCAACCGAAACGCCGTTGGTCTCGGTTTTCCTGAGCGGCAAGGTCCGCCGGTTACAGGTGACGGCGTAGCGGTCCGGATCGCTGGTGGTGAGCTTGACCTGCAGACGTTCGGTGGAGCTGTCCGTATAACGCACGGTGCCACCTATGGCGCCGGTCTCGCCCAGTACGTGCCAGGGTTCCAGCGCCTGTCGAAGTTCAAGGTGAACACCATCGACCTCGAGTTCTCCGCAGAAGGGGAAGCGGAATTCGGCCTGGGCTTCGAACCAGTCCGGACGCATCTGAAAACCGTGATGCTCCAGATCACCCAGGACGTCGAGAAAATCGGTCCAGACATAATGCGGCAGCATGAACCGGTCGTGCAGGGCCGTGCCCCAACGTGTCAGGTTGCCGGATAGTGGCTGCTGCCACAGGCGCGCAATGAGCGCCCTGAGCAACAGCTGCTGGGCAAGGCTCATGCGCGGGTCCGGCGGCATTTCGAATCCGCGGAACTCGACGAGGCCCAGCCGTCCTGTCGGGCCGTCGGGGGAATAGAGCTTGTCGATGCAGATTTCCGCCCGGTGGGTGTTGCCGGTGACATCCACCAGAAGGTTCCGCAGCAACCGGTCCACCAGCCAGGGGAACGGCGTTGCCCCTTCATGAGGGCGGTGGATCTGTGACAGGGCGACTTCCAACTCGTAAAGGCCGTCATGACGGGCCTCATCGACGCGCGGTGCCTGAGAGGTCGGGCCGATGAAGAGGCCGGAGAACAGGTAGGACAGGCTTGGATGGCGCTGCCAGTGCAGGATCAGGCTGCGCAGGAGATCAGGCCGGCGCAGGAACGGACTGTCGAGCGGCGTCGCGCCGCCAACTACCACGTGGTTGCCGCCGCCGGTGCCCGTGTGCTTGCCGTCGATCATGAACTTGTCGGCACCGAGCCGCGACTGCCGGGCTTCCTCATAAACGCCTTCGGTGATCGCGACACATTCCTGCCAGCTGGATGCCGGATGGATGTTGACCTCGATGACGCCCGGATCCGGTGCAACGCGGATGACATTCATGCGCGGGTCGGGCGGGGGCGGATATCCTTCGATATGAACCGGCAGGTTCAAGTCAGCCGCGGCAGATTCCGCCACCGAGATGAGTTCCAGATAGTCCTCGATCCGTTCCACCGGCGGCATGAAGACGCAAAGACGTCCGTCGCGAGCTTCCACCGACAGCGCTGTTCTGACCGATGCTCCGCCAAATTCGTCATCTGTCAGGGTTTGTTCCCGCCGGTCCTGCTGGCCTTCGCTGGCGGTGAAATGGGCGACATCCTGCCTGCGGTCAGCGCGCGGGCCCGCAGGAAACTCCGGCAACGGATCGCGCGGCACGGTCGGATCGGCGATGTTGGTGTAGGGATATTGGGCCGGTGGGACATGGGGCAGGGATTCCAGCGGCAGGCGGTAGCCGACAGGGCTGTCTCCGGGAACGAGGAACAGCGCATCACGGCGCAGCTTCCAGCGCTCGGATCGCCAGCGGTGTCCGCCGGCTTTCGATTGCCAGCGCTGGATCGGCAGCACATGTCCGGCAGGTTCGGTCAGCCCACGGTCGAAGACACGGGCAATACGATGCCGGGCCTCGGCATCCTCCAGCTTGGAATTTTTCGGGGTGACATTTTCCGGAAGGTTGGCTTCCTTCACCAGCCACACCGCCGGGTCTTCATAGGCGGCCACCACGTGGTCCGGGTCGATTTCCAGCTTCGTTGCGATCTCCTGCAGCAGCGCTGCGGCCTGATCTGCGCTGGCCTTGGTATCGTCGCCTTCTTCCGCGATCAAATCCGGATCATGCCAGATCGGTTTTTCGTCGCGGCGCCAGTAAAGCGAGAAGGTCCAGCGGGGCAGGGTTTCACCCGGGTACCATTTCCCCTGGCCGTAATGCAGGAACCCTCCAGGGGCAAAGCGTTCACGCAACCGGCGGATCAGAATGTCTGCCTTCTGGCGTTTGGTCGGGCCAACCGCGTCGGTATTCCATTCTGCGGCTTCGAAATCATCGATCGAGACGAAGGTGGGTTCGCCGCCCATGGTCAGGCGGACGTCCTCCTGCGACAGGATCCGGTCGACCTTGGTGCCGAGCTGATTGAGTGCCGACCAGGCATCGTCGGAAAACGGCTTGGTGATGCGCGGATGTTCGGCGACGCGGGCCACCTTCATGTCGAAGGCGAAGTCGACCTCCGCCTTGCTTGCCATGCCGACAATCGGGGCGGCGTTGACGTAATGCGGCGTCGCGGCCAGCGGAATGTGGCTTTCGCCTGCCAGAAGGCCGGAGGTCGGATCGAGCCCGATCCAGCCAGCACCCGGCAGGAAGACTTCGGCCCAGGCATGCAGATCGGTGAAATCGTGATCGGTGCCGGAGGGGCCGTCCAGTGCTTCCAGATCCGGCTTCAGCTGGATGAGATATCCGGAGACAAACCTTGCGGCGAAACCGAGATGGCGCAGCGCCTGCACCAGCAGCCAGGTGGAATCGCGGCAGGACCCGGTTCCTTTCTCGAAGGTTTCTTCCGGTGTCTGTACGCCAGGCTCCATGCGAATGACATAGTTGACGGTCTGGGAGACCTTGGCGTTCAGCCCGACGATGAAGTCGACGGTTCTCTGGCGATCCTTCGGGACCGTTTCCAGGAACGCGGTCATGCGCGGGCCGGTCGGGTCGAGGCGACGGTAGATCTGAAGATCTTCACGAAGTTCCGGCGGATAGTCGAAGGGCCATTCCTCCGCGCTCTCCTCGATGAAGAAATCGAAGGGATTGTAGACGGCCATGTCGGCGACCAGATCCACTTCGATCTTGAATTCGCGCACAGGCTCGGGAAACACGAAGCGGGACAGCCAGTTGCCGTAGGGGTCCTGCTGGTGATTGACGAAGTGACCTTCGGGCGAAACCTTCAACGAGTGAGACAGGACCCGGGTGCGGCTGTGAGGGGCCGGCCGCAAGCGGATAATCTGCGGGCTTAAGGTAACCGGACGGTCGTATCGGTAATGGGTCAGGTGATAAATGCTTGCACGAATTGACATTTACAGGGCCCCGGTATTTGTCCGTTTTAAAGCGCGAGTGTCAGGTTTTCACAAAATCAAACGCATAACCACGTCTTTCTGTAGGCAGTTTCGCCTCACGAATGGGCTGCAAGCATCTTGCGAAAGCAGAAGGCCGGGAACCAGGTGAAATCTCGTGTTGCCGGTCAGGGTTCGTTAAACACGATGCAATCCTTCCGGCGAAGCCGGCTCTGACAAGCGCTTTTCCTGTGCTAATTTCGGATTGATTAACACAATCGGATCAAGGTGCCGGCAGCCAGCGAACGGCCAGCAGGCGGCAGGTCTGTTGCGGCCGGGTTTCAGGCAGGACTGCCTCGGAAACCGGTTTCTGGCAATCTTTGGATATGCGCCAATAAAATGTGCGTAAGTGGTTGCCACTTCTGCAGAACATATTTGTGGTGGCTAATATGATGCCGGGGTTGGTCCAGGCACTGTTTCGGTGCGATCGGCTGGCCCCCATGTCAAGGTCCCGTTCGGCTTTCGAACATTCAACCGGTGCTGCGGTGAATGTCCGTGATCTGAACCGGGGCCGTTCTTGCGTGAAGAGCTGCAAGAACGTGACGGGCAAGGATGAAGAGCGAAGGATAATGATGTTCGTCAGACTGCTGTGCATGGTGTGGTTTTGGGTGGCAGCCGGCGTGGTCCAGGCGGCGGACTTCCGCGTGACCTTCATCAACCCGGGTGGTGAGACCGGTTTCTGGGGCGACGTGTCCAGGACCATGATGGCGGCTGCTGCCGATCTGAACGTCGACCTTGAAATCCTGTACGCCGACCGGCGTCCCTACGGCATGGAAGAGCTTCTCAGTCTCCGGCTGGAACAGGGGGAGCTGCCGGACTATTTCATTCTGGTCAACGAGAACCAGGCGGCTGCCCGTCTGATGCAGCTTATGGAGGGCCGGGAGAGCAAGGTTCTGTTCCTGCTCAACAAGCTGACGCCGAAGCAACGGGTCGACCTGGAACGCAGGAACATCGATCTTCATGGTATTATCGCCTCGGTCGTTCCGGACAATGAAACGGCCGGTTACGAGATGGCACAGTCGTTGTTTGCCGAAGCGCGGCGGCTCAACCCGGACGCAAGGGAAATCCGGTTGCTGTCCCTCACTGGCGATTCAACCACGCCTGCCGGATTGCAGCGGGAACTCGGTATGTTGCGGGCTGTGGCAGACAACAGCGACGTCAAACTGGTCCATGCCATTCCGGTCGACTGGAGCGAGGAACTTGCTTTCGCGCGGACGAAAAGCGTTTTGAACCGCACGCGAATTGACGTCGTCTGGGGTGCGAACGATGACATTGCTTTCGGTGCACAGCGTGCTGCAACCGAAGCAGGACTGACCATCGGCAAGGATATATTGTTCGCCGGGTTGAACTGGTCGAACCGCGGCATGAACGCGGTACGGTCCAACGAACTGACCATGACCCATGGCGGGCATTTCTTTGCAGGTGCCTGGGCGATTGTGATGCTGAGGGATCATTTCTTCAGAAGTGTTCAGGGTGAAGTCTTCGTCGATGTCGTGTTCAAGATGTCGCCGATCACCGCTCAGAACGTCGAGCTATATCTCAGCAGGCTTGGTGACGGGAATTGGGACAAGATCGACTTCGCCCGGTTCTGCAAATCGTCTTCCAATCATAGTCACTACGATTTTTCAGCTGACGCCATTCTGGAAGCCGCCGGTAGTTGACCGGCGTGCCGGACGGAAGCGGACGGCTGTTGTTCCTTTTCTCGTAACACTTTGAATTCTCACCTATCCAAGTCTGCTGTCCGGACGGTATAGATGCCTTGGAAGGGCCATTTGAAGAGCCCAGCGGGAGAGAGCCATGAGCGACGAAGCCGAACCGGGCAAAGCCTATAATCCGGAAACGGAAGGCGCCGAGATGCGCTTTGCGGACAAGATGTCCTATGGCGACTATCTGGGGCTGACGCAGATTCTGAATGCACAGGCACCCTTGTCGGACGCCTCCGACGAACTGCTTTTCATCATTCAGCACCAGACGTCGGAATTGTGGATGAAGCTCATGCTGCATGAGCTGAACGCCGCTCGCGATGCGATTGCCGACGATCACATGCCGCAGGCGATGAAGCTTCTTGCCCGGGTCAGCCGGATCATGGAGCAACTGAATTCTGCCTGGGATGTGCTGCGGACAATGACGCCGAGCGACTATACCCAGTTCCGGGATGCCCTCGGCATGTCCTCGGGCTTTCAGTCGCTGCAGTACCGGCTGATCGAATATGCGCTGGGCAACCGGAATACGGCAATGATCCGGCCGCACGAGCACGACGCGCATAGCGTTGCCCTGCTGAATGCGGAGCTTGCCCGCCCCAGCCTTTATCAGGTCGTGCTGGCATTCGCCCGCCGCCAGGGTCTCGATGTGCCGGAGGACGCCATTGCGGTACCTGCTTCTGCTCCACATCTCGAAGTTCCCGAGATCATGACGCTCTGGCAGAAGGTTTACCGGGATCCGTCCGCCCATTGGGCACTTTACGAGGTCGGTGAGAAACTGGTTGATCTGGAGGACTACTTCCGCCGCTGGCGCTTCAATCATGTCACCACCGTGGAACGGGTGATCGGCTTCAAACGTGGAACCGGTGGAACCGGCGGCGTCAGTTACCTGAAGCGCATGCTGGAAGTCGAACTCTTCCCTGAGCTCTGGCATTTGCGCACGGCGCTCTGAAACAGGCTGCGTCTCGTCATTCTTGGACGAATTGCATGTTTGCCATCGGCGTTTGTGCCGATAGAGTGTCGTTTCAAGAGCCCCGCAAGCGGGCTCAAGGGACTGAAGAGGGGATTTCCTATGTTGAAACAATTTGCTGCGGCCGCCAGCCTGGTGGCCATTCTGGCGGGAGCGGCACAGGCCGAACCCGTCAAGGTCGGCATGATCACGACCCTGTCCGGCGGTGGTGCAGGTCTTGGCATCGATGCACGTGACGGCTTCATGCTGGCGGTCAAACAGGCCGGCAACACGGATCTGGAAGTGATCATCGAAGACGACCAGCGCAAGCCGGACGTCGCGGTTCAGCTTGCCGACAAGATGATCCAGTCGGACAAGGTCGACGTCCTGACCGGCATTATCTGGTCGAACCTGGCCATGGCCGTCGTGCCGTCTGTCACTGCCCAGGGCAAGTTCTATCTGTCACCGAACGCCGGTCCGTCCGCTCTGGCCGGCAAGGGCTGCCATCCGAACTATTTCAGCGTTGCCTATCAGAACGACAACCTGCATGAGGCCGCAGGCGCCTATGCCAAGGAAGCCGGTTTCAAGAAGAGCTTCATCCTCGCGCCGAACTATCCGGCCGGCAAGGATTCGCTGACCGGGTACAAGCGCTACTACGACGGTGAACTGGCGGGTGAGATCTACACCAAGCTGGGCCAGACCGACTATGCGGCCGAGATTGCCCAGATCCGTGCATCGGGCGCCGACAGCGTGTTCTTCTTCCTGCCTGGCGGCATGGGTATCTCCTTCCTGAAGCAATATGCCGACAGCGGCGTCGGCCTTCCGGTCGTTGGTCCGGCGTTTTCCTTCGATCAGGGTATCCTGCAGGCGGTTGGGGATGCTGCGCTGGGCGTGAAGAACACGAGCCAGTGGAGCAAGGATATCGACAACGATGCCAACAAGGCCTTCGTTGAAAGCTTCCAGGCCGAATACGGCCGCCTGCCGTCGCTTTATGCGGCCCAGGGCTTCGATACGGCCAACCTGCTGCTGTCGGCCATGGCCAAGGCGGATGTGACGGACGCAGACGGTTTCCGCGCAGCGCTTGAAGCAGCTGACTTCCCATCCGTGCGCGGCAAGTTCAGCTTCGGTCCGAACCATCATCCGATCCAGGACATCTATGTTCGCGAGGTGATCAAGGAAGGTGATGTCTATACCAACAAGATCGTCGGAACGGCCCTGACCGATCACGGTGACGCCTATTCAGACGAGTGCAAGATGTAAGACCCGGCGGGTTTCTCTACACAATGTGAAAGGCGCAGTCTCCCGCTGCGCCTTTTTCTTTTTGAAATCGTGAGAGACCCGGCTCGCGCTTAGCCGGAAGTATGGGGCTAGGTTCAATGACCTTTGCTGGCGAAATTACACCTCACCTGACTTCGGTCTTTCCAGGGCTTGCCCCTGTAATCCGCACCTTGACCATGCCAGCCGGGGCTGCGGTTTGGCCCAAGGGCAACGGCATGGATCCCATGGTCGAGCCATGGGATGACGGGGAGCGAGTGGGAGAATAGAGGGCATGGATACGGCGATACTTTGCCCGGCGTCCGTCATTGCAGGGTTTGACCCTGCAATCCCTGCCGTGCCCTCAGCGAACGGAGTGGGTGTGATCTGAAGCGTCCTACTTCCCGAAGACTCCGGCGTCGATCATCTGCTGGAACATCTCTTCCATGGAGGTTTTCATCGGTCTGTAGGTGACGCCGAGGGCGCGTTTGCTTTTGGAATTGTCGGCGCGCCATTTCACGTCGACGTTGTTGGTGACGAATTTCCGTGAAATACCGCCGACGATCGGCCCGACCAGCCAGACGATCCATTTGGGTAGCGACTGGCGAGGCACCGGATAACGATCGCCGTATTTCTCGATCAAGGCCTTGCCGAGTTCCAGAATGTTGGTGTCGTGGCCGGAGATGATATGCCTTCCCTCGGCCTCTTCCCGGAAGCCGGCCTCCATGTGTGCCCTGGCAAGGTCACGCACATCCACGACGCCAAGGCCAAGTTTCGGAGCGCCCCGTTTCATGGTGCCGTCGCCCATCTGGCGGACGATGTTGAAACTTTCGGATGTCGGCCTGGCGTTAAGGGCCGGACCGATCACCAGCGACGGATTGACGGTGACCAGCTCGAAGCGATCCTGAGCCCTGGCGATCTTCCAGGCTTCCTGTTCCGCAAGCGTCTTGGAATAGCTGTAGGGCTGGTATTCGAGAGAGGCGGTGGTGTTCCAGACCTCCTCCGTCAGTTTGCCGCCCGGGGCTTTAATACAGTCGATTGCATCCGTGTAGATGGCCGCGCAGGAGCTGGTGACGACCACGCGTTTGACACTTGCAGTCCGCGTGGCGGTTTCCAGAACGTTCCGGGTACCTTTCACCGCGGGCGCGATCAGCTCCCTCTGCGGGTCCGTGACCGATGTGGTGAAAGGGGAGGCCGTGTGGAAGACGATGGCACAGCCTGCCATCGCCTCGGCGTAGGAACCTTCCTCCAGCAGGTCGGCTCTGAAAAAACGCAGGGTGCCCGGAGATCCGGCCGCAATCTCCTGAAGGTGTGCGACCTTGTCCTTGCGGTCCGGGTCACGGACAGCAGCGTGCACCGTAATTCCGGCATCGAGCAATTCCTTCACCAGCCAGCTGGCAACATAGCCCGTGGCACCCGTTACCAGGACCGGTGCATCGGTGGAAAGTGAAGTCATCGGATCTGGTCATCCTTCCTTTGAAGGCCGCTCTTGCGCCGGCAGCTTGTCCAAGCAGTGAGATAGCCGCTGGATGGTGTGCGTCAACACAGGAATTGGTTCGGCCATAGATGCCCGACCCGCAGCTACTGAGTGTCTGCCGATCGTTAAGACCTGCCCGGCGGGCGTCGTATCCGGGGCGTAGACAGGCTTGAGACATGGGCGAGCAGGTCACGCTGCAGTGCAAAGTCAGTATTCGGATTTCGTTTTGCGATGCAAAACGAACCTCAATAGAAGTATGATGTAGAAAAATATGAAAGACTCGAAACCCGATTTCGTGCTACATCTGATGTCAAAATTGTGCCACACTGACGGTGCTGGCCGACAGGCTGCCGGGTTTCCGGGTCAAGTGCAGGGGTCGGTTCTGTTCTTGAAAAGCCTTTAAAAACAATATTTTGCCACTCGTTTGAGTAGGCTTGATTATCTACTAAAAATTTAGTTTGACAACATGGCGATGCTGTGACCATCTATTCGTAGCCGGTTAATGACGGCGTTTAATATCTCACGGGAGGAGATGCAGATGCGTAAGTATCTACTCACCGCAGTCGCAGCTGGTGCTGTGCTTGCGGGGGCAGGGTCCGCTTTTGCCGATGAAGCAGCGGCGCAAAAGTGGATCGACCAGGAATTCCAGCCATCCGTTCTGTCAAAAGATGAGCAGCTTGCAGAAATGCAGTGGTTCATTAACGCGGCCGAACCGTTCAAGGGTATGGAAATCAACGTCTTGTCCGAAGGCATTCCGACGCACTCCTATGAGTCGGAAGTTCTGACCAAGGCCTTCGAAGAAATCACCGGTATCAAGGTCAATCACCAGATCCTCGGCGAAGGGGAAGTGGTGCAGGCCGTGCAGACCCAGATGCAGACCGGCCGGAACCTCTATGACGCCTATGTCAACGACTCCGACCTGATCGGCACCCATTCCCGTCTGCAGCTCGCCTACAACCTGACCGACTGGATGAACGGCGACGCCAAGGATGTCACCAACCCGGGTCTCGACCTGGAAGACTTCATGGGCACCCAGTTCACAACCGGCCCGGACGGCGACCTCTATCAGTTGCCTGACCAGCAGTTCGCGAACCTCTACTGGTTCCGCAAGGACTGGTTCGACCGTGAAGACCTGAAGGCAGCCTTCAAGGAAAAATACGGTTATGAACTCGGCGTGCCGGTCAACTGGTCCGCATATGAGGACATCGCCGAATTCTTCACCAAGGATGTCAAGGAAGTCGACGGCGTCCAGATCTATGGTCACATGGACTACGGCAAGCGCGCACCGGATCTCGGCTGGCGCATGACCGATGCCTGGCTGTCCATGGCGGGTGCAGGCGACAAGGGCGAGCCGAACGGCGTGCCGGTTGACGAGTGGGGCATCCGCATGGAAGCCGGCACCTGTAACCCGGTTGGCGCTTCGGTTTCCCGCGGTGGTGCTGCAAACGGCCCGGCGGCCGTCTACGCGATCCGCAAGTGGGACGAATGGCTGCGCAACTATGCGCCTCCGGGTGCTGCCAGCTTCGACTTCTACCAGTCCCTGCCGGCTCTCAGCCAGGGCAACGTTGCCCAGCAGATCTTCTGGTACACCGCGTTCACCGCGGACATGGTGAAGCCGAAGTCCGAAGGCAACAACACGGTTGACGATGAAGGCACGCCGCTGTGGCGCATGGCTCCGAGCCCCCATGGTCCTTACTGGGAAGAAGGTCAGAAGGTCGGCTACCAGGACGTGGGTTCCTGGACCATCCTGAACTCCACTCCGGTGGATCGTGCGAAAGCAGCCTGGCTCTATGCCCAGTTCGTGGTCTCCAAGACGGTTGACGTGAAGAAGAGCCATGTCGGTCTCACCTTCATTCGCGACAGTACCGTGCGTCACGAGTCCTTTACCGAGCGTTCTCCGAAGCTCGGCGGCCTGGTCGAGTTCTATCGCTCGCCGGACCGTGTTGCCTGGTCCCCGACCGGCATCAACGTTCCGGACTATCCGAAGCTGGCCCAGATCTGGTGGCAGCAGATCGGTGACGTGAACTCCGGCGCGTTCACGCCGCAGGAAGCCATGGACCGCCTGGCACAGGAAATGGACATCGTCATGGCCCGCATGCAGCAGGCTGACGAGCGCGCCAACGTCTATGGTGGCTGCGGTCCGCGCCTGAACGAAGAGTCGGATCCGCAAGAATGGCTGAACAAGCCGGGCGCGCCGAAGGCAAAGCTCGAAAACGAGAAGCCGCAGGGCCAGACCGTGAACTACGACGAGCTGGTCGCACGCTGGGCTGAAAAGTAAACCTGAGCGCGACGTGCAAGGGCATCGTGTCTGCCATGCAGACCATGATGCCCGGGCACCCATCACCCAACAAACCGGACCGGGGCATCTCCCCGGTCCACCACCGATCCGAAGCGACAGGGCGCGAAATCGATGTTTCGCCACTTGCACCTGTCCGGACGCGGGCGAAAAATAAATGTCTCTAGAACTTAAGAACGTCAGCAAGCGCGTTGCAGGCATCACCCATGTCAAGGAAACGAGCCTGACGCTGCATCCCGGTCACTTCAATGTTCTGCTTGGGGAAACCGGCTCGGGCAAGACCTCGCTGATCAAGCTGATGGCTGGTCTCGACAGCCTGGCGACAGGGCAGATCGTGCTCAATGGCAAGGACGTGTCCCGCCTGTCCGCGCAAAAGCGCAACATCAGCCTGGTGCACCAGTTTTTCGTCAATTACCCGCATATGTCTGTCTTCGACAACATCGCGTCGCCGCTGAAGGTTGCAGGTGTTGCCAGGTCGGAGATCGAAGGCCGGGTGGAAGAAGCGGCCAAGCTGATGAAGCTGAACCCGTATCTCAACCGCAAGCCGCATGAACTGTCGGGTGGCCAGCAGCAGCGCACCGCGCTGGCGCGCGCCATCGTCAAGGAAAGCGATGCGGTCTTCCTCGACGAACCGCTCGCCAACCTCGACTACAAGCTGCGCGAGGAACTGCGCGACCAGCTTCCGGAACTTTTTGCAGGCCGCGGCGCGGTCGTCGTCTACGCAACGTCCGAGCCTGAAGAGGCCCTTCTTCTGGGAGGGCACACGGCCCTCATGACCGACGGCAACGTGGTGCAGTTCGGCCCGACCGCCGACATCTATCGCAAGCCGAAGGATCTGGACGCCGCGAAGGTGTTCTCCAACCCGCCGATCAATGTCGCCCCGGTGACCAAGCGTGGAGACCTGGTGATCCTGAACGAGGTCACGAGCTGGCAGGCCACAGGTGCTGCTTCGGGTCTTCAAGATGGCGCCTACACCCTTGCGATCCGGCCCAATCACGTGATGCCGGTGGCAAGTGCGCATCATACCGTGAAGCTTGACGGACATGTACTGGTGACGGAGCTCAGCGGTTCGGAAAGCAGTGCCCATTTCGACATGGACGGCAACGCCTGGGTCTCTTTGTCACCCGGTGTTCATCCCTATTCCGTCGGCGAGGTCCACACTTTCTACCTGGATCCGAGCCATTGTTTCTTCTTTGCGCCTGACGGCCAGCTGGTCGCCTGAGGAGAGGACATCATGGCACAAATCAAACTCTCCAATCTGCGTCACAGCTACCAGCCCAATCCGGCGAGCGATGCGGATTACGCCCTGAAGAAGATCGACCTGACGTGGGATGACGGCGGCGCCTATGCCCTGCTTGGTCCGTCGGGCTGCGGCAAGTCCACGTTGTTGAACATCATTTCCGGCCTGCTGGTTCCTTCTGAAGGCAAGATCCTGTTCAACGATCAGGACGTCACCTCGCTGCCGCCGGCAAAGCGCAATATCGCGCAGGTGTTCCAGTTTCCGGTCATCTACGACACGATGACCGTCTACGACAATCTGGCCTTTCCGCTCAGAAACCGCGGGCGGGACGAGGACACGGTGAAGCGGCGGGTTGCCGCGATCGCCGAAATGCTGGAAGTCAGCGACATGCTGAAGGTTCGGGCGGCAAATCTTTCGCCGGACAACAAGCAGAAGATCTCCATGGGCCGCGGCCTCATCCGCGAGGACGTCAACGTCGTCATGTTCGACGAGCCGCTGACGGTGATCGACCCGCATCTGAAATGGAAGCTCCGATCCAAGCTGAAAGAGCTTCATCAGCGGGTCAAGGCGACCATGATCTACGTGACGCACGACCAGACCGAAGCGCTGACCTTTGCCGACCAGGTGGTGGTGATGCAGGACGGTGAAGTCGTACAGATCGGGACGCCAGTGGAGTTGTTCGAACGTCCGGCCCACACTTTCGTCGGTCACTTCATCGGCTCTCCTGGAATGAACGTCCTGCCCTGCGACGTCCAGAACGGGGCCGCGTTCTTCCGCGGTGAAAAGGTCGCGCTGGAAGGCCCGGTGACTGCCGCCGGCGACGGCGCTGCGGAGATCGGTGTCCGTCCGGAATTCGTCAAGGTGTCTGCCGACGGTGCAGGCATTGCGGCGAAAGTCCGCAAGGTTGCCGATATCGGCCGCCACAAGGTGGTCGAGGCGATCGCTCATGACATGCGTATCAGCGCCATTCTGGAGGGCGAAGCGCCCAATGCCGGAGACGACGTGATGCTCGACTTCAAACAATCCCAGACGCGTCTCTACAAGGATGGCTGGCTGGCGAGCCAGCCTGAGGGAGGGGCCCGATGAAAACGCAAAATCAACGCGCCTGGTTCTTCGTAACCCCGGTGCTCATTCTTGTCGCCTTCAACGCGCTCATCCCGATGATGACCGTGGTGAACTACTCCGTTCAGGAAACCTTCGGCGACAACCTGTTCTTCTGGCAGGGGCTGGACTGGTTCGAGCAGGTGCTTCGCTCGGAGCGTTTTCACAATGCGCTCGGACGGCAGTTCCTGTTCACCTTCCTGATCCTGATTATCGAGGTGCCGCTTGGGGTCGCGATTGCGCTGTCCATGCCCAAGAAGGGCTTCTGGGTGCCGTTCTGCCTCGTCACCATGGCCTTGCCGATGCTGATCCCGTGGAACGTGGTCGGCGCGATGTGGAACATCTTCACACTGCCGGATATCGGTCTGCTCGGTTACTTCCTGAACCACACCCTGGGCATCTCCTATGACATGACCCAGAACCCGATTGCTGCCTGGGTGACGATCATCGTCATGGATGTCTGGCACTGGACATCGCTGGTGGTGCTCCTGGCCTATGCCGGTCTGGTTTCGATCCCGAACGCCTATTATCAGGCGGCGGAAATCGACGGAGCCTCTCGCTGGGCGGTGTTCCGCTTCATCCAGTTGCCGAAGATGAAAACGGTGCTGACCATTGCCGTGCTGCTGCGCTTCATGGACAGCTTCAACATCTATACGGAGCCTTTCGTGCTGACGGGCGGTGGTCCGGGTAACTCCACGACGCTGCTCTCGATCGATCTTGTGAAGATCGCGCTGGGTCAGTTCGACCTTGGACCGGCAGCCGCCATGTCCCTCATCTACTTCGCCATCACGTTGTTCGCCTCCTGGCTGTTCTACACGCTGATGACGATGAACGACAACAAGTCCTGAGGAGAACCGTCATGCGCCTGAAAAGCCTGGTTCCCATCCTGTACATTCTCTTCCTGATGTTGCCGATCTACTGGCTCGTCGCGATGAGCTTCAAGACCACCAACGAGATCCTGTCCGGGTTCACGCTGTTCCCGCAGACCTGGACCTTCGCCAACTACATCGAGATCTTCACCGATCCGACCTGGTACTGGGGCTACATCAACTCGATCATCTACGTGACCATCAACACGGTCATTTCGATCACCGTCGCGCTGCCGGCAGCCTATGCTTTCTCCCGCTATTCCTTCGTGGGCGACAAGCACCTGTTCTTCTGGCTGTTGACAAACCGGATGGCACCGGCTGCCGTCTTCGCGCTGCCCTTCTTCCAGCTCTATTCCGCCGTCGGCCTGTTCGACACCCATCTTGCCGTTGCACTGGCACACTGCCTGTTCAACGTGCCGCTGGCGGTCTGGATCCTGGAGGGTTTCATGAGCGGGGTGCCGAAGGAACTGGACGAAACCGCCTATGTGGACGGCTATTCCTTCCCGCGCTTCTTCATGACGATCTTCCTGCCGGCCATCAAGTCCGGCGTCGGGGTGGCCGCCTTCTTCTGCTTCATGTTCTCCTGGGTGGAAATGCTGCTGTCCAAGACACTTACCGCCGTCGAGGCGAAACCCATTGCCGCCGTGATGACCCGAACCGCTTCCTCCGCCGGTTACGAACTGGGTCTGCTGGCGGCCGCCGGGACCCTGACCATCATTCCCGGCGCCATCGTCATCTATTTTGTCCGTAACTACATTGCCAAGGGCTTTGCCCTAGGGAGGGTATGATGCTCGGTTGGATGGCCTGGACCCTGCCGACGGCTCTGCTGTTCGTCGGTATATTCTCCGCAATCGGGGTGCTGACCGCCCTGGAAGTGAAATTTCCCGGTGGCGCTGCCCGGCGCGGTGTCCTGGGACTGGAAACGACCCGGGGCGACCGCCTCTTCATCACCTTGCTCGGAACGGCCTATATCTTTCTGGCCTGGCTGGGCCTGGTGGGCAACCCGCTCTGGTGGCCGCTCGCCCTGAGCATCGGTTGGGGCGTCTTCTGCTTCTGGAAAGTCTGACGTGAATAAAGGCGCGCGGGTTTCCCGCGCGCTTCGTCCATCAGGTGGTCTCGATCAGGGGAGAAACCCGAACACCTTCGTCGACTAAAGACATAGTAATTTCCGATATTCTGGTGCATGAATAGATGCGTAAGCCACATCCATTCCGCAATCGGTGCAGGACTGTAATGAGAAAGCGTAAGAGCAACGAGTTTTTGACCGAAGTCGAACTGGAGTTCATGACCGAACTCTGGAAACTCGGCGAAGGTTCCGTGCGGGACATCCTTGCATGTCTGCCGCCGGAGAGAAAACTCGCCTATACATCCTGCGCCACCATCATGCGGATCCTGGATGAAAAAGGCTTCGTGGACAGCCGCAAAGAAGGCAAGACATTCATCTATTCCCCTCGGCTGACCAGGGATACCTACCAGTCCCGATCTCTCCGAAACCTTTCAGAAAAACTGTTCGACGGCACGCCGGCGTCACTCGTGGCCCGGCTTGTCGATGAATACGAACTATCGGGAGACGATCTGGAGGAAATCAGAGCGTTGCTGGACAGGAGGAGGACAGATGACGCTACTTAACCAGATTTTCGATATCTATATCGATCTGAACATCACACTGGCCATTACCGCAATGGTGTGGCTGAGCGCCAAACTTCTGCTGGCCCGTTCCGGCAAGAAGGTCGACTTTTCCGTACAGCTTGGGCTGCTGAACGGCTTGTTCGCCCTGATCCTGCTAACACCCTTCGCCGTCATGGGCTACCAGCACATGCTGTCGGCGGAGGTGGTCCCGCGGACCATGTCCGTCAACCTGGCCGATTACGCCGTGTCGCAGTACCTGCGTGGCGGCATCGCCATTTCGGCGGAAGACTTCCAGTCACTGCTTGGACTGCGCACGCAGATCAGCGAAACGATCCTGACCCTGTCTACCGGTCTGGGTACCGGGATTGCTTTGGCTTTCGTGGCCGGGTTCAGCTATTTCGCGCTGAAGCTTGTCGTCAGCTTCGTCCGATTGTACCGGGTGCTGGCAACCTGCCATGAATGGCGGAGCAATGGCCGTGTGCTGCTACTGCTGTCGGATCGCGCAATGGTGCCGTTTTCTGCACGTGGGCTGAGGCGCCACTACGTGGTCATTCCGTCCGACCTGCTGGCCGAGCCGGAAGACCTGAAGCTGGTGCTCAAGCACGAGTTCCAGCATCTTCGCCAGGGCGATGTCACCTGGGAAATCGGGCTTGAACTGCTGCGCCCGCTGTTCTTCTGGAACCCGTTCTTCTACATGTGGAAGTCGGAAGTCGAGCGTCTGCGTGAACTGGCCTGCGATCAGAAAGTCGCCGAAAACGCCCATGTGGACCTGAGGTCCTATTGCATGTGTCTGCTCCGGGCGGCCCAGGCGGGGATTCGCAAGCGTCAGGACAAGGAAGCGCGCAAACGTTCCGTCGGGATCGCAGCCGTTGCCCTTTTGGAGGTGCAGGACAAGCTGCTTCGCCGTTCCCCGGCCGCGAAACTGCGCCGCCGGGTGGAGGCCTTGCTGGAAACCAATCGGGTTCGTCCTCATTGGGGCGTTACCTGCCTGGCCGTGTTGCCCATGGTGGCGGTGGTTTTCCTGTCGGCACTGTCGATCCAGAAACCGGCGGACTGGAGCCAGGACCGGCTGATGCTGTCGGCCATCATCAATCTGGAACGCCTGGAAACCAGAAACGGTTCGAACGGGCAGCAAGCCTACAATACCTTTGCGCAGCGCCCGCTGCGCTGAGTGATCCAAAACTGCTCCGGGCGGAAGGTCGTCCGGAGCAGGGGCATTCCCCCTCTGTTCCGCAAACCTTGAGGCCTTGCTCCGGCGAGCGACCTCAGGCTCCCGTTCGTGCTGCGCGTGCCTCGACTGCGGGTCATTCAAAAATATCCATCTGGAAATCATTCGCCATTCAGGTGATTACTGAACCGTGCCTGCACAGGGGCGGTGCCTCGTGGCTGGCGAGAAATGAAGTTCATCGTCGGCGGCGGTGTCGGGCAATCCAGAGATCTTGAGCGCGTGCAAGAAACAGGTCCATCCAGGTCAGCCAAATCCATACGGATCAGGGGTCTTGTCCAGGGCGTCGGGTTTCGGCCGTTTGTCTGGCAGCTTGCAAGGGGCCTGGGTCTTGCCGGTCATGTTCTGAACGACGGCGCAGGTGTGCTGATCGAAGCAAGTGGTGACGAGCGCTCGCTTGACTTTTTTCTGAGCCGTCTGCAATCGGACGCGCCACTGTTGGCACGTATCGACCAGGTTGCCGTGTCCGATCTGGCGGGTGCGCCCGATGCCAGAGATTTCAGAATTCTGCCGAGTGAAGAAGGCAATGTCGCCACTGGCGTGGTGCCGGACGCCGCAACATGCCCGGCATGCCTGGCCGACATCCGCAACCCGGCCGACCGGCGTTACCGCTATGCCTTTGCCAATTGCACCCATTGCGGACCGCGCCTGTCCATTCTGCGGCACATTCCTTATGACCGGGCCTCGACAGCCATGGCGGCCTTTGAAATGTGCCGGGCGTGCCGCAAGGAATATGAAGACCCGGCTGACCGACGCTTTCATGCCCAACCGATTGCGTGTCCGCAGTGCGGGCCGAAACTCTGGTTTGAAGACAAAGACGGACGTGCCGTTGATGGCGACCCTGTCGTTCTTGCCGCCGAGCGACTCAGGCGCGGCGCCATTCTGGCGATCAAGGGTCTTGGCGGGTTTCAGATAGCGGTCGATGCAGGCAATCAGAGCGCCGTTGAAAAGCTGAGGCTGCGCAAGCACCGTCCGGTGAAGCCACTTGCCCTTATGGCGCGGGATCTGGACCAGATCCGGCATTTCGCCTTGGCTGATGCAAAAGAGGTGGCGCTGCTGGAAAGCCCGGCGGCACCGATCGTTCTTCTTAAGAAAGCGGGGGCACCACTGGCGCCCGGTATCGCCGGTCCGTTCGACCGGCTGGGTGTCATGCTGCCGAACACCCCCTTGCACCATCTGCTGATGGCCGAGCTCGAGGGGCCGATCGTGCTGACCTCCGGAAATCTTTCCGAGAACCCGCAGGAAACACAGAACGAATGTGCCCGGCAGAACCTTGCAGGCATTGTCGACGGGTTCCTGATGCACAACCGCGACGTGGTCAACCGGCTGGATGACAGCGTCGTTCGTCAGGATCGATCCGGCGTTTCCATCCTGCGCCGCGCGCGCGGATACGCTCCGTCGCCGATCCGTCTGCCCACTTCTTTCGAGGGGGCGCCGAAGGTTCTTGCTTTTGGGGGAGAGCTGAAGGCGACCTTCTGCCTTCTCGACGGCCGCAATGCAGTTCTGTCGCAGCATATCGGCGATCTTGAAAACGCGCCGACCCTTGCGGACTACAAGAAGATGCTGAGGCTCTATCTGGATCTCTACCAGTTCGAGCCTGATATTGTTGCCGTCGATGCACATCCTCAATATCTGTCGACGCGGACCGGCGAAGACTTTGCCCGGGAGCGTGGCCTGCCGCTGGTTCGGGTGCAGCATCACCATGCGCATCTCGCGGCCTGCATGGCTGACCAGGGGCAAGACCAGGCGATGCCAGGGACCGTTCATGCCGTTGTTCTGGACGGGCTAGGCTGGGGTGCGGACGGGACGGTCTGGGGCGGTGAAATCCTGCAGGGAAGCTACGGCGGCTTCGCGCGGCGCGGCCATATGCGGCAAGTGCCGTTGCCGGGAGGAGAGGCCGCAAACAGGGAGCCCTGGCGCAATCTGGCTGCGCAACTGTTTACTGCCTTTGGAGTGAACTACCGCGCCAACCTGGTGGGAACCGGTCTGGAAACCAGGTTTGCCAGCCATCAGGCAAAGCTGCTTGATCAGATGATGCAGAAAGGTGTCAACGCACCGATGACGTCCTCTGCGGGACGTCTTTTCGATGCCGTGGCTGCCGCGCTTGATATTTGTCCGGACAAGCAAGGCTTCGAAGGTGAGGCTGCGATGCAGCTGGAGGTGCTGGCGCGAGCCTCCGTGGCTGGCAAGGAAGGATATCCGGTGGGGGTGACGACGTCGGAGACCGTATTGCTGTCGTTCGACGAGGTCTGGCCTGCGCTTCTTGGCGATCTCAAATCGGGGGTGGGGTATGAGACTATCTCCGCGCGCTTTCACCAGGGCCTGATCGACGGCCTTGCGCGCGGCCTGTCGGCTGCAGGCGCAAGACCATCCGGCAAGGTCGTTCTTTCCGGCGGCGTTTTCCAGAACGCCTTCCTGCGCGACGGCCTGACCGAGAGACTGGAAGCGGATGGCTACACCGTTCTCAACCACAAACATGTGCCCGCCAACGATGGCGGCCTTGCGCTCGGTCAGGCGGTGATCGCGGCAAATTTGCAAGCGCCCTGAACCTTCGATGACTGATTTTTTGCCCTGACTGAAGGTCCTTGAACGCGCCTCGGTCAGCAGGATCGCCTGATAGGCCATCAGGTACCATCTGCCCCGATTTTAAGCAGGTTGATCTTCCTCAAAGACGTTTTCCTGCAAGTCTGGAAGCGTGGAACCACTCGGAAATTTCACAAGTGTATTGCGGGTCGTCGCCATCATGTGCTGCAGTCCGGTTTGATCTCAAATCGATTTAGCGGCAGGGCGCAACACCAGCCAATCACTTCCGGACGGAACGGTCATCGCCTACGTGGGTGCAATCTGCTTTGGGTATCAGGAGGGAGGGGCCATGGACAACGGGCACAAGACCGGGAACGGGGTCTCCACGGCCATCTGCGGAGCCGCGCCTGTTCCTGCCAAAGAGATCGAAGCGATCTGCGCGCAATTCGGCAACGACAAGCACCGAATGCTCGACATCCTGCGCGAGGTGCAGGACCGCTACCGCTGCATTGCCCCGGCGACCATGGACCATGTTGCCGCCGCTACCGGTCTCACCCGGATCGAGGTGGAGGGCGTTGCCAGCTTCTATTCCTTCCTCTCCCTGGCGCCGAAAGGCAGGGTCACCATTCGGCTATGTGACGATATCGTCGACCGGTTCTCCGGGGTGTCCGAGGTTGCCTGTGTTTTTGAAGAGGAGCTTGGGCTTAAAATCGGCGAAACCAGCAACGACGGTGCGTTTTCGCTGGAATACACTCCTTGCATCGGCATGTGCGATCAGGCGCCAGCCGCGATGGTCAACGACATCGTCCTGACGAAACTGACGCCGGAGACCGCGCGCAGCGCCGCGCAGGCGCTAAAGGCGGGCCGAAGCCCGGAACAATTGGTCAGCGAAAGGTTCGAGGCGCTGACACCTTCCGAACGCGCCTTGCATATGGTCGACAACAACATCCGCCATGCGGGTGAAGTGCTGCTGGGGCCTGTTCCAGAAGATGCCGGCCTTGCCAAGGCGGCCACGATAACGCCGACGCAGATCATCTCCGCGATCGAGGAAAGCGGGTTGCGCGGCTGTGGCGGCGCAGGCTTTACCACCGGCCGCAAGTGGCGGTTCGCGGCCAGTGAGCGTGCCGAGAAGCACTTCGTCATCTGCAATGCCGATGAAGGTGAACCGGGCACTTTCAAGGACCGCGTCCTCCTGACCGAACGGCCGCATCTCCTGATCGAAGGCATGACAATAGCGGCAAGGGCTGTCGGTGCGCGCGAGGGCATCCTTTATCTGCGCGGCGAATATGTCTATCTGCGCGAGCTTCTGCTTCAGGTGCTGGAAGAACGACGCCGGCGCGGTCTTCTCGGCAAGGACATTCTGGGCATTAAGGGCTTTGATTTCGATATCCGCCTGCAGCTTGGCGCGGGCGCCTACATCTGTGGCGAGGAAGGTGCGCTTATCAGCTCCTGCGAGGGCCTGCCGGGCGAACCCAAGACGCGACCGCCGTTCCCGGTCAATCGCGGTTATCTCGGGTATCCGACGGTGGTCAACAACGTGGAGACCTTCTGTCATGCCGCGCGCATTCTCGACAAGGGGGCGGCATGGTTCAATGCCATGGGCATGGAAGGCTCGCACGGCACCAAGCTGTTCTCCGTCTGTGGCGATTGCCTTAACCCGGGCATCTACGAACTGCCTTACGGGCACACGGTCCGGGAATTGCTGGCGATGGTCGGCGGCGAGGATGCCGCCGCGGTTCAGGTTGGCGGACCGAGCGGCACGATGATTGCCCGCGACAGCTTTCACCGCAAACTGACGTTCGACGACCTTGCGACCGGCGGGGCGGTCATCGTCTTCAACGGCGAGCGCAACGTTCTGGAAATCGTCGAATACTACATGTCCTTCTTCGTGCATGAGAGCTGCGGCTATTGCACGCCCTGCCGGGTCGGCAATGTCTTCCTGCAGAAGGCGATCCAGAAGTTCCGCAAGGGGCTCGCGAACCCGGAGGACATCGACTACCTCAAGGACCTCTCCGGAACGATCATCGAGACCAGCCGCTGCGGTCTCGGCATGACGTCGCCCAACCCGGTTCTCACCACCTTGAAGAACTTTCCGCTGGTCTATTCGGCGGTGATCAAGCCGAGCAAGGACGGCATCCGCGATACGTTCGACATCCAGTCGGCCATCGATGGTGCGCGCAAGATTGCCAAGCGCCGCTCCTATATCTTCGACAAGGATTTCACCCAATGAGCGGTACGAAGAGAGAGACCGGCTTCACCTTCACCATCGACGGGGTGGAGATCACCGCCTATGCGGGCCAGACCATCATGGAAGCGGCCGACGAGGCGGGGGTCTATATCCCGCGCCTGTGCGACCACGAAGGCCTGCGCCACCAGGGCAGCTGCCGGGTCTGCACGGTGAAGGCAGGCGGGCGCAGTGTTGCCGCCTGCACCCAGCCGGCAGCCCCCGGCCAGGCGGTGGAGAACGAGACGCCGCATCTGACCAAGATGCGCCGCGACCTGGTGGAAATGCTGTTTCACGAGGGCAATCACCTTTGCCCGATTTGCGAGGCCAGCGGCAATTGCGAGCTTCAGGCGATGGCCTACCGGCTGGACATGACGGAAGCCACCCGGTTTCCGTACCTGGAGCCGTGCCGGGCGCTGGATGCCTCCCATCCCGACATCGCGCTTGACACCAACCGCTGCATTTCCTGCGGACGCTGCATCCGCGCCTCTCAGGACGTCGATGGCAAGGGCATCTTCGGTTATGTCGGCCGCGGCATTCACCGCCGCGTCGCAGTCAACGGCGAGAACCTTGCCGATACCGATGCCGAGGTGACCGATCACGCGATTTCGGCGGAAGTCTGCCCGGTCGGCTGCATCATCCGCAAGCGTGTCGGTTTCGCCGTTCCCATCGGCGAGCGGGAATTCGATCATGGCCTGATCGGTCACGACATTGAGGAGAAGCGCAAATGAGCGAGCTGCCCAAGGCCCGGATCGCGACCGCTTCTCTTGCCGGCTGTTTCGGCTGTCACATGGCGATCCTGGATATCGACGAGCGCCTGATCGAGCTGATGCAGCTTGTCGAAGTCGACCGCTCGCCGCTTACCGACAAGAAGCGCTTCACCCAGCGGTGCGACATCGGCATCATCGAAGGCGGCTGCTGCAACGAGGAAAACGTGCATGTGCTGCATGATTTCCGGCGCAACTGCGATGTGCTGATCGCGCTCGGCCAATGCGCGATCATGGGTGGGCTGCCGGCCATGCGCAACGCGATCATGCATTCCGACGCGCCGCTGCGCGAGTGTCTGGACGAGGCCTATATCACTGGCAAATACATCCGCAACACGACCCACAACGTGCCCAACGATCCGGCTCTGCCGCTGCTTCTGGACGAGGTTTATCCGTGTTCCCAGGTGGTGGAGATCGACTACCAGATCCCCGGCTGTGCACCCAGTGGTGACATCATCTTCGACACGCTTTTCAAGCTGCTGACCGGCAAGTTCCGGGGCTTCGAGCGTGAAATGATCAAGTTCGACTGAGGGTGATGGCGATGACTGAACCCAGACTGATTGAAATCTCCCCCGTCACCCGCGTGGAAGGCCATGGCAAGGTGACGATCCACCTCAATGCGGAAAACGAGGTGGATGAAGCCCGGCTGCACATTGTCGAATTCCGCGGCTTCGAGCGGTTCATCCGCGGCCGGCTGATGTGGGAAGTGCCGGTGATCGTGCAGCGGCTTTGCGGCATCTGCCCTGTCAGCCACCATCTGGCCGCAGCAAAAGCCATGGACATGATCGCCGGTGTCGACCAGTTGACGCCGACGGCGGAAAAGATGCGCCGGCTGATGCATTACGGCCAGGTGATGCAGTCCCACGTGCTGCACTTCTTCCACCTGGCAGCGCCCGATCTCCTGTTCGGCTTCGGTGCGCCTGCGGAAAAGCGCAATATCTTCGAGGTGATCAAGGAAAATCCGGAACTCGGCAAGCGCGCCGTCCTGATGCGCAAATACGGGCAGGAGATCATCGAGGCGACGGCAGGCAAGAAGGTGCACGGCACTGGCGCCATTCCCGGTGGTATTAACCGCAACTTGCCCATTGAACGGCGGGATCATTTTCTTGCCTCGGTGGACCAGATGATCGAATGGTCCCTGGATGCCGTGAAACTCGCCCGGGACTACACGCTGGAGCATGAAGACCTGGTCGCCGAGTTCGGTTCGTTCCCCTCCAACTACATGTCACTGGTGCGCGAGAGCGACGGAGCTCTCGATCTCTATCACGGCAACCTGCGGGCTCTCAGCTCCACCGGAGACATGATCTTCGATCAGGTGCCTTACACGAAATATCATGAGCTGATTGTCGAAGACGTGCGCTCCTGGTCGTACATGAAATTCCCCTTCATCAAGACGCTTGGGCCGGATGTCGGCTGGTATCGGGTCGGGCCGCTGGCGCGCATGAACACGGCTTCCTTCATCGATACGCCTCTTGCCGATGCCGCCCTGAAAGACCTCAAGGCCGTGACGTGCGGTACGCCGAACAATTCCACGCTGGCCAATCATTGGGCCCGGATGATCGAGGTTCTGCATTGCGTGGAGAAGATCCGGGAGCTTCTGAACGACCCGGATCTGCAAGGGACGGACCTGATTGCCAAGGGGGACCGGCGCGAGGAAGGTATCGGTGTGATCGAGGCGCCGCGTGGCAACCTCATCCACCACTACAAGGTCGATGAACATGACCAGGTGACCTATTGCAACCTGATCGTCTCCACGACCCACAACAACGAGGGCATGAACCGTGCGGTGAAGGATGTCGCGGTCAAGCATCTTTCCGGCAAGGAACAGATCACCGAAGGCATGCTTAACCATGTCGAAGTCGCGATCCGCGCCTATGATCCATGCCTTTCGTGCGCCACCCACGCACTCGGCCAGATGCCGCTGCAGGTGGAGCTTTTCAATGCGGATGGTGCGTTGGTCGACAGCCGGAAGCAGTGTGTGTGAGCGTGGGGAGGTTCAGCGGAATGAATACCTCTCAGATGGTCATCCCGGACGCGGCAAAGCGGAAATCAGGGATCGGCGAGCCCGATACTCTCTTTCGGGAAATGAATTGCCGAGAAATCTGTACCTCCCCGATCCCGGCTCGCGCTGCGCTTGGCCGGGATGATGCTGGAAAGGGTTTTTGTAGGAACTCTGAAAAGAGGACGTCTTCATGCTTCTGATCGGATATGGCAATCCCGGGCGGGGCGATGACGGACTTGGGCCGGCCTTGTCCGAGGCTATCGCCGCGCGCGGATTGCCGGGGTTGGAGGTCGATACCGATTATCAGCTTGTCGCCGAACATGCGCTGGCGGTCTCAGAGCAAGATGTGGTGATCTTCGTTGACGCGGAGATCGGTGCCGAGGGAGCCTATTCGTTCCGGGAAATCGCGCCAGGTGCACCGGAAGTGCTCGGCAGCCACAGCCTGGTTCCGCAGACTGTTCTGGCGCTTAGTGAAACCCTTTATGGCACCCGACCGAAAGCCTTCGTGCTGGGTATCTCCGGCTATGAATTTGGTGAGGTAAAGGAAGGGCTGTCCGACAAGGCAGCTGCCAATCTGGCTGCGGCCGAGACCTTCTTTCTGGAGTGGCTGCAAACGGTAGATCAGCAGAGGGAGGCAGCCCATGCATGAAATGTCACTTTGCGAGAGCATACTCGACATTTTGAAGGATCAGGCTGCGAAGGATAGCTTTACCCGGGTGAAGCGGGTTGCGGTCGACATCGGACCGCTGTCTTGCGTCGAACCAGAGGCGTTGAAATTCGGATTCGACGTCGTCATGCGGGGCTCACTTGCCGAAGGTGCCATACTGGAAATTTCCAGGCCTTCAGCCGAGGCGCTGTGTCTTTCCTGTTTCAGGACCGTGCAGGTGAACGCACGGTTCGATTGCTGCCCGGAATGTGGTTCGGAAGCCCTGCAGGTTGTCAGCGGGGAAGAGCTGAAGATCCGGGAACTGGAGGTGGTGTGATGTGTACGGTATGCGGTTGCAGCGGCTCTCACGAACATGACCATGAGCACCACCATGGACACGCCCATTCACATGGCGCGGGTCATGTCCATTTCGGCGAAGGGGAAGCCGGCGTTTCCGTTCCCGGCATGAGCCAGGCGCGGCTGATCCAGATCGAAACCGATATTCTGGGCAAGAACAATTCCTATGCGGACAACAATCGTGCCTTGCTGGCCGCAAAAGGCGTTTTGGCACTCAATCTTGTTTCAAGTCCCGGCTCCGGCAAGACAACGCTGCTTGTCGAGACCTTGAAGCGGATGGCGGGCAGGACCCCGGCTGCAGTCATCGAGGGCGATCAGCAGACGTCTAATGACGCCGACCGGATCCGCGAAACAGGTGTGCCCGCCATTCAGATCAACACTGGCAAGGGCTGCCATCTGGATGCGCATATGGTCGGCCACGCGCTGGAAAGACTGCCTCTGGAAAAAGGCAGTGTGCTTTTCATCGAGAATGTCGGCAATCTGGTTTGTCCGGCGGCGTTCGATCTCGGCGAAGCCTTCAAGGTGGTGATCCTTTCGGTGACGGAAGGCGAGGACAAGCCGCTGAAATACCCCGATATCTTCGCCAACGCCGACCTGATGATCCTCAACAAGACCGACCTTCTGCGGCATGTGGATTTCTGCGTCGGCGCGGCGATCAGGAATGCACGGCGGGTCAATCACAAGATCCAGGTTCTGCAAGTGTCCGCGCGCACTGGCGGTGGCCTGGACAGCTGGCTAGCCTGGCTGGACGGTGCCCTGAAGATGCAGGCAGCGCACGCACGCAGCCTTGCTGCGGAATAGGAGATCTCCGTCATGTGTCTCGCCATTCCCGCGAGGGTGGTTTCCGTCGATAGCGACGAGATGGCAATCGTCGCTCTGGAAGGGATCCGGAAACCGGTCTCGACAGCTCTCCTGGAGGAGGTTGCCGTTGGCGACTATGTGCTCGTCCATGTCGGCTATGCCCTGCACAAGCTCAGCGAGGAGGAAGCCGAACGGACCCTTCAGCTTATGGCGGAAGCCGGTGTTCTTGCCGAGGAGCTGGAGGAGATCGCGGGCGAGCCGGTGGTGGGGACGGACGCATGAAATACATCAAGGAATTTCGGGACGGAAAACTGGCGCAAAAGCTTGCCCTGGCAATCCGGCAGGAAGCTGATCCGGACCGGCACTACCATCTGATGGAATTTTGCGGTGGGCACACTCACGCCATTTTCCGTTACGGGGTGCAGGATCTGGTTCCGCAAAATGTCGAGTATGTGCATGGGCCGGGCTGCCCGGTCTGTGTCTTGCCGGTACGGCGTCTTGATGATGCGATCGAGCTGGCACTGAAGTCGAATGTGATCCTGACCACCTATGGCGACATGATGCGGGTGCCAGGCACCAAACAGAAGAGCCTGATCCGGGCCAAGGCCGAAGGCGCCGATATCCGGATGGTCTATTCGACCCAGGATGCGCTGCGGATTGCGCGGGAAAACCCGCAACGGCAGGTGGTCTTTTTCGCCATCGGCTTCGAGACGACGACGCCGCCAACGGCGGTCGCGATCCTGCAGGCAAAGGCGGAAGGCCTGAAGAATTTCTCCGTCTTCTGCAATCACGTTCTGACGCCGCCTGCCATCGCCCATATCGTCAACGCTCCGGCAGAGCCGGGGGAGCAGCCGGTGAAAATCGACGGTTTTCTTGGGCCTTCTCATGTCAGCTCGGTCATCGGCTGGGCGCCGTACCAACCGGCGGCGCGGGACTTCAGGAAACCGGTCGTCATTGCCGGCTTTGAGCCGCTCGACGTGATGCAGTCGACCCTGATGCTGATCCGCCAGATCAACGAAGGCCGGCATGAAGTGGAAAACCAGTACACCCGGGTCGTCACGAAGGAAGGCAATCGCAAGGCCCAAAGGCTGGTTGACGACGTTTTGGAGCTGCGCCGGACCTTTGAATGGCGCGGGCTCGGCTATGTTCCTGACAGTGCCCTGAAAATCCGCGAAGCCTATGTCGACTACGATGCCGAAGAGCGTTTTGCGCTCAGCCCGAAGGAGTCGCGCGAAGTCAAATCCTGCGAATGTCCCGCGATCCTGCGCGGGGTGAAGAAGCCGACGGAATGCAAGCTGTTCGGCACGGTCTGCACGCCGGACAATCCGATGGGAGCCTGCATGGTTTCCTCTGAAGGTGCCTGCGCCGCATACTGGACCTATGGCCGCAAGCGCGAGGCGATTGCCGCCGCCAAGGGAGCCGCGGCGTGACCAGCATCGATCCGCAGGCAAAATTCCGTACCGGCGCTGTCGACATGACCCATGGCGGCGGCGGCCGGGCCATGTCCGTCCTGATCGAGGACCTGTTTCACCGGCATCTGAAAAATACAATCCTGGACCAGGGCCATGATGCGGCGGTGCTTGAAGTGCCGCCAGGACGGCTCGTCATGTCGACCGACGCCCATGTGATCTCGCCGCTGTTCTTTCCGGGTGGCGATATCGGATCGCTTTCGGTCCATGGCACCTTGAATGATGTGGCCATGGCCGGTGCGAGGCCGTTGTCCCTCACCGCGAGTTTCATACTGGAAGAAGGGTTCCCGCTGGCAGATCTGGAACGCATTGTCATTTCCATGGCGCGCGCTGCCCGTGAAGCCGGCGTGCCAGTGGTTTCCGGCGATACCAAGGTGGTTGAAAAGGGGAAGGGCGACGGGGTCTTCATCACGACGACCGGTGTTGGCGTTCTGCCGGAAGGCGTCTCGATTTCTCCCGCTGCGGCCAAGCCAGGTCAGGCGGTTCTTCTGTCCGGTACCATTGGCGATCACGGTGTCGCCATCCTGTCGAAACGGGAAAACCTGACCTTCGAAACCGAAATCCAGTCCGACAGTGCAGCGCTGCATGGCCTCGTCGGTTCGATTGTCGATGCGGTGCCGGGCATTTCGGTTCTGCGGGATCCGACCAGGGGTGGACTGGCAACTGCGCTGAACGAAATCGCCCATGCTTCGAAGGTTGGCGTGATGCTCGACGAGGCCGAGATCCCCGTTCGCCCGGATGTGGAAGGGGCCTGCGAGCTGCTCGGTCTCGACCCGCTTTACGTCGCCAATGAAGGCAAGCTGATCTGCATTTGCGAGGCGTCTGATGCAGACCGGTTGCTGGAGATCATGAAGGCTCACCCGCTGGGGCAAAATGCTGCGAAGATCGGCGAAATCGTGGAGGAAGCCGATTGCATGGTGGTCATGAAGACCGGCTTCGGCGGCTCCCGTGTTGTCGACTGGCTCTCGGGCGAGCAACTGCCGCGCATCTGCTGAGGGCCGCATTGGCCCCAAGGCTCTTTCCCAATCCGATGTTTGTCATCCCGGTTTGGCGCAGCCAGGACCGGGATCCAGTACACACCGGGCTTTGTTTTCCTCCAAGGGAGGCTGATTTCTCCTCCCGGCCAGGCACAGGTGTCGGGATATGAGAGGACGCGCTTTCAGCGCGGCTGATGCCCGGATTCCGGATCTGCGGGTGGCTGCGCCTTCCTTGTCCGGAATGACGGAGGGCATTGCGGCTCGTTGTCGAACCTACCCGCCCTTTACCTTCAGCTTGCCATTGTCCTTCTTGTCCTGGCCGTCGTTGGCCCATGTGATGCGCAGGTCCAGGCGGGACTGGTCGTCTTCGGTGGTGGCTGTCACCCTGATGGCCAGCAGACCTTTCGGGTGCAGGGTAATCTCGCCGGTGTCATCACCGAATTGCAGCTCGCCCTTGGCAATGCCACGCTTGACCGCGTCGAGCAGTTTTTGGATCGATTTCCTGTCCTGCAGGGACTGGTGCCGGAAACGGCCCTTGCGTTCCATCATGACGACAAACCGTGTTGCTGGAGAATGTGTGCCGGATTGAACAGCTTGGCGTGGGGATAATCCCGGCTGATGCCAACGATGTTGCCATCCGGGCAGATGATCGTGGCACCTGTGCCGATGCCTTCAAGTCCTTCGGAGCTTCTGGAATGCCGGTCGAGCGTGATGTCCGCTTCCAGATGCAAGAGGCCGTGCTTGGACGTCAGCTCCTGTCCGCTGTGCCTGTTGACGTGCCCCTGTACCAGCATCCTGATGCCGGCAAGATGGAGATCGTCTACGCCGGTTTCGGTCAGGGGATGGTCCACATCCCGGTATTTCGTGCGCATCAGATTGGCGATGGTGCCGGAGTAGAACACGAATGGGTCCTTCCGGCTTTCCTTCCGGAAACGGCGATTGACGTGGGCCACACCTTTTGCCGAGATCTGGGCAGCCATGTGATCATCGATACCGGCATGCACGAACAGCAACGAGCCGCTCTGGTGCACGGCCTTGAGGCTTTGAAAGAACCAGGCGTAGCGTCCGCCGGGTTCAACGAAAAGTTCCCGGCATTTGAGTGCGGCAGCATACAGCTGACGAATGGAAAGGCCGACTTCGGCGGCGTGTTCCGCGAACTTGTCCGCCTTCTTCTTAAGCCGCTGCATTTCCTTGCGGATGGCCGCGTCACTCAGATAGCGTGAGGCTGCCTTCGGAAACTGTCTGGTCCACTTCTTTCCCGGAACCAACAGCGACAGGCAGGTTTCCTCGTCGGGCAGCAAGGCAAGGTCGGCCGCGCCGCCGACATACCGCTCGTGTACTTCCTTCAAGAGCGGCATCACCTTCTTGCCCATGCGAACGAACATATGGGCGTTGAGCGAGCTGCGCTTGACCGTCAGGGCTTCGAGACCGAGGTAAAGCCGCAGGTCGTGGTTGCCGGCGAGGATGACGACATCGGCGCCGGTTTTCAGCAGCGCGCTGAGGCTGTCGAGAAGGTCCAGATTGCTGGGGCCCTTGTCCAGGCAATCGCCGCCGATGATGAACTGGCAGCTTCGCCCGAAGGGCGTCAGGTGAAAGTCGCTCAGACCATCTCCATTGCGCTGGATTGCCCGTGCCGCCGTCAGGGATCTCAACAGGCTTTCTGCATCCGCATGCAGGTCGGAAATGAAGATTACCGGCTTTTCCGGCCAGTCCCAGGGGCCAAGAGCATTTGCCCGGGCAAGGCTGCCGACAACACCGGGAAGGGTGCTTTCGGTGGTGAACTGGCCGAGGGGCAGAGTCCCGATGGGCGCCAGTGGCCAGGGGACACAGCTTTCGGGCAGGCCGAGATCAATGGCTTCCGCCTGGTCCATCGGCGGCAGAAGCGGGGTCAGTGGCAGATGGGTCATCATGGCAGCAATCCGGTTCAATCCGTTGCGGTTTCAAGTGGCTGACGCAGTTTCCAGTCGCCCCGGTGATGCACCCAGGTGCCGTCCCTCTCCAGTTTCAGGACGACGGCGCGCGCGTGGTGCATGCTGAGCTGGCGGATCTGATCAAACGTCAGCACACCCAGGCAATGGGCGGCATGTCGCATGGAAGCACCGTGGCCGACGAAGATCCGGGCACCGGGTCCTGCCTCGTCTTCCAGATCTGTCATCTTCTGATCCAGGAACGCAGCCACCCGCTGTCCGGCTTCCATCAGGCTCTCAGCGCCCTGGACCGGCAGTCTGTGGTGGCTGTTCGACTTCCAGTCTCCCGGCAACGGGGCGGTGCGTGGATCGTCTGCTATCACCTGCTCGATTTCCCGCAAGGTCAGGTTGGCAAGGGCACCGACACTGCGTTCGGCAAGAGCTTCATCCTCGGTGATCGTGAAGTCCGATCCGAGGACTTGACCAAGCGATTGGCCAAGAAGCGCTGCCGTCTGCCAGGCTCTGAGCTGGCGTGAGCACAAGATTTCCGGTGCCAGCCGGAAGCCTTCCTGCCGCGCGATGTCTGCAATCTCGGCGCCTAGCTCCTGTGCCTGCACCTTGCCTGCATCGGTCAGGCCATAGGGCTGCAGGGCACTCGGCGTGTCCGGTTTTTGATTGTAAGCGCCATGACGCACCAGGATGGCGAAGCGGTCTGTCATGGCGTTTGTCCCAGAAGCTCTGCACCGGCTTCAAACAGAGCGTCGAAATCGATCAGTCCCTTCACTTCCCACACCTGAACACCTTCGAGCGCCCCCAGGTAGGCCTCTGTGTCGAGCGGTGTTTTCATCGGCCAGAACGGGCCTTGCGGTGTCTGGTAGAACGGGCCGGGGTTCTTCATGATCGCCGACAGAAGATCCGGCCGGTCCTTCAGAGCCGTCTTGCTTACTTCGGTCGCGTCGGCGCTGTCGCGGGACCAGTTCAACACCCAGAAATCTGTCAGGCGCGCATCGTGGGAAATGCGCCCGGGGCCATAGATGTCATCGATGAAGAGGTCGTATTTTTCTTCCAGGTGCCAGAGCTCGTCCGGTTCCAGGTTGCGCAGTTCCTCTTCGCGCTCCTCGTCGATAAGACCAGTCAGCCGCGCGTTGGTGACGATGGTGCCCGGGTTGATGCGCGGCAGTTTCGGAATGCCGAGCGCATCGGTACTGTTGCCGGCATTGCGCACGAGAAGGCGGTCGTTGGTGACATACTGCGTGCCGGTGAGTTCCATCAGGCGCAACATCGAGGTGGATTTGCCGCCGCCGGAAAGGCCCGATATCGCAAGCCCCCTGTTGGGGGTGCGGACAGCCGCTGCATGACAGGCGACCCAGCCCTGCCGCTGGAAGTGATTGAGAAACTGGGTGTTGATGAAGTTGATCACCTGGTTGGGGTGATCGTCCGTAGGGCCAAAGGCGATGGCCCAGTCGGGGGATTGCAGGAACTGCAGACCCGTGCGGACCTTCAGGATCAGGCGCCCGTTTTCAAGGTCGCAGACCGCATCCTTGCGGCCGGACTTTCCCGTTTCCCGCTCCCAGTCGGTGTACTCCGGGTCAAAGGGCAGTTCCATGGATCCGAGCACATGGACGATCCTGTCCGGTTCGCTCGGCGCGGAAATCACATGCTGGAAATAGCGCAGCAATTCGGCCAGAAGTGCCGAAGAGGTGCATCTCACCTCGACCACATGCCCGCCGACCGTGAGGCACACCGGATCGCAGTTTCGCGTTTCCCGAGCCGGGGAAAGAGCGTCGACAACGTCCTGGACGGTTATGCCGGTCATCCGCGCACCTTTTCAATTGCATAGTTGGCGTAAAGCTTGGCAGCGTCGATGCCGGCGCCTTCCAGAGCTCCCTTGAAACCACCAAAGGCCGAGACCTCGAACACGACCGGTCCGCTGTCCGTCAGGCCAACATCCACCGTGGTGAAGTCGAGATCGAACGGTTCCTGCGCGCGGCGCGCCAGTTCGACCAGGTCGGCATCCGGTTCGAACGGTTCGTATTTGCCGCCGTGAAGGATGGTCGTGTTCCAGCTGTTTGTCTGGGCAACGCGGGCATAGGTGCCGAGATAGGACCCGCCGAGGAAAACCATGCCGAGGTCCCTGCCGGAAAGATTGACCTTCTTCTGCAGGTACATCACCGGATTGTCGGCCTTGAACGCGGCAATCTTGTGCCGGAGGGCTGTTTCGCCCTCGGCGGCATCCATCAGCGTCATGCCGCGGGCTTTCGTCGAAAACAGGGGCTTGAACACCGCACTGCCGAACCGCAGGACGGCGGCCAGGGCTTCGTCTTCGCTTTCGCTCACGCAGGTGGCTGGCATGGGAATGCCTGCATTGGCCAGCGTCACGGTGCAGCTCAGCCGGTTGACCAGGCCGAGAATGGATCTTGTGCTGGAAAAGACCTTGGTGCCGCTGGCCTCGGCAAGGCGCAACATCTCCAGGCGGTCCAGTGTCGCGGGGCTGTAGGTCTGGCTGATCTTCTTGACCACGATGCCGTCGAGGCTGCAAAGATCGGTCTGCCCAGCCATCAGCGCCCTGGCTTCCAGATCCAGAACGACGTCGGCCATGTCGACCGCGCAGCGAAAACCTGTTTGTGCTTCCAGGGCGTCCGCCAGAACTTCCGTCGACCATTTGCCGGGTATGCCGACAACGCCGATCCTGAGGTCAGTCAACGAAGATCTCCTTCATTTGCAGGCGGAACCGGGCCTCGGCGCCGGGCGGGCAGGCAAGGGCCTGTTCGATCAGGTAACGGGCACGCAGCCACATGCGCCGGGCATGGGATTTGTCCAGAATGAACCGCGTCGACGTGGCAAAGGACCGGGCAAGGCCAAGGGCAAGCCGATATTCGAACGTGTCGTCACCCTGCTTGCGGGCGAAGGTTCTTACGGATTTGTAGAATGCGAGAGAGACATCGCTGATCCGCCTGCGTGTTTCCCTGTCGAGTACCTGAAGCCGGTAGTTCGAGACCATGAACACGGACACGTCCTGAACGTAGTCCATGTAGCGGGAGCGATGCAGGTCGACGAAGTGGATCCGGTTCTCGCCCGGGTCATAGATGATATTGTCGACGTTGAAGTCGCCGTGGATATAGACGGAAAAGGGAGCGGTTACCCTTGCCTCGCGGTCGGCTGCCTCGGTGATCAGGGCGTCGAGCGAGGGTAGGGTCTCTCCCGCGAAATGGATACCGGTTTCCTTGAATTCCGGGTGAACCCTGCGGACGTCTCCAAGGCGTTTGCCAAGCTGCTGCATGCTGCCGAGATCCGCCGGTTCTGCGGTCCGCGTCTGTTTCCAGACGTCTTTCAGGGTGCGGGAAAGACTGGCAAGTGCCTGGTTGCGCAGGGCGTCGCCTTCGTTCAGGACGATGTGCTCGAAGGTCAGTCCGGGCAAATGTTCGATCAGAAGCGCTGCCGACTGGTCGCGTTTGCGGTAGGACAGGATTTTCGGGGCAAGGCCCGGATAGATGGAATGCCAGCTTTTCACCCCCTGGCGCTCTTCCTTGACCTTGCTCTTGTCGCCATCCTTGAAGACGGCCGTAACTGTTTCGGTCTTCTTGTCCTTGATGGCGGAGATGGAGCTTCCCGACCTGGTTTCGGCAATCGTTTCGATGGTGACATCGTCGCTGGCCGTGTCCAGGTCCGACATCAGGCTTTGCAGGGCGAAATAGCGTTCGAAATTGACTGCCTGTCCGATGTTGGCGGAAATCAGCGCTTCGCTTATGGCCCGCAGGGATTCGCCCATGCGCTGGAATTCGCTGGCGACCAGCAGGCTGTTGGCAATGTCGGCCGGCAACCGGTCCGGGTTGCGCATGTCGCGCGTGTAGGCCTTGAAGAGCTTGCGGTAGTCAGCCTCGATCTTGTTCTGGAGCTGGCCGATCTCTATCGCCTTTTCACTGTCCCTGCTGAGAAGGGCGTCCTCGATGCGGGCAACGCCTTGCCGGACACGACTGACGATCGCGGGATAACGTTCAGGCTCAAGCGTGACAAAGGTCTCGATGCGCTCTGCATGACGCAAGGATTGGCGCACCAGGTTGGCGATGCGCTGAAGATCGGTGGCGACAAACTCCAGGCTGCGCAGGGTAAGATGCTTGCGATCGTTCTTTCTCGCTCCGGCCATCTGCTGGACACAGGCCGCAAGGATCCGGCTCTTCAGGTTATGGGCGTATCCGGCACGGTCCATGATCCGGCGTGCCGTCGCGGCCGTCGGTTCCTTGAAGAAGGCTTCAAGTTGTATGAGCTGACCATCGATTTCCGCGCACAGAAAACGGAGATTTTCCCGAATGGTCTTTGGAGCATTAATCATTATGGGGTCCGAGATAGACTTCGGGCTCCCGCGTACAGCCAAGTGAAAACAGTTTTGTGACATAAAGCGGACGTAGCTGTTGAGCTTCGTCGAAACCTATCCAGCGTGTCCCGACCTGATGGGGGTCCGGGTGTGGTCCCAATACCGGTTCGTAATCTTCGGCAACGCTGCAGGCGAAAATGAAATCGAGCTGGTGCTGATATTCTCTTGCGGCCTGTTTGCGCCGATGAACTTCCGCCACATGCATCAGGTGCGACACGGTGATTGCGGCACCGATTTCTTCCACGCATTCGCGCTTCAGACAGGCTTCAAGCGTTTCGCCCGGGTCCTGCTTGCCGCCGGGCAGAGTGAAGTAGCGGCCTTTGACGGGGTGTCGCTTGTCTTGCACCAGCAGCCGGTCACCCCGGCGGATAAAGGCTCTTGGTGTTGAGCGGATGACGGGCCGAAACACGGCACCTTTAAGGGGCGCGTCACTTGCGATGGATCTCGCTCCCTGTTCAGGCCTGCCGGTTCGGGACCTGCCAGACCGGCTGGCGCAGCTTCTGTCAGGGGCCCGCTTCGGCTTTCAGCAGGGCCGTGATGGGGCGAGTATAGGTGAGTCGCTCACCGCGAGCGAACCGATCTTCGACTGTTCACGGTTTCGAGTGGTTCCAGCCCGCTCAGATATGCGGCCCGCTCAGATATCCGGCCCCATGGCGCGGCCTTCTGTCGAGGGGTCGATGTCGTTGCGCAATTTCTCCAGTGCGCGCATGCGCTCCTGAGCACGCTTCTGGTTCTCGCGGGTGACGCCGGTGATGAGCACTTCGGCAATCGCCATGAGCGCCAGCGACGAGTCCCATGGGGAAGGGACCGCGACGCGGGCAGGCAGAACAAACGTGGCGATGCGGCCGACCGGTGACATCCAGCTATCGGTGACAAGGGCCACTGTGGCACCCTGACGGGCGGCGGCTTCGGCAAACTGGATGATTTCAGCCTGGTAGCGCCGGATATCGAAAACGACGACGACGTCCTTCGAACCGATGCCGATGAGCTGGTCCAGCCAGTTGCCCTGCTGGCCGGCGACGTGATTGACGTTGGCCCGCACGATCCGCAAATGCGCCGCCATATAGCGGGCAAGACCGTCGGTAAAGCGACCCCCGATCAGGTGCACATGCTTGCGCTCGTCCGACAGCAACTTGACGAGGCCGGTCAGTTCACCCTTCGGCAGATGGGCAAAGGTCTCGCGCACGTTTTCCAGAAGCTGGTTGACATGGGGGTCGCCGACCGGGTCGTCTTCCATGTTGGCACTGCGGGCGAGTGGCGAATTCAGCTGGCTTTCCAGTTCGCCGCGCAGCTTCCGCTGAAACTCGGCGAAGCCGGGAAAGCCCAGGCGGCCGACGAAGCGCAGGATGGTGGGGGAACTGACCCCCGCGGCCTCTGCAAACTGGGCGACGGTGCCCAGTCCCTGCATCGGGTAATTGGCCAACAATGCATGCGCCGCCTTCTTTTCCGTGGCGGTGAATTCGTCCAGACGGTCGCGAATATCTTCCAGAAGAGGACGTTCCATGGGCGTCGGCCTTTATGACGGTCCGCGGCACTGAATTTCATTTGACAGCCGCTGTAATCTGCGTATCAAATATTACAGAAGTTAGTTAAGTCGGCAATCCTGTAATAAACATTACAAAATGCAGGGCCGATCTTTCAGGGAGTAGGGAATGGGTTCGAATCCCCAGACCGGAGGAATGACTCGGGCTGTCGCCGTTGAAAATGCGGAGGGAGCGGGGCCTTTCGTTTTTGTCTGCGATCACGCCTCCAACTTCTTTCCGCCTCCCTACGATACATCGCTCGGTATTACCGATGCGGACAAGATTGCGCATATCGCGTGGGACCCGGGAGCGCTCGGCGTTGCCAGGGGGCTGGCCAAGAGCCTTGATGCGCCGCTGGTCCATACCACTGTCTCGCGCCTGATCATTGACTGCAATCGCGAGGAAAGCCGGGCCGACCTGATCCCCTGTCTCAGCGAAACCACCCAGATCGCGGGCAACCGCAATCTGTCGGCCGATGAAAAGGCGTTCCGTCTTAACCTGGCGCACCGGCCGTTTCACAAGGCCATCGACAAGGTGATCAACCAGCGGCTCGACCGCGGACTGCCGACGGCGGTGGTCTCCATCCATTCGTTCACGCCGGTCTACAAGGGCCAGTCCCGTCCCTGGGAAATCGGCCTCATCTACGACAAGGACCGGCGTCTTGCGGATCCGGTCCTGGAGGGCCTGAAGGCCAAGGGTGGTCTGACCGTTGGAGACAACGAGCCGTATGCTCCGTCCGATGGTGTCTATTATACCATCCGTCGGCACGGCGAAGATCGCAAGCTGCCTTGCCTGATGATTGAAATCCGCAACGACGAAGTGAAGACCTCGGCAGAAGAAGCGCAGTGGAGCGATCTTCTGGCGCCCCTGCTGGAGCACGCCGCGCAAGCCGTTGGCGGGCAGACGCAGGGAGAAGCCCATGCTTAAGGCGGCCCGCGTCTATATCTGCATCGTCGACGGCTTCAATCGGGGCCTCGGCAAGATAATCATGTGGGGGGTCTTCGTCATGGCGGCGATCCTTCTGTGGTCGTCGATCTCCAAGACATTCTTCAATCCATCGCTCTGGACACTGGAAGTCGCCCAGTTCGCGATGGTTGCCTATTACATTCTGGGCGGGCCCTATTCCATACAGCTCGGCTCCAATGTGCGTATGGATCTGTTCTATGCCGAGTGGAGCGCCAAGAAGAAAGCCTGGTTCGATGCCTTCACGGTGCTGCTGCTGATGTTCTATCTCGGCGTGCTGCTCTATGGCGCGCTGAATTCAACAGCCTATTCCCTCGGCTATTTCGGCAAGGACTCGCTCAGCTTCTGGTGGGACCTGTTCGTTTCCTTCATCACCGGTGGTCCTGACGCGGCGGCTGAAAAGCTCGGCTATATCGAGCGCAGCCCGACGGCCTGGCGGCCCTATCTCTGGCCGGTCAAACTCGTAATGATCATTGGATTTGTTTTGATGCTGCTGCAGGCCATCTCGGAATTCATCAAGGATATCGCCCTGATCAAGGGAGAGACGCTCTGATGTCATACGAGATGATCGCTCTCCTGATGTTCTCGTCGATGATGCTGATGCTCCTGACGGGGCAGCGCGTTTTCGGCGCCATCGGCGGCATTGCCGCAATCGCCGCTCTGGCCCTTTGGGGCACTGGCGGTGGCGACATTCCGTTCTCCGCAGCCATGAAGCTGATGAAGTGGTATCCGCTGCTGACGCTGCCGATGTTCATCTTCATGGGCTACGTGCTGTCGGAAACCAAGATCGCCGACGACCTCTACAAGATGTTCCACGTGTGGATGGGCCCGATCAACGGCGGTCTGGCCATCGGCACGATCCTGCTGATGGTCCTGATCTCTGCCATGAACGGCCTGTCGGTTGCCGGCATGGCCATCGGTGCGACCATCGCGCTGCCGGAACTCCTGAAGCGAAAATACGACAAGCGTATGGTCACGGGGGTGATCCAGGCCGGGTCGTCGCTTGGCATTCTGGTGCCGCCATCCGTGGTGCTGGTGCTTTATGCGATGATCGCACGCGCTCCTGTCGGCCAGCTCTGGCTGGCGGGCGTCGTTCCGGGGCTGATGATGGCGGCCATGTTCGTCGTCTACATCGCGGTCCGCTGCAAGGTGCAGCCCGAACTTGGCCCGGCGCTCACCGAAGAAGAGCGTGAAGCCTCCAAGGACGAAAAGTACCATCTGCTTCTGGCGGGGCTGCTGCCGATCATCATCTTCGCCGTAATGATGGTGCCCTTCGTCAAGGGCTACACCAGCCTGGTGGAAAGCTCGGCCATCGGTGCACTGGCTGCCCTGGTGGCTTCCATCGTCCGTCGCCGGATGACCTGGGATATCCTGAAGCTTTGCCTGAAGAACACTCTCGGCATTTCGTGCATGTTCATGTGGATCATCCTTGCCGCCCTCGGGTTCGGCGCGGTGTTCGACGGTCTGGGCGCGGTCAAGGCCATCGAGAGCCTCTTCACCGAGCAGCTCGGCCTGTCGCCGTGGATGATCCTGATCCTGATGCAGCTGTCCTTCCTGGTGATGGGCACCTTCCTGGACGATACGGCGATGCTGGTCATCGTGGCACCGCTTTACGTGCCTCTGGTGGCAAGCCTTGATCTGGGTATGCCGGCGGGCGAAGTTCTGATCTGGTACGGGGTGCTCTACACGATCACCACGCAGATCGCCTACATGACACCGCCCTTTGGCTACAATCTGTTTTTGATGCGGGCGATGGCGCCCAAGGAAATCAGCATGCGCGACATCTACGGCTCGATTACGCCGTTCGTCGCAGTGATGGTCCTGGCGCTCGTCCTCGTCATGGTTTTCCCGCAAATTGCCCTGTGGTTGCCGGATCTGGTTTACGGCAGGTAGCGAGGAACGGGACAAGAAGACAACGTCCGGAGGAAAAACGGAGTTGGACCGCGGACTTACGAGAGCCGGAAAACGGCCGCACCGCTTTAGCTGAATGTGAAACTTAGGGGAACTTGAGATGACCAACAGACGTGAGTTTCTGAAAAAAGCCGGTATCGGCACTGCCGCCGCCGCCGGAGCGACCACCCTTGCGGCTCCGGCCGTGCATGGCCAGTCGCAGATCAAATGGCGCCTCCAGACCTATGCCGGTCCGGCGCTCGCCGAACACGTGATCAAGCCGCATATCGATGCCTTCAACAAGGCTGCCAACGGCGAGATGGTGATCGAGCTCTACACCGCCGACCAGTTGGTGCCGACGGGCGAACTGTTCCGCGCCATGCAGCAGGGCACGATCGATGCCGTTCAGTCGGACGACGACAGCATGGCGTCCCCGACCGAAGTCACCGTCTTCGGCGGCTACTTCCCGTTCGCTTCCCGCTATTCCCTCGACGTGCCGGTGCTGTTCAACCAGTACGGCCTGAAGGAAATCTGGGAAGAGGAATACGCCAAGGTTGGCGTGAAGCACATTTCCGCAGGTTCCTGGGATCCGTGCCACTTTGCCACCAAGGACCCGATCCGTTCTTTGAAGGATCTTGAAGGCAAGCGCGTCTTCACCTTCCCGACAGCCGGCCGTTTCATGAGCCAGTTCGGCGTCGTGCCGGTCACCCTGCCGTGGGAAGACATCGAAGTCGCCGTTCAGACCGGCGAACTCGACGGCATTGCCTGGTCGGGCATCACCGAGGATTACACCGTCGGCTGGGCGGATGTGACCAACTACTTCCTGACCAACAACATCTCGGGTGCGTGGGCTGGTTCGTTCTTCGCCAACCAGGAGCGCTGGAACGAGCTTCCCGATCACCTGAAGACCATGCTGCAGCTTGCCATGGATGCGTCGCACTACTATCGCCAGTGGTGGTACTGGGGCGGCGAAGCCAACCTGCGCGTCAACGGCACCAAGATGGAGCTGACCTCCATTCCGGACGCCGAGTGGGCAACGGTAGAAGAAGCTGCGATGGCCTTCTGGGACGAGATCGCTGCTGAATCCCCGACCAAGGCAAAGGTCGTGGAGATCTTCAAGAAGTACAATCAGGACATGAAGAAGGCCGGCCGGCCTTACCGCTATTCCTGATAGAAACCCGGACCGTGCCGGCCATCGGAAGGCACGGTCAGATCTGCCGGTCCGGAGCGATACCTCCGGACCGGGAATTTCCGGAATTCAATTCTCGACCGCTCAACCTGGAACAACCGTAAAATGCCTGGCAACCTGACCTTTGATGCACTGAAGTCTCTCGTCTCATCCGGCGAGATCGACACGGTGCTGACCTGTATCGTCGACATGCAGGGACGGCTGATGGGCAAGCGTTTCCACGCCCAGCATTTCGTCGACAGTGCCTATCACGAGACCCATTGCTGCAACTATCTGCTGGCAACCGACCTGGAGATGTACACGGTCGAAGGCTATGCGGCGACGAGCTGGTCCGGCGGGTACGGCGACTATGTCATGAAACCGGATCTTTCCTCCCTGCGGCGGGTGCCGTGGCTGGAAGGCACGGCCATGGTGATGTGCGATATCCTCGATCACCACACCCACAAGGAAGTGCCGCATTCCCCGCGCGCCATGCTGAAATCGCAAGTCGCGCGTCTGGAGGAACTTGGGCTGACGCCGATCATGGCGACCGAACTGGAGTTTTTCCTGTTCGAGAAAAGCTTTGAGGACATGCGCAAGGGCGGCTACCGCGATCTGGAGCCGATTTCCGGTTACAACGAAGATTACCACATCCTGCAGACCACCAAGGAAGAGGATGTGATGCGCCCGGTGCGCAATCACCTCTATGCCGCCGGCATCCCGGTCGAGAACACCAAGGGTGAAGCCGAAGCCGGGCAGGAAGAGCTCAACATCAAGTATGCGCCGGCACTCGACACGGCCGAATATCACACCATCGCCAAGCATGCGGTGAAGGAAATTGCCTGGGCAAAAGGGCGTTCCGCGTCGTTCCTTGCCAAGTGGCATCATTCCCGCGTCGGGTCGTCGTCCCATGTGCACCAGTCGTTGTTCGACAAGGACGGCAATAACGTCTTCGTGGATGCCAAGGGCGAATACGGCATGTCCGAGACCATGCGCCACTACATGGCCGGGCTCATCAAGTATGCGCCGGACTATACCTATTTCCTGGCGCCCTACATCAACAGCTACAAGCGCTTCCAGAAGGGCACCTTCGCGCCGACCAAGACCGTGTGGTCGGTCGACAACCGCACCGCCGGCTTCCGGCTCTGCGGCGAAGGCACCAAGGGCCTTCGCGTCGAGTGCCGCATCGGCGGTTCCGACCTCAATCCCTATCTGGCACTGGCGGTTCAGATCGCTGCCGGCATCAAGGGCATGGAAGAGAAGCTGGAACTCGACGCACCGACCACCGGTGACGTCTACGATGCCAAGAAGGCGAGGGAAATTCCGCACACCTTGCGTGAGGCTCGCGAGACCCTGCGCAAGTCGAAATTCCTGCGCGAAGCGTTCTCCGACCAGGTGATCGACCACTATTCCCGCGCCGCCGAATGGGAACTGGAGGAGTTCGACCGTGTGGTCACCGATTACGAGATTGCCCGCGGCTTCGAGCGGGCGTAAGAGGCGATGAAGCACTAGAAGGCAAGCTGCTTGGTTACCCCTCATCCTGAGGAGGACCGCCAGGTCCGTCTCGAAGGATGGGCGGCACACCGGACAAGCGGCCCATCCTTCGAGACAGCGCTCACGCGCTTCCTCAGGATGAGGGAGGCGGGTGCTGAAAAACAAGAAATCGGAGCCAACCACTTTCAACAAACCGTCCGTAGAGGCGGTTCTGAGAGGTTCAAAATGTCAGATGTCATCAAGCTGATTTCCCCCATCGACGGTTCGGTCTATGCCGAACGCACGGCGCTGGACGACGCCGCGGTCGACCGGGTTGTTTCCACCGCACGGACCGCACAGGCAAGCTGGGCTGCCGTGCCGGTTGCCGAACGCGTTGCCTATTGCCTCAAGGCGCTGGAAGCGCTGAAGGCGATGAACGAAGAAGTCGTGCCCGAACTGGCCTGGCAGATGGGCCGGCCGATCCGTTTCGGTGGCGAACTCGGTGGCACCATCGAGCGCACCGAATATTGCGCGAAGATCGCTGCTGAAGCGCTGGCCGATGTGGAGCGCACCGACAAGGCGGGCTTCAAGCGCTACCTGCGCCGCGTGCCGCTCGGCATCGTCATGGTGATCGCGCCGTGGAACTATCCGTTCATGACGGCGATCAATACCATCATGCCGGCGCTGATGGCGGGCAATGTGGTCGTGCTGAAGCATGCCGCGCAGACCCTTCTGGTCGGTGAGCGCCTCGCCAAGGCCTTCGAGATTGCCGGTCTGCCGAAGGGCGTTTTCCAGAACATCGTCCTGACCCACCAGGGCACGGAAAAACTGCTCGGTTCCGGTCTGATCGACCATGTCAACTTCACAGGCTCCGTCGGCGGCGGACGTGCCATCGAAAAGGCGCTGGCCGGTACCTTCGCGACGCTTGGCCTGGAACTGGGCGGCAAGGACCCGGCATATGTGCGGGCTGACGCAGACCTGAACTATGCGGTTGAGAACCTGGTCGACGGTGCATTCTACAACGCCGGCCAATGCTGCTGCGGCATCGAGCGCGTCTATGTGCATGAAAGCCTCTACGACCGCTTCGTCGAAGGTTTTGTCGATCTGACCAGCCAGTACAAGCTGGGAAATCCGCTGGACGAGGCAACCACCCTCGGCCCGATGGCCCAGGCGCGTTTTGCCGCCTGGATCCGCGAGCAGACGGAAGAAGCCCTGCGCAAGGGCGCGAAGGCGCACATCGATACCTCCAAGTTCGAAGCCGACAAGGAAGGCACGCCCTACCTGGCGCCGCAGGTGCTGACCGACGTCAATCACCAGATGTCCGTGATGCGCGAAGAAAGCTTCGGCCCGGTCGTCGGCATCATGAAGGTGAAGGACGACGAGGAAGCGCTGCAGTTCATGAACGACAGCCCCTATGGCCTCACCGCATCGATCTGGACCGAAGACGTTCAGGCCGCTGCCGAGATCGGCGACAAGATCGAGACCGGCACCGTGTTCATGAACCGCTGCGACTATCTCGACCCGGCCCTGGTCTGGACCGGCGTCAAGGACACCGGCAAGGGCGCGGCTCTTTCCGAAATCGGCTTCCACAACCTGACCCGGCCGAAGTCGTTCCACTTCCGTCTGGAGCATTGAGGCAGGTCTGACAAACGACCGAGCAAGCCCAGTTTCCTAGTCCCAAATCGGGCAGGGTGATTGAGCTTGCTCCGCTCTCCCCCCTTGAGGGGGAGATGTCTCCGCAAGGAGACAGAGGGGGGGGTGCCACCCCCTCGGCAAACTAGGCACCGGAATATACGCAGAGCCCAGTCCCACCCTCTGTCAGCTTCGCTGACATCTCCCCCGCAAGGGGGAGTGGGGTGCAAGAGGCAATGCCGAGACTTGTAACTGCCTCCCTTGTCGGTGTGGCAGCGACCAGAACCCCGAGTTTCAAGACAACGAGACACCCATGAGCTCACTTCCTTCCGTCAACTGGTCCTATCCGACCTCCGTTCGCTTCGGTGCCGGGCGCATCAAGGAACTTCCCGATGCGGTCAAGGCCACCGGCATGGCCAATCCGCTGCTGGTCACCGATCCGGGCCTTGCCGGCCTGCCGATGGTCGCAGAGGCGATTGCAAGCCTGGAAGCTGCCGGCCTAAAGGCTGCGGTCTTTTCCGACGTCAAGCCGAATCCGGTCGACAGCAACATTGCTGCCGGTGTCGCCGCCTACAAGGCCGGTGGCCATGATGGTGTCATCGCTTTTGGTGGTGGTTCAGGCCTCGATGCAGGCAAGCTGATCGCCTTCATGTCCGGCCAGACCCGGCCGATCTGGGACTTTGAAGATATCGGCGACTGGTGGACCCGTGCAGATCCGGCCGGCATTGCGCCGATCGTCGCGGTGCCGACCACTGCCGGAACCGGCTCGGAAGTTGGTCGCGCGGGTGTTGTCACCAACGAAGCGACGCACACAAAGAAGGTTATCTTCCACCCGAAAATGCTGCCGGCCATCGTGATCTGCGATCCGGAACTGACCGTCGGCATGCCGCGCTTCATCACCGTCGGCACCGGTATGGACGCTCTGGCACATTGCCTGGAAGCCTATTCCGCACCGATGTATCACCCGATGTCCGAAGGCATCGCGCTTGAAGGCATGCGGCTGGTGTTTGAAAACCTGCCGAAAGTTGCCGCGGATGCGTCCGATCTTGAAGCACGTGGTCACCTGATGAGCGCCGCCGCCATGGGTGCCGTTGCCTTCCAGAAGGGCCTCGGAGCGATCCACTCGCTGTCTCATCCGGTCGGCGCGCTTTATGACACTCACCACGGCATGACCAACGCGGTCTTCATGCCTTACGTGCTGCAGTTCAACAAACCCGCCATCGAACAGAAATTCGAGCGGCTTGCCGGTTTCCTTGGCATCGCCGGCGGTTATCAGGGTGTGCTCGATGCGATCCTGAAACTGCGTGAAGACCTCGGCGTACCGCACACGCTGGCCGGTCTCAATGTCGATGACAGCAAGCGCGACCTGATTGCCGAAATGGCGATTGTCGACCCGACCGCAGGCGGCAACCCGGTTCCGCTGACCAAGGAAGGCGCATTGGAAATCTTCGACAAGGCTCAGCAGGGTACCGTCTGAAGCAAGGCCCCTTGACCTCGAAGGCGCACCGGTATCCGGAGCGCCTTTTTTGTTTTTCAGCCCCTCTTTCGCAATCTCGGCCAAGCGTAGCCAAGCCGGGGCCGGGGTGCCGCGGGGCTTGTAGATGGACCAGAACTGTTCGCGGGCAGCTTTGAGGCTCTCCGATCCCGGATCTTCGCTTCGCTGCGTCGCGGATGACGCACTCTGAGCCTTTGCACTTCAGGCCGCTTTGATCGGGCCAGGATGAGATTGGTGGTGTGTGCGCTGCTGTCGCTCAGCGCGCCTTTCGGTCTTTCTGACCGAGATCGCGGCCCTCCGCCTTCCGCCACTGATCCGGCGTCATGCCGGTCACCCGCAGGAATTCGCGGTTGAAATTCGACTTGGTCGAAAAACCTGCGCGATACATGGCCTCGGTCACCGTGATGCCGTCCTGGCGCAGCAGCGTGCAGACATCCTTGATCCTGAAATCGTTCACATAGCGCGAGACATTCATGCCACGCACCCGGTTGATGGCCTGCGACACCTGCCGGGCCGGAAGGCCCGCGCGGCGGGCAAGCCGTGTGAGGTTGAGCGTGTCGTCACGATAAAGGTGCTGCGTCGTCATCAGGGCATCGATCCGAGCAAGGATCTCGGCGTCTTCGGAGGTCGCGCTCTGGGGGGCAGGCTCCGGCTCGCTGTTCGTCTCCGTCTGGGCCCGGCCCGCAGTGAGCGCGGCGAGACCGATCAACAAAAGGCTGATGATATTGGCGTTGCTCACCAGAAGCGCCGCATGGCTGCCTCCCGAGCGCTCGAAATCGAACAGGATCACCATGTCGAACCCAGCTGACAGGGACAGGCAGAAAGCTGCCAGCCAGAGAGCACGGTGAGCTGAGGTGGCGCTGTCCAGACGGGCAAGGCCAAGCCCGTCGGGCCCGCGCCAAGCGATCCCGGCAAGGGCCAGTGCGTAGGCCAGAAACAGAATGATCAGTGCACCGTCCACCAGGATTGGTGCAAAGAGTACCAGGGCAAGAATGACCAGCGCAGCAAGAGGTGCCGCAGCGAGGCGGAACATTCCTGGCCGGGACTGGTCGACAAGACCGCGAAAGCTCTCATAGGCAAGGGGTGGCAGCAGCGCGGCCAGGACCGGCAGCACAAAGCGCAGCGCCTCGATCTCATACCCCCAGCGCAGGCCCAGAATGACGGATTGCAGGCAGCACAGGGCAATCAATGTCAGAAAGGCACGTGTCGCGGTTGTTCCGTTGCTTTGCTTCAGGAAGACGAAGACCAGCGCCAGAAGCAATGCGTTGACGAAGGGCAGGGGAACGAACAGCACGGGCAATGAACCTTGGACGGGTGGTGACGGTGACCTTTATCGCGATCCGGAGTGACTGAATCGCGAAAGAGGACGCTTTCCAGGACGGCCTTACCAAGTATTCGGCCGTTGCTCCACTGACTGAAAGATTGCTCATGAAAATTCAAGCTCTTCTCGTGCCGCTGGCTCTGTCACTCGTCGCCGCTGTTCCCGCCAGGGCCCAGGAGCCGGTGGGTGTTCGCGAGATTTCGGTAAGTTCGAAAGCCAGAGGAGAGGATCTCACTGTTCTGGTCTGGTACCCGGCCAAGCCGGGCGGGGAGACGGTGTTGATCGGAGATGACAGGATCTTCGAAGGCACGCCAGCATTGGCCGATGCCGCAAGGGCGGAAGGGACGTATCCGCTGATCGTGCTCTCGCACGGGTCGGGAGCATCAGTCGAAAAGATGGCCTGGATTGCGAGCGAACTTGCCGGCGAAGGTTTCATCGTCGCCGGTGCAAATCACCCCGGCACCACCAGCGGCGATTCCACGCCGGAAGATACGCCGAAGCTCTGGCAACGAACGGACGATCTCGCCACGGTGATCGATGAGTTGCTTGCCGACCCGGATTGGTCGGCGTCAATCGACCGGGGAAATATCGGGGCGCTTGGGTTTTCCCTTGGCGGCGCTGCCGTTCTGGAAAGCGTGGGTGCAATGGCAAGCCTGGAGGCTTACGTCGACTATTGCGACACCAATCCGCAGATGCCGGACTGCCAATGGTTCATGGGCGGGAGGGCGTTTGTCGACAGGGAGGAAATCAAGGTCGAGCCGTTTGATCTGCGGACGGTCGACAAGGCTCTTTTCGAACAAAAGAGCCATGATGCCCGGCTCAAGTCTGTTATCGCTGTCGATCCGGCGCTGGCGGCTGCCTTTCAGGAGCAAAGCTTCGCGGGTGTCGGCATTCCGCTGCATTTCCTCAATCTTGGCGTGGCAGGGCAGATCGATGTCGGTGTGCGCTCTGCGCATCTGGTCGCTGCTGCGCCAGACGCCGATCTGCTTCACATCGAGGATGCCGTTCATTTCAGCTTCCTGCCCGTGTGCAAGGAAGACGCGATCGTCTTCATGAAATCCATCGGCGAAACGGACAGCCTGTGCACCGATGGTGGCGGCAGGTCTCGAGCCGAGCTGCACGATCAGATGGCCGAGATGATTGTCGACGCTTTCCGGGCAGACTTGAAGGCGGCAAACTGACGGCCTGGCCGGGGACGCGATCGAGGTTTCTTCACATGTGGACTGCAGCCTCCCGCGCTTTCGGGCGTGGGAGACTGCCGGTCGTCTCAAGGTGTCAGGAGGAAGCGCCCTGGCTGCGTTCGATCAGCTTCAGCACTGCCACAAGCACGATGCCGTAGAGAACATGGCCAACGAGGGCGACCCAGACGATGCCACTGAAGTTCAGGAAGAAGGGCAGGCCGGCGACCGATGTGATGCCGCCGATGGCGAAGACCCAGAGACCGAAACCGTAAATTGCCGAGGGCAGGAGCCAGTGGGTGTTGCCGACCACGCGCTGCCACAACGGCGCGAAGATGAACATCCAGCCGACAGGGTAGCCGATCAGTCCGACGGCGTAGAAATGGACGAAATATCCGCCGAAGTCGCCGTTCGGAAGACCCAGGCTGCCAAGCAGGCTTTTGGCGAGGCCGTGCGGTGAAAGGGTCGCGAAACCCAAAGCCGGACTGATGATCTGGCCCCAGAGGTCGAACGCGTTGGTCGCAAAGAAGCCCGAGATGAACATCAGGCCGAGCGTATGAAAACTCAGGGCGGGCAGGGTACCGGCAGTCTGGACCTGGCTGGAAGTTGTATTCATGACGGGATCACTTTCCTGAGATTGTCTCTTCTGCTGGCAGATACTTGGCTCTGAATGCGATCACATGGAAATAAAATGGCGAGGGCCTTGCGTGACGAATTCGTGATGAAAAATTGACGCCTCGCAGCGGCTGTTTCCAATCTTTGGATAACGCGTCGGCACTGTTGCTACACCTCCTCTTGCATGATCGGATGCGCCCTCTTTGCAACGCCGACAATGTGAGAATGCCGAAATGGATAAGTTGCCCGTCCGCCTCTATGCCGCTTTTGCTGCCGATGAGCGAGGCGGCAACATCGGCGGCGTTGTTTTTGAGGATACGCCGCTGTGGCCGGACGCGCGTCAGCGGATCGCTGCGGATATCGGTGCCCCGACGACGGGTTTTGTCCGCCAGAAGTCCGACAAGAGGATCGAGGTCCGCTTTCACTCGACCCGGGCGGAAATGGATATGTGCGGCCATGTTACCGTTGCGATTTTTGCAGCGTTGCTGGCCGACGGGCGGATTGGGCCTGGAAGTTATGTTCAGGAAACACCCGCGGGGGAAATCGGTGTTGATGTCGCCTCGGACGGTGCCATCACCATGCACCAGCCTTTGCCGAAGTTCGGATTGAACGAGGCAACCGCGGACGAGATAGCTCCACTGCTCGGCATGGAGCCGGCTGGTGTTCTCAGCGTTGCGGCGTCCTCGACAGCCCTTCGGCATGTTTTCATCGAAGTGGCAGATACCGATGCTCTGGCAGCCCTTCGTCCGGATGATGACGGGCTGCGACGTTTCAGCCTGGCACGGTCGATCGACACGTTGGGCATCTGGTGCCGGACAGGGCGTGGTCTGGGCAAGGCTAAGGTACGCCTGCGGGATCTCTGCCACGGTGTCGGCGATCCGGAAGAGGCGGCGAGCGGTACCACCAACGGTGCGCTGGCCTGCCAATTGTTCCGGGCGCAAAAACTTCTTCCGGGCAATGGCGGGCAGGCGGTCCTGGTCGCAGAACAGGGCTTCGAGATGGGCCGTCCAAGCATCGTCAGAACCGTGCTGAACACGGCTGGCGGCGAAGTCACGGGTGTTTCTGTCGGTGGGTATGCGGCCTTGCGGCTGACGGGCGAGTTTCACCTGTGAAACCCGCCGCGCCGGTGTGACGTCAGACCCGTTCGAACAGCGCTGGTCCCGTTTCGCTGAAGAGTTCGATCTCGAGCGACTTGGCCGGACCGGACGATACATCGCCAAAGACGAGCGTCGAACGGGATCCGTCGGGCGCGTTCTCGGTGACGAAATCGAACACCATTACCGGCCCGTTCCAGGGCTTCAGCGGGAAGGGGATCTGTTTCGGTCCTGCCATCAGCACCAGCTTGTCGCCGTCTGCCTTGATCTCGACCTTGCCGAAATACGGGTTGGAATAGGTGCCGGTGAGAAGGTCTTGCGGAGGCGTCGGGCCGGCATCTGCCGGGCGATCCTGACCGACAGTGCTGCCACGTTTGGTGTAGAAGCCTTCGAACCTGCTCGAATAACCTCCGTACCAGTCACGGGTGATGTGGCCGAGCTGCGCCAGGTCGGTGAAGGAGGCCGTGATGGCTTCGGCTGCTCCGACAGGGGCTGCATTGGTGAGGACGACTATGCCCAGGTCGAGCGAGGGGATCATCGCAAAGCAGGTGCCTGCGCCCAGCAGGAACGCTCCGGAATGGCCGATCCGGACACGGCCGGACGGATCAGTGCCGACATTGAAACCGTAACCGTAAAAGCCGGACCTGGCATCGGGGCTGTGGGGGCGATCCGAAAAGCTTTGCGGGCTGATGGCCGGCAGAAGCGCCTCGGGTGCGATAAGGGGAGTTCCCGCGTGGGCGCCGTCTGCAAGCAGCATCTTCAGCCAGATGGCCAGATCGTTGACGGTCGAACTGACACCACCAGCCGGCGACTGGGCGTCGGGTTTGCGCTGGTACAGCGGAGCAAAGCCGTCGCCGTCTCGGCTGTGTGGGATAGCGCGGTTGCTTGCTGCCATGTAGTCGGCAAAGCGTGAGCTGGTCGACGTCATGCCGAGCGGTCTGTAAAGCGCTTCTTCCGAAAGGCTGCTCCAGTCGGTGCCGGCAGCCTGGGCAACGGCCTCCGCGGCGGCGGTCAAGCCGAAGTTGGTATAGGCATAGGAAATCCGGAAAGGTGCCAGCGGCAGAAGCTTCAACCTCTGCAGGATTTCCTTGCGGTCGTAACCCAGGTCTTCCAGATCGTCGCCTGCGTGGTCCGGCAGACCGGAGCGATGGCTGTAGAGGTCACCTATAGTCAGCTTTTCGGTGCGGTCGGGATCGGACAATTCGAACCAGGGCAACAGTTCGCGCATCCGGCTGTCCCAACCGACGACGCCCTTGCTGACCTGGCTCGCAACGACGGTCGCTCCCACCGGTTTGGAGAGGGACGCAAGCTGAAACACTGTGTCCGGTGTGATGGTTTCCGGTCCACCAAGTCGGCGCACGCCGAAGCCCTTGGAATAGACGGTTTCGCCGCGATGAACAGCGGCAACGGCCAGTCCCGGGATTTTGCTGCGCGTCATCACATCGGCCACGATTGCGTCAAGCTCGGCGACTGCCTTTGCAATCTGCTCGGGCGAGGCTTCAACACCTGGTGTCTGGGCAGGGGAAAGCTCCTGCGCAAACCCACGCAGCGGCAGTGCCGTCAGGGCTGCGGTGGCAGTGCCGAGAAACAGACGGCGGGAGAGTGTGTGCCGGGGCATATGCAAATTCCTTGGGGAGATACTGAAATCAAAACAAGCATATGCATGATGCGCGAAACGCACCTGAGAGATCAACTTAACGACGTGTAATGCGGGTTTGTTGAAACTTCTTGGTTAAGCAACCGTGTCTTGATCAGAGAAGCAAGTGGCCGGCACCAGAACGGCATCCGGCCGGCAGGCCGGGTGCTATTCGATGTCGCCGTGGACGGCGACCATATCCAGTTTCGCTTCCGGGGCGGCAATGGTTCTGAAGGCTTCCCGCACACCGTCTTCGGTCAGGTCACGCTGAACGGCGATCAGCGTGTTTTCCGGATGCTCCTCGCAAAGCTCCGCCATATAGGCCAGCTCCTGACGGGCAACACCAAGCGCCGCCTCCACGGAAGGTGCGCCGTAAATGTCGACAAAATGTTGAGCAAGCCGCTCGGCGAGGGTGGCAAGCTCGGTCTCTTCAATCGGGGTGACGGCAACGAAGGTTGCTCTGCCGAAGGTTTCCAGCCCCAGCCAGCCGTTGGCAAAGGCCTGACGTGCCTTGCCGGTCAGGTCGGCTTCGGTCCAGTCGGAAAACTCGAAGCCGCCGGACAGGCACCATTCGCCGGTACGAGCCGGGGAAAAGAAGACGTTGCGGTCGCTGTCATCCAGGTGAATGGCACGAGCGAGTTTCATCCGGTTATCCCTCAAGACGGCTGGAAAGCGGGATCAAGGTCGTGTCCTCACCCGTTCTCAGCAACATACCAAAATTTTCATCGACACCGACGAAAGTGCCGGAGGTTCCGTCAACCTCCACCGTTTCACCCAGCGTCGGAACAAGGCCGCGCCAGTCGGAATGGACGGGGCGCGGGCCGTCGTCCAGCCAGCGATTGAGCCAGTAAAGGCTATGGCGCACCCAGCACTCCAGAAGCTGATCGGGGGTAATCTCGCCGCAGCCTTCTTCGGACAACCAGGTTCGGTCAGGATCCTTGCCGGGGTTCGATTTCCGGCTTGCCATGCTGAGTTCCAGGCCGAGGATCAGCCAGTCCGGGGTTGCCTCGGGATCCTGCGTCGACGCCTTGACGCGCATGCGCCCGCATACCGCGCCGTTGACGCGAATCCGGCCATCCCATTCCAGGTGGACTGCCACCTCCGGCGGGGCGAGCGTGCCGAGGGCCGCCTGAAAACCGAGACCGCACACGGGCAGGATGGCCATGGCCTCCTCCAGCGGGACTTCCGGTGCAAAGATCAGAGCCGCCCGCAGGCGTTCCCCGCCAAGGTTATAGATGACTGTTCCGGGATCCGTGCCGGTGATGGCAAGCGCCAATGCACGTTCGAAGGGATCTGCCTGTCCGGTCAGTGCCTCGCCCTGAAACAGCGGCGGAAACTGCACTTCGCTCATGCGTTGCCCTCCGCGATCAAGGTTCGGGCGAGCTGACGGAACACGGAAGCTTCCGGCGCTTCAGGTGTCTTGATCGAAATCGGCGTGCCGCCATCGCCGGCAAGGCGGATGTTGAGATGCAGCGGCACCTCGGCCAACAGGGGGACCCCGAGCTTTTCCGCTTCCGCAGCAACGCCGCCATGGCCGAAGACATGTTCCTCATGACCGCAGTTGGAGCAGATGTGGGTCGACATGTTCTCGATCATGCCGATAAGCGGAACTTGCATCTGCTCAAACATGCTGATGCCCTTGCGGGCATCGATCAGGGCAACGTCCTGCGGTGTCGAAACGATGATGGCGCCGTCGACGGCGAACTTCTGGCAAAGTGTCATCTGGACATCGCCGGTGCCGGGCGGCAAATCGACGATCAGCGCATCGAGCGCCCCCCATTGCACCTGGGTCATCATCTGCTGCAGAGCACCCATCAGCATCGGCCCGCGCCAGGCAACTGCCTCGTCGCCCGATGTCATGAGGCCGATGGACATCATGGTGACGCCGTGGTTGCGCAGCGGCAGGATCATCTGGCCATCCGGCGAGGTCGGACGCCCGGAGATGCCAAGCATCTTGGGCTGCGACGGACCGTAGACATCGGCATCCAGCAGACCCACCTTGCGACCTTCGGCGGCCAGCGCACAGGCAAGATTGGCAGCCACGGTCGACTTGCCGACGCCGCCCTTGCCCGAGGCAACCGCGATCACCCGGTCGATGCCAGGCACCTTCTGCGGCCCGGTTGCGCCCGGTGCCGCCGGTTTCGCCCGGATCGGCTGCGGTTCGGACGGTTTGGGCGCTGCGGGTTTGGTGGCCTGCGCGGCCGGCTGGTCCGCATGGGACGTCAGGATCACCTGAACGCTTTCGCAGCCTTCCAGCGCTTCGAGCTTCGTTTCCGCTTCGCGTTTCAGAACTTCCATCTCGGCCATGCGCCGCGGGTCGATCTCCAGAACGAAGCGGACCGTACCGCCATTGACCTGCAGTGCCCGCATCATGCCCGAGGCGGCAATGTCCTCGCCGGAGGCCGGATCCTTGATCGTCTTCAGAACCGACAGGGCGGTTTCGCGCGTCAGTGACACGTTAGTCCTGCCCCTCGATTTCGCCGGTGACCACGTGCTCGAGACCGAGTTCCTCGATCGTCACGACAGCTTTCACCTTGAAGGATTTTCCCGCATTCGGGCCTGCTTCGCGCACCGCATTTTCGATGGCCTGCTGCGAGGTCACACCGACCTGCTTCAGGAACTTGCGCATGGACATGTTGAAATCTTCGCTCATCTTATTCTCCTGTTGAATGCGGCGCACATTGACGGCTCGCCCGATTGAAACCTACCCTAGCGGATCTGGCCAGCAACGTGAGGGAGGAGCGCGTGGGCTGCCGTGCCTTGATATTTGTTGCCGTTGTCCTGTCGGCCGGCATCCTGTTCCACAAACCGGGGATCGCGCAATCGCGGTCTTTCCGGATGGGCGTGCCGAACGCGATTGCGGAAACCGGCTTCCTCCAGTATCTGCTGCCGCGCTTTTCGCTCAAGACCGGGATCCGCATCGAAATCGTGGGTGACACGGAAACCTCCGAACTCAGTCTTTCGGAAGGCGCTTCCGGGGTTGCCGTGTTCTCGGGTCTTGGCAAGACCTGGTTCCTCATGACCCATGAGGAAACCAACGAACACGCGATCCGCTTCCGGGACTGGCTGACCGGGGACATCGGCAGGCGCACGGTTGATGCTTTCGAGGAAAACGGCAAGCAGGTGTTCACCGCAGCGCTCGAACAGGTGGAGGACGATGGTCCGGTCGTCCTGTCCGGCGATGCGGTCCGAGGCGAGGAACTGGCCGTTCTCCATTGCGGACGGTGCCACATGGTCAACGAGGCGACGCGCCTTACGACAATCGGTTCATCGCCTTCCTTCGCGGTGATGCGCAGTTTCTCCGACTGGCAAATGCGGTTCGAGGCGTTTTTTGCCCTCAATCCGCATCCCGCTTTCACGGTGATCGACGGCGTCACCGAACCCTTCGACATAAGCAGGCCATCGCCGATCGTACCGGTGCAGATGACGCTTGAAGAACTCAAAGCGATCCTTGCGTTCGTATCCCGCATTCCGCCGGCGGACCTCGGAGCTCCCATACAGTACCAGTGACCTTGTCTCATCCGGCTCAATGATCGCGCCGCTTGCTGATGTAGTCGTCCGTCGTGCGAACACGTGGGCGCTCGGCGGAGGCGAACGGGTTGTTTTGCGAATGGTAGACGGCGTTCACGCGGCAGTCGTCGCACATCTGTATGAGCTGTATGGCCTTGTTGTCCTGGAACATGGCGTGTTTGCCGGCGAGCTTTTCCGTCAGTCTCATCACTGTTGACCGAACACCGAATGGCTTGCCGCATTCAACGCAGTTGAACGGCTCTTCTTCCTTCAGCACCCTGGCGCGCAATGCGTCGTCCGAAAGATCCAGCCTCGGATCCAGTGTCAGGGCCTTTTCCGGGCAGATTGTCGTGCAGATGCCGCACTGAAGGCAGGCATCCTCCTGAAAGCGCAGCTGGGGCGCATCGGGGTTTTCCTTCAGGGCGCCGGACGGGCAGAGCGACACGCAGGACAGGCACAGCGTGCAGGCGTCCTGGTCAAGGACAACCGAGCCATAGGGTGCTCCTTCCGGAAGCGGGATGACCTTACCCGGCTCGTTGAGCGTTTTGGCGGCAAGGCGCGTGATTTGCCGGCGGGAGCCAAGGGGCAGGATCGGCTGCTTTGCGGTCACCGGAGACTGTTCGCGGTAGAGGATTTCTTCCAGCTCGTCCGGATCGGACGGGGTGATGAGGCAGACGCGGTCTTCGCCGGCGATCGCATTGGAGAGGTCGGCCTGGAAGGGCATGCCCTCCTTTTCCGTGGCAGGTGATAGCAACACGGTCACATCGGCGAAACCGCAGGCAAGTGCTGCCAGGCTTTCCGTATGTCCAAAGCTGGCGATGGCTTCCATCTCCAGCGGAATGACGTCTGCCGGCAACCCCTTGCCGTAGCGCGCGCCCAGGCGGATCAGCTCTGCGCCGTGGCTGCTGTCGTGAACGAGCAGGCGCGGTGCTTCGGAGCTGAGCTTTCGCCAGGTTGCCGCCAGCGTTTGCAGGCGCTGGAAGGTGTGGCTGACCGGAGGAGCATCGTAGCTGATGGCACCGGACGGACAGACCGCCGAACAGCTTCCACAGCCGGCGCAGACCATCGTATCGACCGCAACACTGTCGCCGCCAGGGCTGATGGCGCCGGTTGGGCAAAGATCCAGGCAGCGTGTGCAGCCTGTTTTGCGGGCCCTGGAGTGAGCGCAGAGCTGCTCGTCCAGACGAACGTAGAGCGGCTTTTCGAAGGTGCCGACAAGTTGTGAGGCATCCAGGAGCGCCTTGGTGAACGCGCCGGTATTGCCCGGGTCTGCCCGCAGGTAGCCTTCCCGCTTTTCCGGTGCGGGAAAGAGCGGCTGCCCCCGGCGGAGGTCCAGCACGATGTCGCATTCCGTGCGCCCGCCGCTCTTGGGATCTGTCCAGTTGAACGCGCCCCGCCCACCGGGAATGCGTTCCTGCAGGGCATCGAAACCGACCTTGAAGTGGCCAAGCGCACCGGTTGCTGTTGTTACCCGGCCGCGCACGATGTCGAAGCGCCGGTCGTCGGCAAGAGGCAATTCGTCGGCAGGGTCGAGAATGACTGTAACGCTCAGGAGCTCGCAAAGATGGTCTGCCGCGGTAAGCGCAGCTTCGCTGTCGCCAAGGATGAGGCAGGTGCCCTCCGAGGTTACGTCCACGACCTTTGCGCCTGGTGTCGGCAAGATCGATTCGGCAACCAGTGCTGCCATCTTGGGAGACGTGCTGCGGGTGTCGGCCGTCCAGCCGGCACGATCGCGCAGATCGAGAAAAAGAGGTTCGTCCGCTTCAAGGTCTGCGGCCAGATCCTCGAACGCCTGGCGTTCCTGCTGGCATGCGATGATGACATTGCCTGCCTGAAGCGCCTCGGCAGCCTGCGCTGCTTCGCCGCGGCAAAGTTGCGTGTGGATTTTCGAACAGGGCAGTCCTGTCGCCTGTTCTAAAAGCCCGGCGTCAATAGCCTGAGTATTCAGGCAATCGCAAAGCAGAAGCCTTGGTTGCGTCATTGTGTGCGCGTCCTCTCCCCCGGATCGTCCGAAACCGATTCTCTTGTGATTTGTCAGACAATACCGAACCCCATAACAAGGGCGCGGAAAGGCGCGCGTCAAGTTCGACTTCTGCGGGGCTTGAAATTTATGTCGCTTGCTACAGCATTTTACGTAACATCAAAACAGAGTCGGATTGAACCGGCGGACGGGGAGGTAGGTGGTTCGTGACTAGGGAAAGAACGCGCGTCATGCCGGTGGGGGTTGTGGTGCGCAGGCTGCCCGGCGTAACGCGCTGGCAGAAGTGGACCTGGCTGCCGGTGTCCCTGCTGCCGGGGGCCGCGCCTGCGGACTGGAAAATGCTGCGGGCTGAAGGCGATGCGATCGAATACCATGCGACGACCTTGAGCCTGGAGCTGCATCACACCCAGACCGAAGCCTATCTGATTGCCCTGTCCGACAAGGTTCCCTCTGTCTACGTGGTGATGCGGGCCGCCCCGGAGTTGGCTCCAGCAATCCCCATTGAGGTGCTGCACATGACAGCGTCTGCCCATGAAGGTCTGGATTACGCGGATTCCGCCGAGGTCTTTGTCGAAAAGGTGCCAATGCCGACAGGGCTGATTGCCTGGGTCCGGGAATTCGTTGACATGCACCATGAAGAGGAAATCTTCTACAAGCGTCAGCGTGACAAGCACCGGATCGACCTGGAGGAAGAAGGCATAGGTGATCCGCGCATCCGGCAGCTTGCCGACGTTTACCGGGCGCCCGGCACCCGAAAGAAGGACACACTGCAGTGAACTCCGGCGACGACAAGCCAATGGATTTCTGGTCAAGGCGCAAGGCTGCGGTTCGTGAGGCCGAAGCCGCGGAAATCGAGCGCCGGGACGCTGAGCTTGAAACCGCGAAACGGGTCGAGCTGGAAGAAAAGACCGACGCGGAAATCCTGGAAGAACTTGGATTGCCTGATCCCGACAGCCTGCAGAAGGACGACGATTTCACGCAGTTCCTGGCCAAGACCGTGCCGGAGCGTCTGCGCCGGAGAGCATTGCGCCGTTTGTGGCTGTCCAATCCCGTTCTCGCCAATCTCGATGGCCTGAACGATTATGACGATGATTTTACCGATGCATCGACCGCCGGTCAGGTGGTGAAGACCGCCTATGAAGTTGGTCGTGGATTCTTGAAAAAAATCTCTGAAACGGGGCCGGACGAAAACTCGGACGCTACGCTGGCCGGAGAAGGTGAAGTACTTTCCGGGCAAAGTGATTCTGCTGCGCCGCAATCGGAACAACTTGCTGCAGCGCAGCATACTTATGTCGAAAATGGAAAAACATCTATTCGATTGACGCAAAGAGACGAGAAGGTGCAAATTAGTGAAATTGGAACTATTGTGTCTGATGAAACAGCACTGGTCGAAGCCGAAGAAGAGCGCCTGCCGAAACGGCGCCGAATGCGTTTCGACTTTGATTAATACTAAAGTCTAAGAAGTTTTTGCGCCAGAAAAGCACTGCGTGTGTGGGAGGAAAAGGCTCGAATGGCCGTTGTGGCGAGGGAATTCATTATCGAACCGGAAGATCAGGCCCGGTCCGAATTATACGACTTTCTGGCACTGGTGCTTGCGCGCCCGGCCGGAGCCGAACTGCTCGAGCAGATTGCAGGCCTGCAGGGTGGTGATACGCCCCTCGGCAATGCTCTCAATGTGCTTGCCAGAATTGCGGCGGTAACGACGCCGGAGACGGCCGAGCGTGAATTCAATGCCCTTTTCGTCGGTCTCGGGCGCGGTGAGCTGCTGCCATACGCCAGCTATTATCTGACAGGTTTCCTCAACGAAAAGCCTCTCGCGAAGCTGCGCCAGGACATGGCGGAGCGCGGGATCGAGCGCGCTGAAGACAAGCACGAGCCGGAAGACAACATCGCATCGCTGATGGAGATGATGGCGGGGATGATCCTCGGCCGTTTCGGCAAGGTGACGTCTCTCAGCGAACAGAAGAGTTTCTTCAACGCCCACGTGGAACCTTGGGCGATACATTTCTTCACTGATCTGGAAGCGGCCGGAACATCGGTGTTCTACGGTGCTGTCGGATCGTTGGGGCGCCAGTTCATGGAAATCGAGGCACAGGGCTTCGACATGATCTCGAACTGACGGTTGCATCTGAAATGGGGTGGCTTGGCCATCCATCTGCGAGAGGAGGAATGCGACAATGAAACGACCCGAAACGGCAAGCCCCGAAGAGGGTACAGGCCGCCGGGACTTCCTGAAGCTGGCGGCGATTTCTGCCCCGGTTGCCGTGACCACGGTAACCGCCGGAACCACCGCTGAGGCGGCTGAACCGGACCTGGCTTCCGACAAGATGCAGGACACGGTTCATACCCGTGCCTACTACGACAGCGCCCGGTTCTAACTGGACCCTGTGAGACTTCCCCGGCCATGGTTGCGTGACGCCCGGACGCCGGTTCACAAATAACCCAGCCGTATCAGGTTCTGATACAAGCAAGGTAGGGCAATATGCTTAGGAAAAAGACCAATGGGGTTGCGCGACGCCCCCAAGGTGCAAGTATCCTGAAAGACGCTGCACACAAGTCGGTAGACCGCCGTACGTTCCTTAAGGGATCCGGTCTTGCCGCAGGCGGCCTGGCCGCCATTACCGTGACCGGAGGAACGGTCACCAAAGCCAAGGCACAATCCACCGGCGATGCCGTGAAGACCGTCAAGTCGATCTGCACGCACTGTTCCGTTGGCTGTACCGTTATCGCCGAAGTTTCCAGCGGAGTCTGGATCGGGCAGGAACCCGGTTGGGACAGCCCGTTCAACCTGGGTGCCCACTGCGCCAAGGGAGCTTCCGTCCGCGAACACGCTCATGGCGAGCGCCGCCTGAAATATCCGATGAAAAAGGAAGGCGGAGAGTGGAAGCGGATCAGCTGGGACGAGGCGATCAACGAGATCGGCGACAAGATGCTGCAGATTCGCGAAGAAAGCGGTCCGGACAGCGTCTACTGGCTCGGCTCGGCCAAGCACAGTAACGAGCAGGCTTATCTCTTCCGCAAATTTGCAGGCTACTGGGGAACGAACAACGTCGACCACCAGGCCCGCATCTGCCACTCCACGACGGTTGCCGGCGTAGCGAACACATGGGGCTACGGCGCCATGACCAACAGCTACAATGACATCCACAATTCCAAGGCGATCTTCATCATCGGCGGCAATCCGGCGGAGGCTCACCCCGTCTCCCTGCTGCACGTGCTGCGCGCCAAGGAACAGAACAACGCGCCGCTGATCGTCTGCGATCCGCGGTTCACCCGCACCGCGGCCCATGCCGACGAATATGTGCGCTTCCGTCCGGGTTCGGACGTTGCCCTCATCTGGGGCATTCTGTGGCACATCTTCGAAAACGGCTGGGAAGACAAGGAGTTCATCCGCACCCGCGTGTGGGGCATGGACCAGATCCGCGAAGAAGTTGCCAAATGGACGCCCGATGAAGTCGAGCGTGTCACCGGTACGCCGGAAAGCCAGCTGAAGCGCGTGGCGCGAACGCTTGCCAACAACCGTCCGGGTACCGTGATCTGGTGCATGGGCGGCACCCAGCACACCAACGGCAACAACAACACTCGTGCCTACTGCATCCTGCAGCTGGCGCTCGGCAACATGGGCACCGCCGGTGGCGGCACCAACATCTTCCGTGGCCACGACAACGTGCAGGGAGCGACCGACCTCGGCGTTCTCGCCGACACGCTGCCGGGCTATTACGGCCTGACCGCCGGCTCCTGGGCTCACTGGGCTCGTGTGTGGGAAGAAGATCTGGATTGGCTGAAAGGCCGCTTCGGCACCATCAAGGGTGCGGACGGCAAGGACAAGGCCATGATGAACCTGACCGGTATCCCGGTCAGCCGCTGGATCGATGGTGTCCTTGAAGCCAAGGAGAACCTGGAACAGCCGGACAACACCCGTGCGATGGTGCTGTGGGGCCATGCCCCGAACTCCCAGACCCGTCTGCCGGAAATGAAACAGGCCATGGAAAAGCTCGACCTTCTGGTCGTGGTTGATCCCTATCCGACCGTTTCGGCAATCCTGCACGACCGTACCGACGGCTGTTACCTGCTGCCGGCCTCGACCCAGTTCGAGACCCGTGGTTCGGTGACCGCTTCCAACCGGTCGCTGCAGTGGCGCGAACAGGTGATCGCACCGCTGTTCGAATCCAAGCCCGACCACACGATCATGGCCATGTTCGCCAAGAAGTTCGGTTTCGACGACCGTCTCTTCCGCAACATCGGTATGGACGGGGACGAGCCGAACATCGAAGACCTGACACGCGAGTTCAACCGCGGCATGTGGACGGTGGGTTACACCGGCCAGTCGCCTGAGCGTATCAAGTCGCACATGGAGAACCAGCACACCTTCGACCGCACCACGCTGCGTGCAGTCGGCGGTCCGAACGACGGCGAGTTCTACGGCATGCCGTGGCCGTGCTGGGGCACCGCAGAGATGAAACACCCGGGAACGGCTAATCTCTACGACATGTCCATGCCGGTCGCTGAAGGCGGTCTGTGCTTCCGTGCCCGTTACGGCGTGGAGCGTGATGGCCAGAACCTTCTGGCGGAAGGCGTCTCCAACCCCGGTGCGGATATTCAGGACGGCTATCCCGAGTTCACCATGCAGATGCTGATCGACCTCGGCTGGGATGGTGACCTGACGGCCGAAGAGCGTCAGTCGATCGAGACTGTTGCCGGCGCTGCGGACAAGATCGGCACCGTGAACTGGAAAACCGACCTTTCGGGCGGTATCCAGCGCGTGGCGATCGCCCATGGCTGTGCCCCGTTCGGCAATGCCAAGGCGCGTGCCGTTGTGTGGACCTTCCCGGATCCGGTGCCGCTGCACCGCGAGCCGCTCTACACCAACCGGCGGGATCTGGTCGCGGACTATCCGACCTATGCCGACAAGTCGTTCTGGCGCGTTCCGACACTCTATGCGTCGATCCAGAAGAACGACTTCTCCAAGGACTTCCCGATCATCCTCACATCCGGCCGTCTGGTCGAATACGAGGGCGGCGGGGACGAAACCCGGTCGAACCCCTGGCTGGCGGAACTCCAGCAGAACATGTTCGTCGAAATCAATCCGCGGGATGCCAACAATCTCGGGGTACGTGACGGCGCACAGGTCTGGGTCGAAGGCCCGGAGGGCGGCAAGGTCAAGGTCATGGCGATGGTTACCGAACGTGTCGGCGAAGGCGTTGCCTTCATGCCGTTCCACTTCGGCGGTCATTACCAGGGCGAGGATCTGAGGTCGAAGTATCCGAAGGGTGCAGACCCCTATGTGCTTGGGGAAAGCTGTAACACCGCTCAGACCTACGGGTATGACTCGGTGACCCAGATGCAAGAGACCAAGGCTACTCTCTGTAAGATCTCGGCAGCGTAAGGAGGACGACAAATGGCAAGATCAAAGTTCCTTTGCGACGCTGAACGCTGCATTGAGTGCAATGCCTGCGTCACGGCCTGCAAGAACGAGCACGAGGTGCCGTGGGGCATCAACCGCCGCCGTGTTGTGACCATCAATGATGGCAAACCGGGCGAACGGTCGATCTCCGTGGCCTGCATGCACTGCTCGGACGCACCCTGCATGGCGGTGTGCCCGGTGGACTGTTTCTACCAGACCGAAGAAGGCGTGGTGCTTCACTCGAAGGACCTGTGCATTGGCTGCGGCTACTGCTTCTACGCCTGTCCGTTCGGCGCACCGCAATTCCCGCAGGCGGGCAATTTCGGATCGCGCGGCAAGATGGACAAATGCACCTTCTGTGCAGGTGGTCCGGAAGAAAACAACTCCACTGCAGAGTTCGCGAAATACGGCCGCAACCGTATCGCCGAAGGCAAGTTGCCGCTCTGCGCGGAAATGTGCTCCACCAAGGCCCTGCTCGCGGGTGATGGCGACGTCGTGTCGGCCATCTACCGCGAACGTGTGGTTGCCCGCGGCTTCGGCTCGGGTGCCTGGGGCTGGGGTACCGCTTACGGCCAGAAAGGCGGCTGATCCCTTGCGGGGTGAGGGCAGACCGGCACGCCGGACTGCCCGTCACGCTTGGGTAGATGCCTGAAAGAAACGTAGGCGGGGCGGCTTTACAGCCGCCCCGCTCGTCTCCGGTTGTAATCGACAATGAGGTTTGCGGTCATGAAACGCGTGACTATGGCTTTGCTTGTTCTTCTGGCCTTTCTTGGTGCGGGTCTGGGGACAGGGTTTGCACAGGATACGTCCGCCGACCGGTCGGCGACCGGCGGTGCGCAGACGCTTGAAGACATCATGAAGCGCCAGCGGGGGGAGAAGGTCGACTACGACTTCCGCCGCAACAATACCGGTGACCCGGATGACGCGGCGTCGATTTCCTCACAGCTCGGGACACTTGGCGGTGTCTCCGATCCGGAGCTCTGGCGGGCACTGCGGTATGGCTCCGCAGATGTAACAGTCTCTTCGGGCGGTTTCGCAGCAACCGTTCTGATGCAGGATGGTGGCATGCGCTGGCTCGAATGGCGCAAGGGTCCGCTTGCCACTTATGGCGCCTGGCTGCTCGGCGGGACCATCGTGCTGCTGGCCCTTTTCTATCTCATTCGCGGCCGTATTCGCATCGATGGCGAGAAGACCGGCCGCACCATCACCCGCTTCAAGGCGATCGAGCGCTTCGGGCACTGGCTGCTTGCGGGATCCTTCGTCCTGCTTGGCATTACCGGCCTGCTGACGCTTTTCGGGCGCTTCGTGATCATCCCCATGATCGGCAAGGACGCTTTTGCGCCCGTCGCGCATTTCTCGAAGTGGATCCACAACAACGTCGCCTGGGCCTTCATGCTGGGCCTGATCATGGTGTTCGTGATGTGGGTGGCACACAACATCCCGAACAAGACGGATGTAAAATGGATTGCCGTCGGTGGCGGGCTCTTCAAGAAAGGCGTGCACCCGCCGGCCAAGAAATTCAACTTCGGCCAGAAGCTGGTGTTCTGGGGGGTGATCGTCCTGGGCGCGTCGATCTCCGTTTCCGGTCTGTCGCTGCTGTTCCCGTTCGAAATGCCGATGTTTGCGGTCACCTTCGAAAAGCTCAACGCACTCGGCCTGCCGCAGCTGGTGGGTCTCGGTACATTGCCTACCGCGCTTGCACCGCATGAGGAAATGCAGTTTGCGCAGCTGTGGCACGCCATTGTGGCTTTCGTGATGATGGCGCTGATCCTGGCGCATATCTACATCGGTTCCATCGGCATGGAAGGCGCCTATGACGCCATGGGTTCCGGCGAGGTTGAACTGCAGTGGGCGAAGGAGCACCACGGCCTCTGGGTGAAGGAAGTCGAAGAAGCTGAAAAGCGCGAAGCCGCCAAACATTCAGGCGGCGACAGCGCGGTTCCCGCCGAATAGGCCCGGCGTGACATGCCGTTTCAGCCGGATCCCGTATGGTTGCTTGCGCGGGTCTTCGGGCCCGCTGCCGGCTTCCTTCTGACGCTGGTCTCCGCAGCCGGTAGCGCCGATTTCCAGACCCTGAAAGGTCACGGCGGCCCGGTCATGGATATCGACGTTTCCCTTGAGACCGGGCAGGTGGCGACCGCCAGCTTCGACAATTCGGTCGGCATCTGGAAAGACCGGGTGCCGCAATGGCTTGAGGGTCATGCGGCGGCGGTGAAGGTGGTTCAGTTTCTGGACGGTAGTCATCTGGTGTCCGGCGGAGACGATAACGATCTTGTTCTCTGGAACACCCACGATAACTCGAACCGGGTTCTGGAAGGGCACACGGCCAAGATCATGGGGCTTGCGGTTTCTCCCGACAGGACGACGATTGCCAGCGCAAGCTGGGATGCACGTGTGGGACTGTGGCCGGTTGCCGGCGGCGAGCCGGCTTATCTTGCCGGACATGCAGCCGGGGTGAACGCGGTCGCGTTTTCAAGGGACGGGCGCCAGCTCTACTCCGCGTCGGTCGACGGGTCGATCAAGCTCTGGGATCTGGCAACGCAAAGTGAAAAGCGGGTCGTTGATCGCAACGGTTTCGGCATCAATGTCATTGCCATTGGCGGTGAGGGTGACCGGGAGAGCTGGATTGCCTACGGCTCCCAGGACGGAGTGACGCGGATCGTCGATATTGAAACCGGCGAACGGCTGCATGACTTCACTTTCGAGCGCCGGCCGATCCTGGCCATGGCGGTCAGTCCGGATGGCACACGTCTGGCGACCGGTGACGGTCATGGATACATCACAGTGTTCGACACGACGTCCTGGGCGCTCGAAACGGACTTCCGGGCAGCATTGAAAGGTCCGATCTGGGCGCTCGCCTTTTCGAAGGACGGCGATGTGTTGCATGCGGGCGGCATCGAGAACATCGTCTATTCATGGCCGCTTGCGGATCTTGCAACCTTCGATCCGATGGCAACCGAGACACCGCAATTCCTCAAGCAACCGGAAGAAATGTCCAACGGCGAACGGCAGTTCGCGCGCAAATGCTCGATCTGCCACGCCCTGACCGGCGATACCGCGCGCAAGGCCGGGCCGACGCTTCACAACATCTTCGGCCGGCGTGCGGGCACTATTCCGGACTATCCCTATTCGGCGACCCTGTCAGGATCTGATATTGTCTGGTCGGAAGCGACGATCGATCAACTGTTCCTGGACGGTCCGGATCACTATATTCCCGGGTCGAAGATGCCGATGCAGCGGATTGTGGAACAGCAAGACCGTGATGACCTGATCGACTATCTGAAATCGGCGACGGCGCCATCCGAAGGAGATACACAATGAAAACAATGCTCATCGCGTTTGCCGCCATTATCGTGATTGCCATCGGCGCCAACCAGGTTCTGGAACACCTGCGGTTCTCCAGCGCCGACTTCACCTCCAGCCCATCCGTGCGCTTGGGGGAATAACGATTACCCGGAATTTGACGGAAACAGACGGCGCCTGCCGCTAATTCCTTTCCACATGGGCTTTTGATAGCTCATGAGCGGTACCTTGTGCGGCGTACTTGCCTTTCGCCCCGGGGTGACCTTGAAACTCCACGCAAGTCCAATTGGCTTTGATCAGGTCAAAAAAAATCCCCCTCCTCGCGTGAGAAGGGGGAAGGTCTGAGCGGAGCATGCGACACAGATTGCTATCTGGCTCCACTCACTCGGAAAGCGAGAAGACGGTCAGACGGGCTCAGCTTGAGCCCTTGTCCGAATTCGGGAAGAACAGCTGCTGGCCGTCGACCTTGTAGTCGGCGATAGCCTGCTGGCCTTCCTTGGACAGAACCCAGTCAACGAATTGCTGGCCAAGATCGGCCTTCACATGGGCATGAACTTCCGGGTTCACCAGAATGATGCCGTACTGGTTGAACAGGATCGGGTCGCCTTCAACGGCAACCTTGTAGTCGCCCTTGTTGCCGAAGGAGATCCAGGTGGCACGGTCGGTCATGACGTAAGCGCCCATGCCGGTGCCGGTGTTGAGGGTGGCGCCCATGCCGGAGCCGGTTTCACGGTACCAGTCGCCAGACCCTTCGCTCGGGTCGATGCCGGCGGCCTTCCACAGGCGAAGCTCCGCCTTGTGGGTGCCGCTGTCATCGCCGCGAGAGGCAAATGGGGCCTTTGCATCGGCGATTTTCTTCAGGGACTCCACGACATCTTTCGAGCCGGCGACGCCTGCAGGGTCGTTTGCCGGGCCGACGATGACAAAGTCGTTGTACATGACGTCGGAACGAGAAACGCCGAGACCATCTGCGACGAATTTTTCTTCGGACGGTTTGGAGTGAACGAACAGGACATCGCCATCGCCATTGGCGGCGTTCTTGATGGCCTGGCCTGTGCCAACGGCAACCACGCGGACCTCAATACCGGTCTTTTCCTGGAAGATGGGCAGGAGATAGTCGAACAGGCCCGAATTCTGGGTTGAGGTGGTCGACTGGACGACAATGAACTTGTCTTCCGCAAAACTCGGCTGACCGGCAAATACGGTCGTCAGGACGGCGGCGGCGAGCGCCAGAAATGCTCTTCTGATCAATTTTTCCTCCCGGGGTAATCATTCAGGGATTGGGTGTTGGGTCCAAGGTAAAGCCTGCCGTCCCGCCAGGCGCGAACGGGTTCGCTTCTGGGGTTGGCAAGCACTTTTTCGACAGGTCCTGTTTCGACCACGGTGCCGTTCTGCAGAAACACGAGGTCTTCACCGAGGCGTTTTGCCTGGCCTGCATCATGGGTCACCAGAACAACGGTGACACCGCGGGCGTTGGCTTCCAGTACTAGGGACTCGATCGCAGCAGTGGAGGCCGGGTCGAGATTGGCGGTGGGTTCGTCGAGAAACAGGAGTTCGGGGTCGCAGGCAAGAGCGCGCACCAGGGACAGGCGCTGCTGCTCTCCGCCGGACAAGACGCGCGCCGGGCGCCGGGCCAGATGACTGAGGCCTGCCGTTTCCAGCGCGGCCCTGACCTTGTCGGCGCGTTCGCTGCCACGCAGGCCGCGAACGCTCAGTGCGAACTTGAGATTGGCGATAACCGAGCGGCGCAGCAACACGGGACGCTGGAAGACCATAGCCTGTGCGCGGCGGGCGGTGGCGTCCATCCGGCCGCCCTGCCAGAGGATCGCACCTTCCTGCGGCTGAAGCAGACCGTGCATCAGTCGCAGCAAGAGGCTCTTGCCGGCTCCGTTCGGGCCCATGATGAGGGTGCGTGAACCGCGGCGGATGGCAACATCGACGTCGTGCAGAAGTTTTTCGCCGCCTGCCGAAAAGCCGAGACTTCTGACATCCAGCAAGGGATCTTGCACCGCCGGGCTACGGCGCGACATTGTGGAGGCAGTCCCTGGTGTGTCGAAAGCTGCGTCACGCATAGGCGGCCCTCGCAGCTGAGGCACGAAGGGCCATGACACCGGCATTCACGGCAAAGGCGATCATCAGCAGAATCACGCCGAGCGCCAAGGCAAGCTGGAGATTGCCCTTGGATGTTTCCAAAGCGATGGTCGTGGTCATCACGCGGGTAACATGGTTGATGTTGCCACCGACAATGATTACCGCTCCGACTTCGGCAACCGCACGACCGAAACCGGCCAGCGCGACCGTCAGAAGGCTGTAGCGGGCATCCCAGAGCATGGCTGTCAGACGATCAAAGCGGCCGACGCCGAGCGATGCGAATTGCTCGGAATATTCCCTGTTGAGATCCTCGATAACCTGGCGTGTCAGCGCGGCGACAATGGGCGTCACCAGCACCATCTGCGCGATAATCATGGCAGTCGGCGTGTATAGCAGGCGCAGCGGCCCGAGCGGTCCGGATGCCGACAGGACGAGATAGACAAGCAGGCCGACCACGACAGGGGGCAGGCCCATCAGCGCGTTCAAGATGACTGCGACGAGCGTTCTTCCGGGGAAATTGAAAGTGCCGACCGCCGCGCCAAGGGGCAGGCCGATGACACAGGCAAGAACGACAGCCGTAAGCGTGACCCGCATGGACAGGCCGATGATTTCCATCAGATCCGGATCCAGCGCGACGACCAGGCCAAGGGCTCCAGCAAATGCCCCCCAGAAACTGTCCATTCCTGTCATTTCTCCCTCTCTATGGGAAAAAATAACGTAAAATGCCAAAGAATGAAACTCATGTACGACATGGACACGCACAAAAAAGCCACAGCGGAAGGCGCTGTGGCTTTTTTAGGTAGATCGTGAATTTTATCGGCTTGCCGAGAAACTCCTCAGTACAGCCAGCGGGGCAGCCAGGTGGCGAACATCGGGAAGGTCCAGAGGATGGCGACGGCGATGATCTGCAGGATGATAAAGGGAACGACGCCGCGGTAGATCTGGCCCGTTGTGATTTCCTTCGGTGCCGCGCCTCTCAGATAGAACAGCGAGAAGCCGAAGGGAGGGGTCAGGAACGAGGTCTGCAGGTTGATCGCGATCAGGATCGTCAGCCAGATCGGGTCGATGCCCATCAGGATCAGGGGCGGTATCAGAACCGGCAGCAGGATCACCGAGATCTCGACGAAATCCAGGAAGAAGCCCAGCACGAAGACGAACAGCATCGCGAAGATCAGGGCGCCTGTCGGACCGCCCGGCATTTCCTGAAGGATGTCATGGACCCGGTCTTCCCCCCCAAGGCCGACGAAAACCAGCGAGAAGAAGCTGGCCATCAGGATGGTTGCGAAGATCATCGAGGTGACTGTCAGCGTGGACAGCATGGAAGCTTTCAGGAGCCCGTCCGCGAAAGCCTTCTTCAGGATGTGCAGAACGACGCCCAGGGAAAACAGCGCCAGCCCCGCATAGACAGCGGCGATAACGTAGCCACCAGCCGTGACATCGGAGCGTTGCAGGCGTATCGGCAGGATCGATGCGGCGATTGCAAGCGTCAGGAGCGCAGCTGTTGCCAGCACGATGAGCCTTGAGGACACCCCGAGACGGCGGCCCGCCAGCAGGATCGCGCCCACGGCACCGACGGAAGCTGCCTCGTTGGGCGAGGCGATGCCGCCGAGGATGGAGCCGAGCACTGCAACGATCAACAGGATCGGCGGCACGATGGCGGCAGCAATTTCCCGGCCTGACGGCTGGTCGACATGTTCCGACATCGCTGGCGCATCATTCGGAAACAGGTAGGCCCGGCCGACAATGTAGGCGCAGTAGACGGCGACGAGCAGCAGACCGGGGATCATGGCGGCTGCAAAGGTCTGGCCGACCGAGATCGTCTCGATGGTGAACTTGCCCTGCGCGTATTGCGCCTGCTGGAAGGCATTGGACATGACGTCGGCCAGGATGATCAGCAGTGTCGACGGCGGAATGATCTGGCCGAGCGTTCCGGCGGTACAGACCATGCCGGAGGCAAGTTTGGGGTCATAGCCATTGCGCAGCATTGTGGGCAGGGCGATGAGGCCCATGGCAACCACCGTTGCGCCGACAATGCCTGTGGACGCGGCGAGCAGGGCACCGACCAGCATCACCGAAACACCGAGACCACCTCTCATGCGGCCGAAGAGCCGGCCCATTGTCTCCAGCAGATCCTCTGCGATGCGGCTCTTTTCCAGAATGACGCCCATCAGGACGAACAGCGGGATCGCGGTCAGGACCGGGTTGGTGAGCACGCCGAAGAAACGTTGGCCCATGGCGCCCATGAGCTGAATGTTGAAGTCGCCCATCATCCAGCCGAGCAGGGCAAAGCCCGTGGCAACGCCCGCAATGGTGAAGGCAACTGGATAGCCGAGCAGAATGAAGGCGATCAGCGCGCCGAACATGATGAGATCGAGAGGCAGGCTCATGCACTGACGCCTTTCAGCTTCTGAACATCGCGGATGAAGGCGGCCACACCCTGGATCAGCAGCAGCACGCAATAGGCGGGAATGAGGGATTTCAGGAGGAAGGAGGCAGGGATGCCGCCGACGGAAATCGGCCCTTCCAGAATGGCCCAGCTGCCGCGCACGGACGGCCAGGAGAACCAGATCAGCACGACGAGAGCCGGTGTCAGCAGGAACAGGTGTCCGAAGATATCGATCCACGCCTGCGCGCGTTCGCTGTTTCTGGCATAGAAGATGTCGACACGGACATGGGCATTGACGAGGAAAGTGTACCCGGCGCCGAGCATGAAGATCGCCGCGTGGAAATACAGCACGCCTTCATCGAGAAAGATGAAGCTGTAGCCAAAGACATAGCGAAGCAACACGATCGTGAATTGCAGCAGCAACATCAGAAGCGCCGCCCAGCACAGCGTGTTGCCTATTACCGAATTGACACGCTCCAGCGCGCCCGCCAGTTTTTCCATCTGTGGTTCCTGTTTGCTGACTGTTCTGCCTTCTGGATCAGTGGCAGACGTCTTATCATTTGTCATCCCCGCGCAGGCGGGGATCCAGTAACCCCGGCTTACTTGCTCTGGTTTGAAAGGCTGCCGCGTACTGGATCCCGGATCTGCGCTTCGCTCCGTCCGGGATGACAAGTGGAGGGGTGCCATTGAACGGCACCTTCGAACCTCCCGGTCTCTCCGCAGTCTCAAACCTCTCAGATATTCGTCATTGCAGGGCTCGACCCTGCAAGCCATGCCGTTACCTCGAAACGACCTCAGGGGTGGAGAGGAAACGGGATGGATCCCATGGTCGAGCCATGGGATGACGAAAGCAGGAGCAATATGATTTGTCCATTTGCCAAGTCACGAGGAAAACCCATCCCCACCCACACCCTCATCCTGAGGAAGCACGAAGCGCTGTCTTGAAGGATCGGTCACACGTGCTGGAACAAGGTGACGATCTGTCCAGACAGGCCACTGGTTCCCCTCAGGCGAACGACAGGGATGGTGACACGCCGCCACATCGGGGAAAGCGCACTTCCCCCGATGTGGGTCAGACGAGAGCCCGATCAGTCGTAGTTGTAGTCGAGCATACGCGCGTTCATCTGGCCGTTGTCGGCATAGGGCATGTACTCGCGCATCAGCTTGCGGTAGGCGAGGAAGCTTTCGGTGATGCGTTTCACCAGCTCGTCTTCGTCCGCACGCAGTTCGGCGATCACCTCACCGGCGGCATTGCCCATTGCGACGATGACGTCGTCCGGAAGCTTCTTCACCATTACACCGTGATCGTTGACCAGCTGGGTCAGTGCCTGGGCGTGCTTGGTGTTATATTCCGTGAGAACGTCATTGTAGAGGCTTGCGCAGGCACGCTGCACGGCTTCCTTCAGGTCGTCCGGCAGGGCGTTGTAGGCTTCCAGGTTGACGGCACATTCTTCAGCGGAAGACGGCTCGCCGACACCCGGCCAGTAGTAGTTCTTGGCGATCTGGTAGTAGCCGAGCGCGCTGTCGGTCCACGGACCGATGAACTCGCCCGCATCAAGCGCGCCGGACTGAAGCGCCTGGAACATGGCCGGGCCGCTCATGGCCTGAACCGCCATGCCGAGCTTGGAACACATTTCGGAGGCAAGACCGGTGGACCGGAACTTCAGGCCTTTCAGGTCGTCGGCGCTGTTGATCTCGTTGCGGAACCAGCCAGCCCACTGCGGTCCGGAGTTGCCGCACAGGAACGGCTTCAGGTTGAAGCGGGCATAGATCTCGTCATAGAGAGCCTGGCCGCCACCGTGGATCATCCAGCCAGCTTGTTCGGGAGCCGTCAGGCCGAACGGCTGCGAACCGAACAGCAGGATGCCCTTGGACTTGGAACCCCAATAGGCGGGAACAGCATGGTACAGCTCGGCAGTGCCCTGGCCGACGGCATCGAACACGCCGTTGCCCGGGACGATTTCGCCGGCTGCAAAGAGCTTCACCTCGATGCGGCCGCCGGACAATGCGGTGATGCGGTCCGCCAGCATCTGGGCAGCGACGCCCGGTCCCGGCAGGTTCTTCGGCCATGCGGTGACCATGCGCCACTGGTGCACGTCCTGCGCAATGGCAGGTGCGGCCAGGGTGGAGGCCGCAACAGCGGCTGTGCCGGTGGCGCCGGCTTTCAGAAAATCACGTCTTTTCATGGTATTACCCCTCAGTCAAAGGAATGGATCGGAGTGTCCCGCCGTGCTTGATTGTTTCCCCAGGATCAACCTGCTTTCATGTTGGAGCATGAAAGCAGACTGTTGATTGAACTATAGTTGCCGGGTCATCTTTCTGCGCCCATCAGGACGCCGGACGACCCAGAATAGCCGGCAGGTTAAGCCCCTGTTCTTTCGCGCAATCGAGCGCGATCTCGTAGCCGGCATCCGCGTGACGCATCACGCCCGTTGCCGGATCGTTCCAGAGCACCCGACCGATTCGCCGATCGGCATCTTCCGTGCCGTCGCAGCAGATGACCATACCCGAGTGCTGGGAAAAGCCCATGCCGACGCCGCCACCATGGTGGAGCGACACCCAGGTCGCGCCGGAAGCGGTGTTGAGCAGGGCATTCAGAAGCGGCCAGTCGGACACGGCATCGGAGCCGTCCTTCATGGCTTCGGTCTCGCGGTTGGGCGATGCGACCGAACCACTGTCGAGGTGGTCGCGGCCGATCACGATCGGCGCTTTCAGTTCGCCGTTGCGGACCATTTCGTTGAAGGCAAGGCCGAGGCGGTGACGCTGGCCAAGGCCAACCCAGCAGATGCGTGCCGGCAGGCCCTGGAAGGAAATGCGCTCGCGCGCCATGTCCAGCCAGTTGTGCAGGTGCTGATCGTCCGGGATCAGTTCCTTCACCTTGGCGTCGGTCTTGTAGATGTCTTCCGGATCGCCGGAAAGCGCGCACCAGCGGAACGGGCCGATGCCGCGGCAGAACAACGGACGAATATAGGCGGGCACGAAACCCGGGAAGGCAAAGGCGTTTTCCAGGCCTTCTTCCATGGCAACCTGGCGGATGTTGTTGCCGTAATCGAGTGTCGGCACACCCATGTTCCAGAAGTCGACCATGGCGGCGACATGCACCTTCATGGACGCGCGCGCGGCTTTTTCCACCGCCTTCGGATCGGTCTCGGCCTTGGCGCGCCATTCGGCGACGGTCCAGCCCTGCGGCAGGTAACCGTTGACCGGGTCATGGGCGGAGGTCTGGTCGGTGACGATGTCCGGCTTCACGCCGCGCTTCACCAGTTCGGAGAACACATCGGCGGCGTTGCCGATCAGCGCCACGGACTTGGCTTCGCCTGCCTTGGTCCAGCGGTCGATCAGTGCCAGCGCCTCGTCGAGGGAGTGGGTCTTTTCGTCGACGTAGCGCGTGCGCAGGCGGAAGTCGGCGCTCTTCTCGTCGCACTCCACCGCAAGGCAGCAAGCTCCGGCCATGACGGCTGCAAGCGGCTGGGCACCACCCATGCCGCCGAGACCACCGGTCAGGATCCAGCGACCCTTCAGGTTGCCTTCGTAGTGCTGGCGTCCGGCTTCCATGAAGGTCTCATAGGTGCCCTGCACGATGCCCTGCGTACCGATGTAGATCCAGGAACCGGCGGTCATCTGGCCATACATGGCCAGGCCCTTCTTATCCAGCTCGTGGAAATGGTCCCAGTTGGCCCAGTTCGGCACCAGGTTGGAATTGGCGATCAGAACGCGTGGGGCATCCTTGTGGGTCTTGAAGACACCGACCGGTTTGCCTGACTGCACCAGCAGCGTCTCGTCTTCCTCAAGGGTCTTGAGGCTTGCGACGATGCGGTCGAAATCGTCCCAGGTGCGTGCCGCACGGCCGATGCCGCCGTAGACGACCAGCTCATGCGGGTTTTCCGCCACATCCGGATGAAGGTTGTTCATCAGCATGCGCAGCGGGGCTTCGGTCAGCCAGGACTTGGTGTTGAGCTCGGTGCCGGTGGGCGGGAATACGTCGCGGGCGTTGTGGCGGCGATCAGTCATTGTTCGCTCCCTGGGTGTTGTTCTGGAATAAGGATGGCGCGAGGTTTTCCAGCGCGCTCAGTATGTCTTTCAGATGGGTCCGAAGCCGGTCGGCCTTGGCCTCGTCATAGGCAAACGGCGTGTCTTCGGTGGCAAGATGGGTCTTCTGGGCGAGCTCCATCTGGATGGCGTGAAAGCCTTCGGCCGGTCGGCCGTAATGCCGTGTCGTCCAGCCACCCTTGAAGCGGCCGTTGAGGATCGACGTGTAACCTTCCGCTGCTTGCGTGCAGGCGACCACGGCAGCCTCGATGGCGCTGGCGCAGGTCGTGCCATTGTTGGTGCCCGTGTTGAAATCGGGCAGCGTGCCTTCGAACAGGAACGGCACAACGGAGCGGATCGAGTGGCAATCGTAGAGGATGGCGACGCCATGTTTGGCGCGCACCCGTTCCATTTCCGCCTGAAGGGCAGCGTGGTAGGGGGCATGCCAGGCAAGGCGCCGGGCCTCGATTTCACCGGTCTCCGGTTCCATGCCGGATTGGTAGATGGGGCGTCCATCGAAATCGGTGGTCGGGCAGAGCGTCGTGGTGTTCTGGCCCGGATAAAGGCTGACGCCTTCCGGATCGCGATTGGCGTCGATCACGTAACGATGGAAGTTCGCCTTCACCATGGTCGCACCGGGCAGGAGATCGGAATAAAGCCGGTCCACATGCCAGTCGGTATCGGCCAGTTTCAGGCCGGTGTCGTTGAACCTTGCCTTGATGTCGTCCGGAACGAATGTGCCTGCATGAGGCACGCCAAGAACGACCGGGCCATCACCGCGGAAGACGTCAACCGGCTGCATGGACATCTCCCAGCGTGATCATGTGGCCGGCGGAAATCGCCGAGACCAGCTTGCGGCTGCGGATCAGGCCGGCTGCCGTTTCCAGGTCCGGTGCCATGTAGCGGTCCTTTTCCAGGGAAGGGACGACACCGCGAAGAGCGGCCATCACCGTCTGCAGCGAAGCGCTGGTCTTCAGCGGGGCGCGGTGCTCGATGCCTTCGGCGGCACACAGAAGTTCCACACCCAGGATCTGGCTGAGGTTGGCGTTCATACGGGCAAGACGACGAGCACCGTGGGCGGCCATGGAAACATGGTCTTCCTGGTTGGCACTGGTCGGCGTGGAATCCGTCGAGCACGGATTGGCGAGATGCTTGTTCTCGCTCATCAGGGCGGCGGTCGTCACTTCCGCGATCATCATGCCCGAGTTCAGGCCCGGATCCTTGGCGAGGAACGGCGGCAGGTCGAAGGAAAGCGTCGGGTCGACCATGAGCGCGACACGGCGCTGGGAAATCGCACCGAGTTCGGCAATGGCCAGCGCTATCTGGTCGGCAGCAAAGGCAACCGGTTCGGCATGGAAATTGCCACCGGAAACGATCCGGTCGGCATCGATTAGTACCAGCGGATTGTCGGTTGCTGCATTGGCTTCGATCTCGAGCGTGCGGGCCGCCATGCGGAGCAGATCGACACAGGCGCCGGCAACCTGGGGCTGGCAGCGGATGCAGTAGGGGTCCTGCACGCGGGTGTCGCCCTCGCGGTGGCTTTCGCGGATTTCCGAGCCGTCCATGATTGCGCGCATGGCCCTTGCCACTTCGATCTGGCCGCGATGGCCGCGCAGTTCATGGATTTCCGGCAGGAGCGGCGCGGTCGAACCCATGATGGCGTCGGTGGAAAGGCTGGCGGTCATCAGGGTCGCTTCGGCCAGACGCCAGGCGTCGAACAGGCCGGTGAGCGCGCAGGCGGTCGAAAACTGCGTGCCGTTGATCAGCCCAAGGCCTTCCTTGGGGCCAAGCACGACCGGGGTCAGGCCCGCCTTGGCAAGGGCTTCACCACCGGGCATGCGCGTGCCGCCGAAATCAGCTTCACCTTCACCGATCAGGACCGCCGTCATATGGGCCAGCGGCGCAAGATCGCCGGATGCACCGACAGACCCTTGCGAGGGAACCATCGGCGTGACGTTTCTTTCCAGGCAATCCTCGATCAGCTTCATTACTTCGAAGCGGACACCGGAGGCACCGCGGCCAAGCGAGAGCAGCTTCAGCACCATCATCAGGCGGGTGGTGGTCTTGTCGAGCGGTTCGCCGACGCCGCAACAATGGGAAAGGATCAGGTTCCGCTGCAGGGTTGCAGTGTCCTCGGGGGCGATCTTGACGCTGGCCAGCTTGCCGAAGCCGGTGTTGACGCCGTAAACGGCCTCGCTGCCCCGAGCTGCCTTGGCAACTCGTTCGGACGCAAGGTTGATCGCGGCTTCCGCCGCGCGGTCGATGCGCACTGGCAGCTCTTCCCGGTAGATGCGTTCCAGATCCGCCAGGGTCACGGAGCCCGGTGTCAGGGTAAGGGCGCTCATTCAGAGCCTCCGAAAATGCGTTTGAAGAGGGAATTGAAGCCGATCCGGTAGGAAAGCTCCGCCGGGTGGCTGACGTTCCAGACAGCCAGATCCGCTCGTTTGCCGGGTTCCAGCGTGCCCTGATCGTCCAGACCAAGCGCCTTCGCCGCTTCGCGGGTGACGCCGGCCAGCGCTTCTTCCGGTGTCATGCGGAACAAGGTGCAGCCCATGTTCATGGTCAGGAGCAGCGAGGCGAGGGGAGATGAACCCGGATTGCAGTCCGTCGCCAGCGCGACGGGCACATTGTGCTTGCGCAAAAGATCAAGCGGCGGGAACTGCGTTTCGCGCAAGGTGTAGAAGGCGCCCGGCAAAAGCACGGCAACAGACCCGCTTTCGGCCATCGCCTTGACGCCGGCTTCATCCAGGTATTCCAGATGGTCGGCGGAAAGGGCGCCATAGGAAGCGGCAAGGGCCGCGCCGTTCAGGTTGGACAGCTGCTCTGCATGCAGCTTCACCGGCAGGCCGATCTGCTTGGCCTTGTCGAACACCTTGCCGATCTGTTCCGGTGAAAAGGCGATGCCTTCGCAAAAACCGTCCACGGCATCCACCAGTCCTTCGGCATGAGCCGCTTCCAGCGTCGGCAGGCAGACCTTTTCCAGATAGAGGTCGGCCTTGTCCTTGTATTCGGCCGGAATGGCATGGGCGCCCAGGAAGCTGGTCTTGACGGTGATCGGGCGCAGCTTGCCGATCTTGCGGGCGGTGCGCAGCATGCGCAGCTCCGTTTCCCGGTCGAGGCCATAGCCGGACTTGATCTCGATGGCGGTGACGCCCTCGGCGATCAGGGCATCGACACGTGGCAGGGCAGCTTCCAGCAGCTGCTTTTCGCTGGCTGCGCGCGTCGCCTTGACCGTGGAAACGATGCCGCCACCGGCCCGGGCCACTTCCTCGTACGTTGCACCTTGAAGGCGCATTTCGAATTCACGCGCCCGGTCGCCGCCGAAAACAACATGGGTATGACAGTCGATCAGGCCCGGGGTCACCAGCCGTCCGCCGATGTCATCCGCGCTGAGCGACGCATAATGAGATGGCAGGTCTGCGGCCTTGCCGATCCAGGCGATCCGCCCGCCTTCGATCACCAGCGCACCGTCCTCAATCAGGCCGTACGGCTCTCCGTTTGCGGTGAGCGTTGCCAGCTTGGCGTTTGTGAGGAGGCGTTTCAGCACGTCCATCTCCGGCTTGATTAGATTGCGATATTAGATAATATGCATGCACATATTAACGTGTCAACGGAGGAAAAGACGGCATGTCGACAGTTTCTGGCGCGACGGTTTATGCGGAAAAGGCGCTTCTGGCCGACGGCTGGGCGGAAAATGTCGCTGTCTCGATCGGGTCGGACGGCCGGATCGCCTCGGTTGAAAGAGATGCGCAGCCAATCGGCGAACGCGTCGGCATTCTTCTGCCGGCCCCGGTCAACCTGCACAGCCACGCCTTCCAGCGGGCCATGGCGGGCATGAGCGAGCGGCGCGGTAGCGAAAGCCGCGACAGTTTCTGGACCTGGCGCCAGATCATGTTCCGCTTTCTGGACGCCCTGACGCCGGAAGATGTGGAGGCGATTGCCGCCTTCGTGCAGATGGAAATGCTGGAGGCGGGTTATGCCGCCGTTGGCGAGTTCCACTATCTGCATCATCAGCCGGGCGGTGCCTCCTACGCCAACCTGGCGGAAATGTCGGACCGCATCATGGCGGCCGCTGCCGATACCGGCATCGGCCTTACGCATCTGCCGGTTCATTACCAGTTCGGCGGCTGCGACGGGCGCCCATTGGCTGCCGGACAGATCCGCTTTGGCAACGACTTCGACCGCTTCCAGAAACTGCACGAGCTTGCGTCTGAGGCGCTCAAGTCCCTGCCCGATGATGCGGTCATCGGCGTTGCCCCGCATTCACTGAGGGCCGTGGATGCCGACAGTCTGAAGAAGGCCGTTGCCCTTGCCGGCGGCAACCCGCTGCACATGCATCTTGCCGAGCAGATCCCGGAAGTTGACGAGGTTCTGGCGGCCACGGGGCAGCGCCCGGTGGAATGGCTGCTTGCCAACCACGCGGTTTCAGAAAACTGGTGCCTGATCCACTGCACGCAGATGACCTCGCAGGAGACCGCCGGTCTTGCGGCGACCGGGGCAGTTGCGGGGCTTTGTCCGATAACGGAATCCAGCCTCGGCGACGGGATCTTCGATGGTGTCGACTATCTGGCCGCGGGCGGCCGCTTCGGCGTCGGCTCGGATTCCAACATCCGCATCGCGCTCTCCGAAGAGCTGCGCACGCTGGAATATTCCCAGCGCCTGCGCGATACCTGCCGTGCTTCTGTTGCAACGAAGGAGAAGTCCACTGGCCGGGTCCTCTTCGACGGCGTCGTGGCCGGTGGTGCGCAGGCGGCGGGGCGTGCGGCGGGCAGGATATCGGAAGGATCGCTTGCCGATCTCGTCGCGCTGGATGGGTCCGCCATCGACCTGGAAGGCCGGGAAGGCGACGAAATTCTGGATGCCTGGATCTTTGCCGGTGACGACCGGATGGTCGCGGAGGTCTGGTCCGCCGGCCGGCATGTTGTTTCCGGCGGAAACCATGTAAAAGGCAACGCCATCCGCGCGAAATACCGGGCCACCATGGCCTCGTTGCGCGCCAGACTGTGAAGAACGACTTGAACGGGTAAGACGACTTGGCGCTTGCGGACACAAATTCCTGGACTGGTATTCGCGAAGAACTTCTTCGGCGGATCCATGACCGGATCTGGCAGCCGGGGGAGCAGATCCCCCACGAGGCCGATCTTGCGGAAGAGTTCGGCTGCGCCCGCACCACCGTCAACCGTGCTCTTCGGGACCTTGCCGAAAGCGGGCTTGTGGTGCGCAAGCGCCGGGCGGGAACGCGTGTTGCGCTCAACCCGCCCCAGCGCGCCACGCTCACCATTCCGATCCTGCGCGAGGAAGTCGAAGCCCTTGGCCGCACCTACCGGCACAGCCTTCTGGAAAAGGATCTCCGGCCCCTGCCGCCCATGTTGCACGGCGCATTCCAGGTGACGCTCGGCGCGGATGTCCTGTTTTTGAAGACGCTGCATTTTGCCGACGACCGGCCCTATGCCTTCGAGGAACGCTACATCAACCTGGAAGCCGCCCCCGCGGCGCGTGACATGACGTTCGAGGACGTCAGCGCCAACGAGTGGCTGGTGCACAACGCGCCTTACAGCCACGGCGACATTTCCTTCTTCGCCGTCAATGCCGACAAGACCCTGTCGCGCAAACTGGATGCTTCCACGGGCGCAGCCCTTTTCGCCATGGAACGCATCACCTGGACCGGCAGCCTGCCGATCACCCACGTCCGCCTGATCTTCGCCCCGGGCTACCGGATGCGGACGGAGATCTGAACGGGGAGGGGCGTTTTCCGACGTCTCCAGCAAGGTTGTTCAAATACCGGCCGGGCGTGACCTCGTTCATTGCGATTGCGCCCCTTAGAGTTGTAACTGGGTCGGCAATCAATTAGGGTTAGATTCTGATATAGTGTTAACTAATTGATTTATTTCAATTTTCGGATTGGAAAACAATTTCTGTCCTGACCAGCCCGAGCAATAGAGGGGTTGAAGAAAATCATGACCGTTGTTGGCGATGAGGTCATCAAGCTCCTGGAACTGGGAGATGTCTTCCGATGGGTTACCGACAGGGAGCGGGCAAAAGCTCTGGAACTTCTTGAACGTGACTCGAGGTTCGATGCAACAATCACGCAATTGCAGTCCGGGAAAGTTCTGAGGGATTTTTTTACAAGGTACTTCAATCAGCAAAGTGCTCCTTCGCTTTACGACGCGGTAATGCTGATGGCAGCGAAAGCCGGGCCTGTCTCAGTTTCCAGTATCGAAAACAACCTGGCTGGTTTCTTCTTTTTCGACCGGGATGCAGCAATCCTCAACGCGCAATTTGGCAATCCGGCAAAGGTGTTCGGGCTTGCAAACGATCTGGCCGACAGCATGCGCAAGCACGGCTTGCTTTCGATCAGCACCAAGAAACCCATCACCAGTGCGACTATTCCCTCTAGTGCATCCGCGTCTTTCTCAGGCAGCGGTGCAACGGGACGCGACATCTTCAATCACCGCGTTTCTGCGTTTGACCAGGCACGCATCCTCTATGAGCAGAAGACAAATCCGCAAGGTGATCCTGGCGCATCCGGTCCCGTGTCGCGCAGTTACTCCAATCCGCTCTGGAATGGCCTGACAGTTCCCAGTTCCGCCAATGAACGTCTCCGGCAGGCCGCACGAATTACGAGTTTGCCGATCTCCACATTGTTTGAGCCGATTTACCTGAACGGTCGCCCGTCACGGGGAGCCGTGATGAACGCTGCTGCAAAAACCTATAATCTGACGCCGGAAGTCATTGGAGCGATCGTCTTGGCGGAACAGCGTGATCAATCTCAAAACGAAGACATGCTCGACTACACCGCGGCGACGCACTCGGTCTCACGGCGCACAACCTCTGTAGGCCTTGGTCAGGTGCGTGACGACACTGTCGCGCGTACGGATCTGTTCTCCGGGTTGCTGGAACACAAACGGAGGCAAGGTCTCGACGGGGCGCAGATCGCGACGCTTCTGACGTGCGACGAGTTCAACATCTTCGCTGTCGCGAAATACATCAGGTATGTTGCCAATCTCGTCGGCAAAAAGACAAAGACGGACTTGCCAAGAACTGCCGCTGCGTTTCCCGGCATCAATTTTGCCGCCTATGCCCAGCATGCCAGGAACTGGCCTGCGGACAACGTTGCGGCCCTTGGGTCCGAATATACCTCACGGCCGTGGGACGACAGGGTGACCGGTTGGGGAAGCTTTGTCGGTGAAGCTCATTCCGACATGTCAGGCGCCAAGATATCATGGTGAAGTGGCTGAAAATATTTCCCTTTCTGGTTCCGTTTATTCTGGCGTCCTGCAATGCCGAGCAGCAAAGAGTGATTGAGATGAAGACTGAAGTTGTCGACGGCCTGCAGTTTGGCGTACCCGAAGGACGCAAGGTCGAAACTGGTGCCGATCACATTCTGCTTTTGCCGGAAGAGGCTCTGCGCGAAGTCGATGAAATCGCCATTTGGACCACCGCGCCGCAACCGGTCGCCGGCGGGGTCGACACCGAAGGGACCGATCCCGCCCCGCACACCTTGACGACAGTCGAAGGTGGCATGGGCGGCCCGGAATACACCCTCACCATTCCCAAACAAATTGCAGACCGTCAGGCCTATGTCCGCGCCTATATCCAGTCGGAAGGCGGAACACCGGCGTTCGACGAGGCGTGGCAGGTTTGGGAAAGCCTGGCGGCGCAGGAGTAACCGGCAGGGTCTCCTTAAGGAGTGAGGGAGGCGGCTCTGCGCACCCCTCAACACGCACGAAATGAATATTTCTGTGCTCGCTTTTTGACCGGCGCCGCCTTCTGCACGTACCGAGCAGTCGCATAAGACCAGCAGTAGCCCGTCTCAGAAGGACGGGATACCGACAGCTTCCTTGGCTTTGTCCGTGAGGGTGTCCTTTACTGCATCCACAATGTCTTCCTTGAGCGGTGTCTCGTGGATATTGCGTTCCAGCAGACGGCTGGAAGACAATTCCCGTGCGAGATAGAACGCGACGGCACGTCCGCCAAAACCCTTCGAGAAGTTGGCTTTCTGCTGATAGATCGGGTTGCCTCCCCGCAGACCGTAACGGCGTGCGCGTTCCATCAGCCCCATCACGAACTGGTAACGTTGCAGACCGCTCATCTGGCGACCATGCTCGAGACCGGCATTGTAGAAGAACCTCTCTCCCGGGACCTTGTCGTGAAGCGCGTAGTCGTGCCCTGGAAAGAGCGCCGCCGCCACACCGTTCGCGAACCCTTCATAATACTTCTTGCGAAGCTTACGAACCCGCTCGTTTTCCGGATGGAGTTCCTTGAGGGGCTTGAGCAAGGTCTTCAAGAGCGCCTTGTGCGGCGTGAGGAGTCCGCCGCCACCGTCAATCGCCTCGCCGACGAGAAATCCCGTCAATTCCTTTTGGAGATCGAAATCCTGCGAGTTCGGGACGTGGTTCTGAACGCGGCGGTAGATCATTTCGCGTGCCTGGACGACGAGTTTTTCACCCTCCGGAATGTCAATATTGCGGTTGTCCCATCGCCGATCGAGGATGGTGCGGCGCTGACGGCGCTCCTCCTGCCTGTGCGCGCGCTCCACCACATCGCCGATAAGCGCATCCCGGAACGGAGCCAGGATAAGACCAGGCTTGGCGCCATCGAACGTGAAGTTGAAGCCGCGAGGGCCAGGCTTGTGGCAGCCGACATATTCTCTCAGGTACCAGTTGATCTCGGCGGGGTCATAGGTCTCGAAGTTGGCATAGGCCACTTCTTCGGCGGGAATGCCGTCGCAGAACTTGCCGATCGTCTCCCAGCTATCGCCGGCGCCGACAGGCATAACGACTCCGCACCTCACCCAGACGCCGTCGCGCTTTTGTTCCACACGGTTGTGGGGAAAGTAGTTCCTGGGGATGGGGTTCTTCGGTTTTCTGATTTGAACGTGCATCAGATTTACACCTCTTTTTCGGTATCACTTGAGTTCTCGTTGAGAGGCTGGATATCACGCGTCCTGCGGGTCGTACTTGTGCTGCATGTCACTTGACTTGAAGGCGGCGGTTTTGGGCTTGGGGGAGAGGTTTTGGCCGTTTTTGAGGCCTCATTGAGAGGGTGTGATGCCCCCTCCACCGGTATTCCGGGCGGCCCGCGGCGTGGCTATGCGGTAAGATCCGGAACCCGGATATCCTCTTGCCTTGGGCGCGTGGCTGTTTTCAAAAACTCAGACTATTGCGCTCTTGTGAAAGCGTCTTTGCTTGCGCTGCCAGGCTGGATTGCAGATCAGCGCGCAGAAGCCCGCTCTTTCTGGATCCAGTCCAAAAACACCTTGGAGGCAGGCGTTTCCGCGTAAGGTGGCGGGGTCCGGACGAAGTAGGCTTCACTCAGGGGCGCCTGATGTTCAAAGGGACGAACAAGGTCACCGCTTCGGAGGAGGTCACCGACGAGTGTGTCGTGTGCGAGGACGAGGCCCGCACCGTTCAAGGCTGCCGAAATCGCGATCACATAGGTCGACGCCAGATTGACTTCGGCTTCCCTAGCAAAGGACCTGCCTTGCGAGTTCATCCAACCGGACCAGGAGCCGGTGATGCCCGCGCAGTCGAACAGCCTGCCGCTCTCCAGTGAGCGCTCTTCTTGAGGCAGGTCGGGTGAGCAGACCGGATAGCATTTTTCCTCTGCAAGCCGAATGGCGGCGGTCGGCATGTCCTCCGGACGGGCGAAGCGGATTTCCAGGGAGGCATCGGCCGCGCGCTTTTCGGTGTCCCAGATCGATGTCACTATGTTGAGCGTCAGCCAGGGAAATTCTTCGTAAAGCCGGCGAAGGCGCGGGGCCAGCCAATAGACGGAAAAGGCCAGATTGCACTGAAGCGTCAGGTTGCGCCCCAGGTCACTGCCGGTGACAAGCTGCGTGCTCCTGGTGATCAGGTCGAAGGCTTCACGCAGGCTCGGCAGATAGGTTTCCCCTTCGAGCGTCAGTTCCAGGGCACGCGTCTTGCGCACAAACAGATTGCAGCCGAGCAAGGTCTCGAGGCTGCGTACATGCTGGCTGACCGCGGACTGGGTCAGGTTCAATTCCTGCGAGGCGCGGGTGAAGCTGAGATGGCGCGCAGTTGCCTCGAATGCCCGCAACCAGGCCAGCGGAGGCAATCCAACCGTCTTCATGCGTGCACCTCACTCATTCATCAACTGACATAATGCGTATTAATTTTATTAATGCAACGCCATCGAATATATTGTTTGTCAATGTTGAAAGCGCTCCCTAGCGTCGAAGAGAAAGCGAGGGAGACAGTGCATGCTGCGTGTTGCAGAACATTCGAACATCACCCACTGGGCGGAGCGGATCGACCTGGCGGCAGCATTCCGCTGGACCGAGCGTCTTGGAATGCACGAAGCCGTCGCCAATCATTTCAGCCTTGTCGTCAATGACGAAGGCACGGCTTTTCTGGTGAACCCCCGCCAGCGGCATTTCAGCCGGATCAGGGCATCCGACCTGATTTTGCTGGATGCAAATGACCCGCAAACGCTGGAACATCCAAATGCCCCGGACCCGACTGCCTGGGGATTGCATGGCGCCATCCACCGGCAATGCCCACATGCGCGCTGCGTCATGCATGTGCATTCGGTCCATGCCACGGTTCTGGCCTGCCTTGCCGACAGCACTCTGCCGCCGATCGACCAGAACACCGCGACTTTTTATGGCCGCTTTGCAATTGACGAGAACTATGGCGGACTTGCTTTCGAGGAAGAAGGCGAACGCTGCGCGATGTTGCTTCGCGACCCGAAGTTCAAGGTGCTGATCATGGGCAACCACGGCGTTCTGGTCGTCGCCAGCACTGTCGCGGAAGCCTTTGACCGCCTTTATCATTTCGAACGTGCTGCGGAGACCTACATCCGGGCACTGCAGACCGGAAAACCACTGCGCGTTCTCAGCCCTGAGATTGCCGAGAAGACCGCGCAGGAAATTGAAAATTATCCGGGCCTTGGACACGACCACTTCGCCGAATTGAAAGCCATTCTGGACGACGAAGGCTCGAACTACGCCAGCTAGGCACCGGCACGGCCCGAGGCTGCGGACGCAAGGCAGCGGACACTCGAAACAAGATCATGCAAGGCCCGATGGTGACACCAGCGGGCCGGGCGGGCGGAATTTGCCGAAATTCCGGTTTTCTCGACTGGCCGTCGGTACCGGCCAACAAGTTGAACTGAAACCTATCACGCTCATCAAGGAGAACCATGGAATGGGAGAGGCCTTTACGCCGCAAAACCGACTGGCAGTCTCACGGCGAAGCGTTCTCGGGGGAACTGCTGCGCTTGGCGCCACGGCTCTCGTATCGTCTCTTGGTATCGGGCCGGCCGTTGCCCAGCCCAAAAAAGGCGGAACGATCCGCTTCGGGATTGCCTCGGGCAATACCAACGACACGTACGATCCGGCAGTTTGGGACAACACCTATTCGCAGGTCTTCGCCTTTGCCCGCAACGGCTACCTGGTGGAGATCGCCTCGGACGGATCCCTCATCGGGGAAGTGGCGGAAAGCTGGACGTCGTCTCCCGATGCAAAGGTCTGGACGTTCAAGATCCGCAGCGGTGTCGAGTTCCACAGCGGCGGTACCGTGACACCTGATGATGTCGTTGCCTCGATCAACTATCACCGCGGTGCGGACAGCAGTTCGGCTGCCAAACCCTTCCTTGCACCGGTTACCGACATTGCCAGCGACGCCGATACCGTCGTCTTCACGCTGGATGCAGGCAACGCCGATTTCCCTTATGTGGTGAGCGACTACCATCTGCCGATCCTGAAGTCATCGGATGGCAAGATCGATCCCACCAGCGGTGACGGGTGCGGTCCGTACAAAGTCACCAACTTCAAACCCGGCTACATCGCCGAGCTCACGCGCAATCCGAATTACTGGAAATCGGACCGTGCCCATTTCGATGCGGTTGTCCTGATGGCCATTGTCGATCCGGCAGCGCGGCAGGCTGCCCTGATGACCGGAAATGTCGACGTCGTGGACCAGGTGGATCTGAAGACGGTGCATCTGTTCCAGCGCGCGCCGGGCGTCCAGATCGTTTCGGCGACCGGTGGCCAGCACTATACGTTCGCCATGGACACACGGGCAGCGCCCTTCAACGACAACAATGTCCGCATGGCATTGAAATACGCCATCGACCGGCAGGAACTCGTCGACAAGATCCTCTTTGGCTATGGCTCGGTTGGCAACGACCACCCGATCAGCCCGGCCAACCGCTTCTACGCAGCCGATCTTGAGCAGACCGGTTATGACCCGGACAAGGCGAAATATTATCTGAAACAGGCGGGGCTCAGCTCACTGGATCTGCAACTCTCCGCCTCCGACGCTGCTTTTGGCGGCGCTGTCGATGCAGCGGTGCTCTATTCAAGCAAGGCAGAGGCGGCCGGTATCAACATTCAGCCGGTGCGCGAGCCCAATGACGGTTACTGGTCCGATGTCTGGATGAAGAAGCCGTTCTGCGCGGTCTACTGGACCGGACGACCGACTGAGGACGCGACCTTCACGCTCGCCTACGCCGCCGGGGCACCGTGGAACGATACCTATTGGGACAACGAGCGCTTCAACCGGCTTCTGAGCGAAGCGCGCTCCGAACTCGACGAAGCAAAACGCGCGGATATGTATCGTGAGATGCAGAACATCGTCAGGACCGACGGCGGCACCATCATCCCCATGTTCGCAAGCTACGTGATGGCACTCAGCGACAAGGTCAGTCATCCGGAAAAAGTCGCCGCAAACTGGCCGCTCGACGGTCTGCGCGCTACGGAGCGCTGGTGGTTTAGCTGAGTTCGTCTTCTCAAATCTGAAGCATTTTCGACTGGCGCCTTGCACGTTGGTTTCCCGCTGGGTGGCAGCTTCGCTTCGGACCATCGGGAATGACGGTGGTGAGACGTCCGCAAACAAAAAACGCCCTCATCCGGAAGGAGAGGGCGTTTTCGTTTCTTGCGGTGTTGGCAGCGATCAGTCGATGACCGAGCCCTCTTCGTCCTTCTTCATGTGACGCATGCGGGCCTTCAGGACCTTGCCGAAGATGATCGGCAGGACGAAGCCGATGATGGCCATGCTCCACAGGGTCAGCGACAGCGGGCTGTCGATCAGGGTGAACCAGTCGCCGTTGCTGATGGTAATCGCGCGGCGCAGGTTGTTTTCCATTGCGTTGCCGAGCAGCGTGCCGAGGATGATCGGGACCAGCGGCACGTCCAGCTTGCGCAGCACCCAGCCCAGCACACCGAAGCCGACCATGACCAGAAGGTCGAAGGAGGAGCCCGAGATGCCGTAGATGCCGACGAAGCTGACCATGGCGACGATGGGCATGAGGATGCGCGGCGGGATCAACAGGACGCGGGTGAAGAGACCGATCATCGGAATGTTCATGGCCAGCAGCATGAAGTTGGCAATGAACAGGGCCGCAATCAGACCCCAGACCACATCCGGCTGCTGGGTGAACAGCAGCGGGCCCGGGGTGATGTTGAGCGCCAGCAGAACCGCCAGCAGCACGGCCGTAGTCCCGGAGCCAGGAACGCCGAGGGCGAGCATCGGCACCAGCGCGCCGCCCGCTGCGGCGTTGTTGCCGGCTTCAGGCGCGGCGACACCGCGCGGGTCGCCCTTGCCGAAGGTGCCTTCCTTGTCGACGAGTTTCTTCTCGAACGTATAGGATATGAACGAGCCGAGCGACGCGCCGGCACCAGGCAGAACGCCGGCAACGAAGCCGAGCAGACTGGTGCGCAGCATGGTCGGGGTGCAGGACTTCAGCAGCGAGAAGCTGGGCATCAGCCGGCCGACGGAAATCTTGCTGGAGTTGGCGTCGGCATTGCCGTGGCGGTGTTCCAGGAACAGGAAGACCTCGGACAGTGCAAACAGGCCGACGATGGCAACCAGGAAGTCGATCCCGTCGTAGAGATGCACTTCGCCGAAGGTGAAACGCGGCACGCCTGTCTGGGTGTCGACACCGACGGTGGCAAGGCCGATGCCGAGCGCGGCTGCGAAGGCGGTCTTGGCCTGGTTGGTCGAGGCAACGCCGCCCAGGGTGGCGAAGGCCAGGGTGAACAGGGCGAAATATTCCGCCGGACCGAACAGAAGCGCGATCTTGACCAGCTGCGGTGCCAGCAGGATCAGGCCCCAGGTGGCCAGGAAGGCACCAACGAAGGAGGCAACGCCCGACAGCGAGAGGGCCTCGCCTGCGCGGCCCTGCTGGGCCATCGGGTAACCGTCGAGACAGGTCATCATCGCCGGTTCGTCACCGGGAATGTTCAAGAGGATTGACGAGATACGCCCGCCGTACATGGCGCCGTAATAGACCGACGTCAGCAGGATCAGCGATGGCGTGGCACCGAGACCGAGCGTGAACGCAAGCGGGATGAGAATGGCGACGCCGTTGGACGGGCCGAGGCCCGGCAGGGCGCCCATGATGGTGCCGAGAAAGCAGCCGAGCAGGGCCAGCATCAGGTTCTGCCAGGTCAGCGCGATTGCGAAGCCGTCGGCCAGTGAAGAGAGAGTTTCCATGGCGATGCTCCGTTAAAAGCCGAACGGGCCCTTGGCCAGGGACAGGCCAAGAACGAGGTGGAAGACCGCATAGATGCCGAGCGAAGTCAGGCAACCTGTAATGAGCGAGCCGATCGGTGAAGAGCCGAGGCGCCAGGTCAGATAGGCAGCGGCAACGGCTGTCGCGATGATGAAGCCGGCTTCCGGCAGAAGTATCGCGTAGAGGATCATCGCCAGCACTGCCATGGCGACTTCAAGGAGACGCGGCAGCGACGGCCATTCCGGCGCGACGTCGGGTTTCAGGAAAATCGCCAGCGACGACAGACCCAACACGGATGCGATGATCAGGGGGAACGCCTTCGGGCCGACAGCGTCGGACAGAAAGCTTTCTTCGATGACAAGAGCGGCCCAGGCATATCCCAGCGCGAGAAGTAGCCCGACCGCGCCAAAGATGCGGTCGCTCATGGATACCTTCCTAATAGCGGCTCCTCCCCAAGTCCGGCGGCCGCCCCTTATGTGTTCTGTTGTTTGTTGGCACCCGAAGTGTGCCACTGTGTCCGCCGACAATCCACTTTGCCCAATCGGGCGGACAATGATCAGGCAGACATACTTCCGGCGTTACGCTGTCAGTCTCAAAGCTGCGTGCGGTAAACCGGATATTGCCCGCGTTCGGACGCGTCCTGAAAAAGAAGGGGGCACATGGACTGCGCCCCCTCCAGTCGGACTGACGGCATTCTTATTTGATGATGCCGATTTCTTTGGAGATGTCCTGGATCTGCTGAACCGAGTTGGCAACGAATTCCTGGAACTCGGCACCCTGCAGGTCGAGCGGAGCCAGACCGTTTGCAGCCATGATGCCTTTCCATTCTTCGCTTGCGTACAGATCGGAGATCTTGGACACCCATGCGTTATAGGCGTCGTCGGACATGTTGCCCGGTGCGTAGAAGCCGCGCCAGTTTGCGCCGATCGCATCGACACCCTGTTCCTTTGCCGTCGGGAAGTCGGCGAATTCGCCGGACAGACGCTCAGGTGCCAGAACAGCGATCACCTTGATGTCGCCACTGTCGACAAAGCCCTTGGCTTCGGAAATGTCACCGGTGAAAGCCTGGACGGAACCGGCCAGAAGCTGGGTCACGGCTTCGCCACCACCGTCGAAAGCGATGTATTTCACGGTGCGGACGTCTTCGATGCCGTAAGCGTTTGCAGCGATCAGAACCTTCAGGTGATCCCAGCCACCAACAGCGGAACCGCCGGCAACGGACACGGACGTCGGGTCGGATTTCATCTGGTCGAGAAGTTCCGGCAGGGTGTTGATCGGGCTGTCGGCCGCAACGGCGATCACGCCGTAGTCAGCACCAACGGAAGCCACCCAGCGAACCTGGTCCATGGTGTTGCCCGGGAAGGCGCCCTGGGCAAGGCGGGTTGCGGTTGCCGAGGAAGCTGCAACGATGAGGTCGTTGTCGTCGCCGCGCTTGTTGACGACTTCAGCATAGGCCACACCGCCGCCGCCGCCAGCCAGGTTCACAACCTGCATGGTCTTGTCGAGAAGCTTCAGGTCCTGAAGGGTCTTGCCGACCTGGCGGCAGGTGAAGTCCCAGCCACCACCCGGGTTGGCCGGTGCGATGCACTCCGGGTTTTCCGGCGTGAAATCGGCAGCTGTTGCGCCGAAAGCGGATGCGCCAAGGAATGCGGCCGCCAGCAGAAGGCGGGTCGTTTTGAATGCCATGTTGTGTTTCCTCCACATGTGCAAGGCTTTTGGTGAGCCCCTGGTATCCGTTGTGCCGCGTTAAAGCGGGTCCTCCCAACGGACGTGAGGAGAGCCTAGCGTCAAACCCTGTCATCAACCTGTCACCAGGGGGCACATTGCTTGCAAGCAGCGAATTTGCGGGGCAAGACTGGGGGCGGGAGGAACGAATCTTTGCGCCTTTTGCTCGTTGAAGACACGTTTGACATGGCGGAGGCGATCATGATCCGGCTGGACCGGTCTGGCATTGCCTGCGATCTGGCAAAGTCGCTGGAAGAGGCAAGGGCCTGCGTCAACGTTCAGCATTACGACGTGATCGTTCTTGATATCAATTTGCCGGATGGCCTGGGCACCGAGCTGCTGAAAGAGATCAGGTCTCGGGGCGAGCGCACGCCGGTGCTGATGCTAACGGCGGAATTTTCCGTCGACGACAGGGTATCCTCGCTCAATTCCGGGGCCGATGATTACCTGGTCAAGCCGTTCGACCACCGCGAGCTGGAAGCCCGCATCCGCGCACTCTATCGACGCGAACAGGGCGACAAGGCCGAGGAACTGACGCTCGGCAGCCTCACGTTCAATGCTTCGGCGCGGGTCGTGCGTCAGGGCGACAGCCCGATCAATCTGACCCGGCGCGAATTCTCGCTGCTGGAGATCCTGGTCCGCAATCGCGGCAAGACCGTCAGCAAGGAACGTCTGTTCGAAGGGGTGTTCAGTTTCCAGGACACCGACGTCAGCATGAACGCGCTGGAGCTATATGTTGCGCGGCTGCGCAAGAAACTCTCGGGCGGATCTGTCAGGATCGAGACCCAGAGAGGGCTTGGTTACAAGCTGGAAGTCGATGACTGATCTCATCCGCAGGCTGGCGTCTACCTCGCTCACCGCACGTGTTGCCTTCGGGATTGCCTTTCTGCTGATCTTTGGCGGGGTGATCGTTTCCATCGCGGCATTCGCCTATGGCCGGGAAGCGGCCAGAAGCGCCTACGACCGGTTGCTCCTGGGCGCGGCGACAGGCATCGCCTCGTCGATCACCGTTCAGGACGACAGGCCCGTCATCGAGTTGCCGGTGTCGGCGTTCGAGTTGCTGGCACTCGCCCCCGACGACAGGATCGGCTATCGCATTATCGGCCCGGAGGGTGTGACGCTGACCGGCTATGATGAAATCACCCTGCCGACAGGCCGGCGCGATTTCCGGGAAGGGTTTTTCGACGGTTCGTTCTTTGGAGAGCCAGCCCGTTTTGCCGTGGTCTCGCGCCGGTTTGCCGAGCGTACGCTCAACGGCACGATCAAGGTGGTCGTCGGCCAGACCCTGCGGGCGCGTAACGACATGGCCTATGACATCACCCGCAAGGCGCTCTACGTGCTTGCAACCTCCGGGCTGGCAATGGTGCTGTTGTCGGTCGTCGTCGTCCGCTCGGTGCTGCAGCCGCTGGAACGGATCGCCGGCGGTCTCTCGGCACGGGACCCCCACGACCTGACACCGCTCGACACCTCGGTGCCACGGGAAACCGCGGTGATGATCAATGCCCTCAACGGTTTCATGGCCCGGCTCGACCGGCAGATGAACTCCATGCGGCATCTGATCTCCGACACCGCGCATCAGCTCAGGACGCCTGTTGCTGCCCTCAGGGCCCAGGCGGATCTCTTCACCGACGAGCCGGAACTTTCCCGCAAGGAAAAGATCGTCGAGAGGATACAGACCCGAACGGCAAGCCTCGGCCGTCTGCTCGACCAGCTTCTGAGCCAGGCACTGGTGATCCATCGCGGCGACAGCGCCAGACGGGAGAAGGTGGACTTGCGCGACATTGCCCTCGACGTTTTCGAGGAAGGCGACCACGCGGTCCTCAATCCGGAATTCGACGTGATTCTGGATATCGGCGAAGACCCTGTCGAAGTGCTGGCGGATGTGCAATCGCTGAAGGAAGCCTTGAAGAACCTCCTGAACAACGCGCTCAAATACGGCCGCTCGCCGGTGCGGGTCGGGGCTTCGCTGCAAGGCGGGCGGGCCAGTATCTGGGTGGAAGATGCGGGTGGTGGACCGGTGGATGGGGTTCTTGCCGAACTGGGGTCCCGTTTCAACAAGGGCGCGCTGTCGCGGCAAAGCAGTTCCGGCCTCGGTCTTGCGATCGCGCATTCCGTCGCCCTTTCCTACGATGGCGAATTGCGCCTGGAAAAGACCGGTGGGGCGCGTTTTCGCGCTGCCCTTGTGTTTGCAGCCGTACCGGAGGGGCGGGCATGAAGCGGCTCGCCTATCTGCTGAAGTGCCTGGCTGCAGTCGTGATGCTGCTTGCCACCGGCAGGGCTGTTTCGGCACAGGAGCTGGTGGAGATTTTCGGACCGGAGACCACCAACCGTGTGCTGGTGGTGCGCTCCACGACGGATATTTCGATCTTCGGTCCCGTGGTCGAAAGCTTCCTACGCACCCGGCCAGGCCTGCAGGTGCGCTACGAGCAATGGGGATCGAACGAGCTCTACCGCCTGTCCCGCAGGGACTGCCGCGACGGCGTTCCAGGTGCCGACATCGTCATCAGCTCCGGTGTTCACCAGATGGTGCAGCTGGTCAACGAAGCCTGCGCAGCGTCCTACCGCTCACGGTTGACCGAACAGTTGCCGGAGGCCCTTCGCTGGCGCGACGAATTGTGGGGCATCACCCGCGAGCCCGCGGTGATCGTCTATAACCGCGAGCTGGTGCCCGTGGAGGATATTCCGCAGACCCGCTTCGACCTGCTCGATCTCCTTCGGCCTTCCGGCACGCCTTATGCAGGGCGGGTCGCGACCTATGACATCGAGCAGTCGGGGCTCGGGTATCTGTTTGCTTTTGCCGACGCACAGGAAGCAACCACCTTCGGCGCGCTGCAGGAATCCTTCGGCCGCTCACAGGCGATTTCCACCTGTTGCTCGGTCGACATCATCAAGGGTGTTGCCGAGGGGCGCTATCTGATCGCCTACAACGTGCTTGGCTCCTACGCCCAGGGCTATCAGCTCAACGACGACCGGATCGGCATCGTGCTGCCGTCCGACTACACACTGGTCCTGTCGCGCACCTTCATGATCCCGAAGCAGGCAAACAACGAAGCCGAGGCCGAGGCGTTCCTGGATTTTCTCTTGTCCTCGGAAGGCACGCTTGCACTTCGGACCGCATTGCTGATCAGCCCGCTTCTGGAAACGGAGGATGGCAACGAAGGCGAAGTCCTGAGTTCGACAGCCCTGCGGCCGATCGGTCTCTCCCCTGCGCTCATGGTTGCGCTGGATGCCCTGACCCGGGAAACCTTTTTGCGCCGATGGCGGTCGACGTTTCCCGGGCCATGAGGCACCGGCAGGCGCGTTGCATGACGCCCGTTTCAGGTCCTCAGGAAACACCCAGGAAGGGATAAGGCCCCGGAAAGGCGCCGACCGGAATGAGGTGGGTCAGGAAACCATCGTCACGCCATTCGTGCAGCAGCATCCCGCCAGGTTCCTTGGTCAGGCTGTTGCCGGCGTTTGCGCGCTGGTCCAGCGTGACCGCATGCGAGGTGCCGGGGCAGACCTGACACAGGCTGCCGGAAAAGAGCCCGGCGATGGAGCGGTGCAGATGGCCGCAGACAAGCCGAACCTGCCCGGAATGAAGGGAGAGGGCAGTGCCCAGGCTGTCTGCGTCGTGCAGGTTCTGCGCGTCCATCGCCTTGATCCCCACGGCAAAGGGAGGATGATGAAAACCGACGATCGCGGGTTTGTCGCCAAGACCGGAGAGCGCGTCTGTCAGGAAGGACAGGGTTGCCGGTTCAAGTGTGCCATGCGCTGCGCTTTCGGTAAGGCTGTCGAGCCCGACAACGGCAAAGTCTTCAAAATCGATCTGCCAGTCCAGGGGGCCGGTGCGGGGCATCCACTGTGCGTCTGCGAAGCTCTCCCGCATCGGCTCGCGCCGGTCGTGGTTGCCCGGCAGCACCCTGTAGGGCAGGTCGAGGTCCGCCATCAGCATCTTGAACCGGTCGTATTCTTCCGGCGTTCCATGTTCGGTCAGGTCGCCTGTAACGATCACGAGGTCGACTGGACCGATCTGCGGCAGCAGGCGGTTGATTGTGGCGACCGTTTCGGCAAGGGCCGCGGCCGTGTCGACCTGTCCGTAGGCGAGTGCTCCTTCGGGAACAATGTGGGTGTCTGAAATCTGAATGATCTTGGTCATGAATGGGTCGATGTCTGGTCTGCAAGGAAGATGAGGTCGGAGGGATCAATGGTGAGGCGCACGGTGCTGCCGGGTTCAGGGGCTGTCCTGCCCGGGTGCTGAAGATAGAGAAGGCCGGCATCCGGAAGGACGCCGCCCACGGCGAGACGGAAATGACCGCCGGAGAACGTGACGGTTTCCACCGTTCCCGACAAGGATCCTGTCTGGTCTAGCCGGACGTTTTCCGACCGTATGTAAGCTGTTTTGCCGGCGGCGCCAGCGGGAAGCTTCAACTGTCCGCCAGGCAGTTGCAATACATCGTTTTCCATGTGTCCGGTCAATGGCATGGCGTTGCCGATGAACCGGGCGACGAAGGCATTGGCCGGAGTGTGGTACAGCTCTTCTGGCCGGCCGACCTGAAGCATGGTTCCGCTCGACATCACCGCGATCCGGTCCGCGATCGCCATCGCCTCGCTCTGGTCGTGGGTGACGAAAACAGCCGTGATCTGGAATTGCCGCAGCATTGCGGCCAGTTCGTCACGCAGGTTGTCGCGCAAGGCGGCGTCCAGCGCGGACAGGGGTTCGTCCAGTAGCAGGATTTTCGGGCGCGGTGCCACGGCCCGTGCCAGGGCGACGCGTTGGCGCTGGCCGCCCGAAAGGGCATGTGTCGGCCGGTCGGCGTAGTCGGTAAGGCGGCACAGGCTCAGCACCTCGTCCACACGTTGCCGGCGTTCTGCCGCCGGCACTTTTCTAACCTTCAGGCCGTAGCCGACATTCGCGCGCACGCTCATGTTGGGAAAGAGCGCATAGGACTGAAACACCATGCCGACATTGCGATGTTCCACGGCAAGTCCGGTCACGTCGATCTCGTCGAACCGGATCCGGCTGCCCGCATCGGGGCGCTCCAGTCCGGCAATGATGCGCAGCAGGGTCGTCTTGCCACAGCCGGAGGGACCTAGCAGCGACAGGATTTCGCCGGGACCGACTGTCAGGTTGGTCGGGCACAGGGCCCGCGTGCCATCGGCAAAGGTCTTGGCGGCGTTTTCGATTGTCAGGGTCATTGAGCGATCCTTTGCGCTCTGGCGGAGGCCCATTGCATTGCCATCAACAGCGGTACGATCATCGCGAAGAAGACGAGCGTGTAGGCGGAGGCGACCTCCAGCCGCATGGAGGCATAGCTGTCGGCAAGGCCGACGGGCAGGGTTTTCAGATAAGGCGTGTGCAACATCCAGGTGAGGTTGAATTCGCCGATGGAGAGCGTCACCACGGTCAGGGCACCAGCCAGGATGCCCGGCATGGCATTGGGGATGATCACCGTTCGAAACCGCGTGAAGGCAGACGCGCCAAGTGTCGCCGCGCTTTCTTCAAGGCTGCGGAAATCCATGGCCATCAGAACGGCGAGAACCGATCGCACCATGAACGGCAGCGTGTAGAGAACATGGCCGACGAGGATGAAGGTCCAGGACGTGCGGAACCCGGACAAGGTCCCGTAAAGCTGCAAGAGCGCGAGCGCCAGTGCGAGGCCGGGAATGGCGAGCGGCAACGAGATGAACTCTTCCAGCAGGCGCGACAGGCGTCCGGGATTCCTGGCAAGGGCGTAGGCCGCCGGAACGCCGATCACCAGCGTGACGGCAAGGCAGGCTATCGCGAGCCAGAGCGACAGGAAGATGCTGGCGGAATATAACTCCCAGACCCGCCCGATCCATTTCAGGGTCAGGCCAGAGGAAAGACCGCGGAAGTAGTTGGCTGTTACCCCGGCCAGGATCGACTGGATGGCCGGGACCAGCAGAAAGGCGGCGATAACAAGCGTGACCGCGCATTGCAGCCACCAGGCGAGTGATCTTTTCACGTCAGCCTCCCGCCGCAACCGTTGTTCCCGCAAAACTGCGGGCGATGTAAAGCAGGGCCCAGGTCACAAGGCCCAGCAGAACGGACAGGGCTGACGCCATGGCGATGTTCGCCGACAGGGTGAATTCGGTATAGATCACCATCGGCAGGACATCGATATTGGTGGCCAGCGTGAAGGCGGTTCCGAAGGCTCCCATGGCAGTGGCAAAGGCGATTGCACCGGCGGCAACGAGGGACGGGGCAAGACCGGGCAGGATCACGTCGATGACAATGCGCCACGGCGATGCGCCCAGGGTGCGGGCGGCTTCTTCCAGTGCGGGGTCGAGTTTTTCAACGGCGGCCATCACCGTCAGCAGGACGCGCGGGATGGAAAAATAGAGATAGCCGAGAAAGAGGCCTGTCAGCGAATAGGCGAACACGATGTGCCCGGGCAATAGCTGGTTGAACAGCCCCTGGCGTCCTCCCAGGAGGATGATCAGGAAGCCGATGACGACGCCCGGAAAGGCCAGCGGCAGGGTCAGGACGGAGAGCAGCAGGCCGCGTCCGATGAACCGGTTTCGCGCCAGGAACAGGCCGGCGGTGGTCGCCAGAGCGAGCGCGGAAAGGCTGACCGCCAGTGACACGAGCACCGTGTTGATCAGCGTTTCAAGATATCGAGGCGTTTGCAGGATCTGCAGGTAGATGTGCCAGCCGACTTCCGATTCAAAGGAAGCCTGAACCAGGCGCACCAGCGGCAGAGCCAGAAAAGCGAGGGCGAATACCGCCAGCGGTACAAGGCAGGCGGTCACGAATGTTCTGTCGGACATGAAGAATGCCTTCGGGAAAACGGGCCGGAACGCCGATGCGCTCCGGCCCGCAAGGTCAGAATTTTATTTGACTTCGTTCAGGTAACGCTCGCCGAAACCGGCCTGGGCGCGTTCCATGTGGGCATAATCGACGGCAACCGCGCGCTCGTAGTCGCTTGCAGGCAGGAACTTCGCGGCGACTTCGGCCGGCAGTTCCACCGGGCGGGACGGCTGCAGGTAGGCATTGGTCCAGATCGCCTGGCCTTCGTCGGAAAGGATGAAGTCCAGAACCTTCTTGCCGGCTTCTTCATGCGGTGCGCCTGCCACCAGGCTCATCACGTAGGGAACGCGCACGGAACCTTCGCACGGCAGCACGAATTCGAAGTTGCCGTCTTCTTCGTATTTGCCGCGATAGGCGTTGAAGTCATAGTCGAAGAGGATCGGGATTTCGCCGGACACGACGCGCGCGAAAGAGGTCTGCTTGGGAACGATCGGATCGTTTTCGGCCAGTTCCTTGAAGTAGCTGATGGCCGGATCGAAGTTTTCCAGATCACCGCCGAATGCCAGGTTGACGGCAACCGCTCCCGCATAGCCGACAAAGGCGGAAGACGGATCAAGGTAGCCGACCATGCCGCGGTATTCCGGCTTCTTCAGATCGGCGAAGCACTGCGGCACCGGTGCGCCGCCGAGCGCGTCGACATTCACGAACATGCCGAGGGTGCCGTAGTGAACGGCAAACCACTTGCCTTCCGGGTCCTTCAGGCCTTCGGGGATGTCATCGAAACCGGCCGGCTTATAGGCGGTGACGACACCTTCGTTGCCGGCCTTGATGCCAGTGGTCACGCCGTAATAGGCAACGTCGGCGACCGGCGCGGCCTTCTCGGCCAGAAGCTGGCTGAGGGTCTGGCCGGAATTCTTGTTGTCATGCGGCATGGCAATGCCGAGCTTCTCATTGATGGCTTCCAGCATCGATGCCCAGTCGGCCCATTGCGGCGGGCAGTTATAGCAAATGGCATCTTCTGCCTTTGCCGGCACGACGGCCGCCATTGTCATGGCCAATGCGAAAAGTGTACGTTTCATGTCAGTGACTCCTGAAGCGATCTCAAGCAGGTCTCGGGGTTACTCATTGGATGGCAGGGAAGTGGCAGCTTCTCTGCCATCGGCTTTTCCGGGAACGGGAGGGCCAAGGCTGCCTCCCGCGCGGAAACTGAATGTGGCGGCTGCGGACGGCAGGTCGGGGGTGGGCCGGTCCAGCAGCCTTGCCAGCACGGAATTGACGGCGCCCTGACCCATGGTGCGCGGATCTGTTTCGACCGTCGCCAGATGAGGGTCGACCAGCAGTCCGGTGGAAATGCCGTCAAAGCCGACCAGCGACAGATCGTCGGGAATACGCTTGCCGAGTGCGCGTGCGGCCTTCATGGCGGCAAGGGCGAGAAAGTCGTTCGACGCGAAAATTCCGGTCAGGGCCTGATGTTCGGCCAGAAGCGTGCCGAGCAACTCCAGAAGAGTGCCGTCCTGCTCCTCGATTTCCAGAAGAAGCGGGTCTGCCATGCCGAACTCGCGGCATGCGGCGGCAAAGCCTTCGTAGCGCTCACGCGAGCGGTCGGAGCGATGGAACCGCAGGGCCAGAAAACCGGTTTGAACGTGCCCCTGGCTGTGAAAGGCCCTTGCGACTTCACGCGCGGCGGCGCGGTTGTCGACGGCCCACGCGGGCAAGCCGAAAGAAGAGCGGTTATAGACGAGGCAGCAGGGAAGGTTCCGATCCCGGATCAGCTCCAGAGCCTCGCTGTCGGCCGCATTGTTGACCGTCAGGACAAGGCCGTCGACCTGTTTGGCGATCAGGGTGCGCGCGGCCTGAAGCTCCAGCACTTCGTCGTATTCCGAACATGCCAGAATGAGCTGATAGCCTTCGCGGTGGGCTTCCTGCTGGGCGGCCTGGACGACTTCTGCAAACACGGGATTGGCGAGAGATGGGACGATGCAGCCGAGTGTCTTTGTCGAGCTGCTTTGCAGGGACCGGCCAAGCGCGCTGAATTCGAAGCCGAGCGCATTTGCTGCCGAAAGAACCTTCCGGCGGGTGTCGGCGCTGGCGGAGCCGGTGCCGTTGAGGACGCGGCTCACCGTTGCAATGCCGCAACCGGCCTGCTCGGCAACATCCTTGATCGTCGGCGGACGCGATCTCACCCTTGGCTCCTTCAGTCTTGGAAACGTTTCCAACACTGAATACAGGGTGTCGATGTCACTTTGATGAAAGCGTTTTGAGAAGGGAAAGAGAGCGCTTTTCGATGCGCAGTCCTCAGCCGTCGTCGGGCTTGAAACCCGCCGCCCGCGGGGACAGGCGGCGGGTCATGGGGCAGGGTCAGAACTTCTTGGCGAAGCTCAGCTTGAAGCTGCGGCCTGCACCTTCGTCCTCACTCAGGTGGTTCCGGTACGACTTGTCGAACACGTTGTCGACGTTGAACCGGACCTCACTGTCCGCCATGAAACCGTCGGTCGGTTTCCATGCCGCATAAAGGTTATGCAGCACGTAGCCTGCGGTTTCCTGTTCGTCGGCGCCCACACGGTCCTGGGCGGCGTAGAAGTCGCCCTTCCAGCCGAAGTCGAGGTTCCACGGACGGTAGACGTAGCCGATCTTGAGGAAGGCGCTGTCGGCGGGGACGGCATTCATGTAGCCGCCGGTGCTGACGTTGTTGCCCCGGATCAGCGAGGCGCCGAGAGATCCGTAGATGCTTTCGGTCCAGTAGGAGGCTTCCAGCTCAAGCCCTTCGTAACGGGCTTTCGGAATGATTTCCGTCACCACCGTCGAACCGTTCCAGTAGCTGGCGTAGTAGTTGGTGACGTTGTTGCGGAACGCTGTTCCCTTCAGGCGGAAAGCGTCACCGCCCATGATCAGGTCATCGAAAGAAAAGGTGACACCGGCCTCGAAGTTGTTCGACAGTTCCTTGTCGAGATCGTTGACGACGTAGTTCGAAAACACCTCGTCGAGGGACGGCAGACGCTCGGTATGGGCGACGGAGCCGAAGACGCCGAGCCACTCGGACATTTTGATCATGGCTGCAAGCTTTGGCGAGTAGCCGACGGCGCTCTTTTCCTCGTTCAGGTTGATGGTGTTGCCGCTGCCGTCCACGTAGCTGCCGACAGACACGTTGCTGTAGTCGATCCGCATGCCGGGAATGAGGGTGATGCGGTCGTTCCACACCAGTTCGGCCTGCGCATAGCCGCCGACGTTGACCGTTTCGCCTTCCGGGTGAGACCCTGAACCACTGCGCACATAGGTGCCGAAATCACGCGGATTGCGGCGTTCCTGGTACTGGCCGTCGATGCCGGTCGTGACATAGGCCATCCAGTCTTCGCCCAGCTGGAACGTTGCGACGTTGTCGGCCTTGCCCTGCCAGGTCTCGTAGGAATATTCGGAATTGAAGCCAAACGGGTAATAGCAGGTCGGCGGCGCGGGCGCCGGGGCGAACTGGGCGCAGATCTGATCCTGGTTCTTCTGCTCGACCCGCGTGTCGGACCAGCTGAACTGGGCCTTCACATCAAGCAGATCGTTTCCTGAAAACCCGTTTGCATAACCGACGATCGCGGTCTGATCCGTCACTGTGCGGTCAACATCGCCAAAGTCCGGACCCCAGGCAATCTGGTCGTAGTTCTGGTTGTCCTCGTCACTCGACCAGTTCTGGTAACTTGCGAAAACGGACTGGTCTTCATTTTCCCCGAAGGTGTAACGAGCCTTGATCAGACCGTTGATGGAGTTGAAATCCGTGTCCGGAACTTCGTTGCCCTGGCCATCCGTAATGTCCTGAGACTGCCGATAGTTGAGGGCGCCGAGCAACTCGAGGTTCTTGACCGGCTCCGCCGCGACGATCGCGCTGCCCAGCCAGCCGTTGCCGTTCGAATCCCAGGAGGTTTTCAGCCGGCCGCCGATCAGGTCACCCGGATCGAGGAAATCGCTGGCATCCTTTGTGGTGAAGGTGATCACACCCCCCATCGCACCGGCGCCATAAAGGGTCGATGATGCCGGTCCGCGCAGGACTTCGATCTGTTTATAGAGTTCCGGATCGGAGAAGAACGACCCCATCCGGTACTGTTCGAAAAACTTGTTGACCCCGTCTACCTGCATGATGATCCGGGTCTCGTCACCGGAAAGGGCTTCACCGATACCGCGGATATTGATGCTTTCGCCGAGGATCGAGTTACTGCCGATCGGCGTGACGCCCGGGATCTCCTGGAAGACGTCTCCGATCGAGCGCGGTTGCAGGTCGTCGATGGCTTCCTGGCCCAGCACGGTGACGGCCTGAGGAGTATCGATCGCGACTTTGGGCACACCGGCGCCGACCACGATCTGTTGTAGCTGCGATACCGGTTGATCCTGCTCGGCAACGGGTGTCGCCGGTGCTGCATCTGCGACTGCATCCTGTGCAGCTGCCCCGCAATTAAAAGCCAAAACCCAAAGGGCAACACCACCCATCAAGCGGGTGTTACCGGTCTTCTTGAGCCCCATAAAAATTCTCCAAGAGTGCGCGTTGTTCGCGTCCTTTTCGCTGCCTCTCACACAGCGTTTTAAACATGAGTCAGTGACTCAGGTATTGTGTTCCTAATGAAATATGAATATAGGAGTCAAGTATTAGATTGCGGTCGCCGAGGAAAAGCGTCTCTTTGGAATGATTCAAAAACTCCTAATAATCTCAGTAATTTACGTTACGGGATGATGAGGCGGGAAACTGAGAGCGGGCTGCAGGAAGACCATAGCGATTGGGGACAGAACTCATGAATGCCGATCAGATCTCCTCTGAAACCAGGCAGAGCGCAGCCGACATCCGGGCGGCACGCGCGGACAATCCGAAGATGCGGGAGCGGGATCTGGCACAGATACTCGGCATTACGGAAGCGGAGCTGGTCGCCAGCTTCGTAGGGCATGGCGTGCGCCGCATCGCGCCGCGTTTCGATGATCTGTTTCCGGGGTTGCAGACCGTCGGCACGGTCATGGCACTGACGCGCAACGAGAGCGCGGTGCACGAGAAGATCGGGCCGTTCGAGAAATTCGTGAACGGCAAACGGGCGGCCCTGATGCTGGGCGAGCAGATCGACACGCGCATGTTTCCGGCCAATTGGGTGCATGGCTTTGCGGTCGAAAAGGCCGACGGCAACGATGTCCGCCGGTCGCTGCAGTTCTTCGATGCCCATGGTGATGCGGTGATGAAGATCCACACCCGTGCGGAAACGAACCTGGATGCGTGGAACACTCTGGTTGAAAAGCTCGTGCTGGACGATCAGACGCCGGATGTGTTGCCGCAAGTGAGCGAAGCTAAACCGTTCAGCCGAAAACAGGCATCCGAAGGAGCTGAAGCGGTGCTGCGCGACCGCTGGCAGGCGATGACCGATCCGCATCAGTTCCACGGACTTTTGAAGGATCTGGACCTCGACCGGGTCAGTGCCTTTGAACTGGCGGGCGATGCCTGGGCCTGGCCGCTCGATCGTGGGGCGGTGCCGGCCTTGTTGCGTCTTGCAGCGTCGGAAAACATTCCGATCATGTGTTTTGTCGGCAATCGCGGTTGCATTCAGATCCACTCCGGGGCGGTGGCAACGGTGATGGATAGGGGGCCATGGATCAACGTGATGGACCCGACCTTCCATCTGCATCTGCGGACCGACCACATCCACGAGGTCTGGGCCGTGCGCAAACCGGCGGATGTCGGCCATGTCACCTCGGTGGAAGCTTATGACAGCGAAGGACAGCAGATCATCCAGTTCTTCGGTGTGCGTGGTGAGGGCAACGAGGAACGGTCCGATTGGCGCGGCCTTGCCGAAAACCTGCCGAAACTGGATCGGGCGGTAAAGCTGGGAGCAGCGGAATGATTGGGTCTCTTTCGCGTTTTTCCGGCGTCTCGGCGGCTGTCGCGCTGACCGTCGCAGCCCTGGTCCTGCCCGGCAAGCCACTGTTTGCGGAAGGCACGGGCAGTCCGGACAGCAGCACTGTTGTCGCCATCGGCGGTTCGGTGACGGAGATCGTCTACGCCCTGGGCGAAGACAAGAGGCTGATTGCCCGCGACAGCACCAGCATCTTCCCGTCGGAAGCGGCAAGTCTTCCGGATGTCGGGTACATGCGCGCGCTGTCCCCGGAAGGTGTGCTCTCCGTCAATCCGGAGCTGATCCTGATGCTGGAAGGCAGCGGGCCGCAGGAAACGGTGGACGTGTTGCGCAAGTCCGGTGTGGCGATGGCGGATGTGCCGGAGGCATATACCGCCGAAGGCATCATCCGGAAGGTGCGTGTCGTTGGTGAAGTGCTCGGCGTCGAGGCGAAAGCCGATGCTCTTGCCGGCAAGCTTGAAGAAGATCTGGCCGAGGCACAACGTGCCGCTGAAAGCCGGACGTCTGGCGTTCGTGTTCTTTTTGTCCTGTCGACAAAGGGCGGGCGTATCCTTGCCGCCGGATCGGATACTGCGGCCAACGGCATACTTGCGCTTGCGGGTGCTGAAAACGCGACGTCCGGCTTTTCCGGCTACAAGATCCTCAGCGACGAGGCGATCGTCAGTGCGGCACCGGACGTCGTTCTGATGATGGACCGCCACGGCGACGGCGAAGACGCGGCGAGCGGTGATGCGGTGTTCGATCATCCGGCCGTGGCGCAAACGCCGGCAGGGAAGAACAGGCGACTTGTCCGCATGAACGGGCAGCTCCTGCTGGGGTTCGGTCCGCGCACCGCAGAAGCGGTCCGTGAATTGTCGACCCGTCTGGCGGATACGGCAAGCTGATGGCACTGATGAGCGATACGGCCTTGCCCGCCAGAAGCGGACGGATTTCCTCTCTCCTTGGGCTTGCGGACCTGCAGCGCGGAGACAGGGCTCCGCTCGCGCGGGCCGTCATTGCGCTGCTCGCCGTGCTGACATGTCTCGTCGTTCTGGGAAGCCTTGCCATCGGCCCGATCTCGATCCCGGTTCTGGAGCTCCTGCCGCATGTGCCGTCCTATTTTTCGGGAGCGGGAGAGGGCGTGCCGCAGGGTGTTTCGGCAAGGGACTGGATCGTTCTCATGGATATCCGCCTGCCCCGGGTTACGCTGGGAGCGCTCATTGGAGCGGCCCTGGCGGTGTCCGGTGCCGTGATGCAGGGGCTGTTCCGAAACCCGCTTGCAGATCCGGGCATTGTCGGCGTTTCGGCAGGGGCAGGCCTGGGCGCTGCCGCGTTCATCGTTCTTGGAAATACCGTACTGGCGCCGGTGATGGCGCTTCTGGGTATCTATGCGGTCCCGCTGGCAGCCTTTGCCGGCGGCCTCGTCACGACGCTGCTTCTTTACAGGATCGGCACGCGCGGAGGTGTCACGTCAGTTGCGACATTGCTGCTGGCGGGCATTGCGCTCGGCGCGCTCACCGGTGCGATGACAGGGCTGTTGGTTTATGTGGCCGATGACCAGGAGCTGCGCGACCTGCAGTTCTGGGGACTTGGGTCGCTCGCGGGATCCAACTGGCAGAAGGTCGCTTCTGCCGCGCCAATCATCCTCACGATGCTGGTCTGCGTGCCGTTCCTGGCACGCGGTCTCAACGGTCTGACGCTTGGCGAAGCCGCCGCCTCGCACATCGGCATCAAGGTGCAGCGGCTCAAGAACCTCAGTATCCTGCTGGTTGCGGCGGCAACCGGCGCCTCCGTTGCTGTCAGCGGCGGAATCGGCTTTGTCGGCATCGTCGTGCCGCATTTGCTTCGTCTCACAATCGGTCCCGACCATCGCTACATGCTGCCGGCCGCAGCGCTTCTTGGCGCCTGCCTGCTGATAGCCGCCGATACGCTGGCGCGCACCATCGTGGCACCGGCGGAAATGCCCATCGGTATCATCACCGCCTTTGCCGGTGCGCCCTTCTTCCTCTGGATCCTGCTGCGCAAGCGCGGCCTTACAGGCCTTTAGGGTGTGGTCATGTTGCACAGGACAATTGAAAATGGCACGGCGCTGACACCCGATCTTGTTGTCGAGCGTGTTGGTGTTTCGGCAGGCAAGACCCGGATCGTGCAGGACCTTTCCTTTCACGCAAAGGCAGGGGAAGTGCTGGCGATCATCGGGCCGAGCGGTTCCGGCAAGACGACCTTGATGAAGGCAATGACCGGTGAACTGCCTTACTCCGGCGGGATAACGCTGGCAGGGTTGGAGGTCGGTGGCCTGTCACCGGAAGTGCTTGCCGCCATGCGCGGGGTGCTGCCGCAGGCAAGCCAGATTTCCTTTCCCCTGAACGTGGCTGAAGTGGTCGGTCTCGGCCTGACCTCCAGCCGCCGGGAACGAGCCTTCCGTGCCCGGCGCATTGCCGAAGCCCTTGCGAAAGTCGGCCTGTCGGGCTTCGAAGGGCGTAGTTATCAGGAACTGTCCGGCGGCGAGCAGCAACGGGTGCAGCTTGCACGGGTGTTGTGTCAGGTCTGGGACCCGCTTCCGCAAGAAGGCCTGCCGCATTGGCTGTTCCTGGACGAACCGGTCTCCAGTCTCGACATCAAGCACCAGGTCCAGATCATGCAGCTTGCAGCCGATTACGCCAAGCGTGGTGGCGGCGTCGTCGCCGTGATGCACGACCTCAACCTGACCGCTGCCTTTGCCGACCGGGTGCTGGTCATGCAGGGTGGTCGCCGTCTCGCCTTCGGTGCGCGGGACGAGGTCATGCAGGCGGAGTTGTTGTCGAAAGCTTATGACTTTCCGCTGGAAATCCTGACACGTCCGGGTGGAGGACGGCCTGTGATCGTGCCGATGGACAACGGCTGAGGGTGGTCTTTTACCCTGGTGATGTTCGACGTGGTCAGGCGGTCTTCAAACTGCGCAGCGCGGAGATCATTTCCTCTGAATCCCACACCCGGTCGCCAATGGCGGCGAGGGCAACCTTGCCGGTGCCATCGAGGACGTAGGTTACCGGCAAACCGCGCAGGAACCAGGTGCTCGGCATGGCCTTGTCGGTGTCCATCAGGACGGTGAGGCCATCATGGTCGATCTCGTCCAGAAAACCTTCGATCCGGTCCTGCCGGTCACCTACGTTGACGGCGAGCACTGCAAAGCCTTCGGGACCGAGTTCCCGGTTGAGACGCGCCAGACCCGGCATTTCCTTCCGGCAGGGCGGACACCATGTCGCCCAGAACGATACGAGCAGGATCTTTCCGGAATAGTCGGCAAGCGTGTGGACGGTGCCATCAAGATCGGGAAGGTCGAGTTTGGGTTCGATTTCGAAGGCCGGTTCGGCGAGGCCAAGTCGGAAGAAGTCGTTGCCTGCCGCAAACACCGTTCCCGGCAGCAATGCCATTGCCGCGCTGCCAGCCAGAAGGTGCCGTCTGTTCAGTTGTCTCATGCCCGTAATCCCGCCTTACCGCTTTCCGTCGTGCAGGCGAAGGTCAAATCCTCGTCTGTCAGTGACATCAAGGTAAGCGGGACAGGGCAAATTGAAAGGCAAATGGGATCACATTGCGCACACGGTGGCGCGAGTGTGATCCCTCGTTTGCTAGTGAACGTTCGCCTTGAGGGCAGCGGCGCCGTTGTCGAAGCGGCCGTCGAGGTAGGCTTTCAGAGTTGCTGCCACCCCATCTTCAGCGATCATGCCTGCGGCGTAGCTGAAGGCCTTCAGGAAGGTTTCGTCGGAGGCGAGACTTCCAAAGAGCTCCGGCATTTCGATGCGCGCCGGCTTGCCGGCGTAAACGCCCTGTGCCCAGGCCTTCAGGATGTCGGCATTGTTGTCCTCGATGACATGCGGTTCTCCAGCCTCGTTGTGGCCGAGGCAGTAACGGCACCAAAGGGCCGTTTCGAGGGCAAGGCCGGCCACCGGCAGCCCCTTGTCGAGGCGGTCCTGGATAGAAGGCAGGATAAACTTCGGCTGGCGGTTGGAACCGTCAAGGCAGAGACGGGGGATCGTGTCTCCCACTGCCGGATTGGAGAACCGGTCCATCACGGTGGTGAGATAGGTCTCGAAGCTGACCCCCGGAATTACCGGAACGGTCGGCAGGATCTCGTCTTCTTCCAGCTTTTTCAGGAAAGCGCAGATCAGTGGATCGGCCATGGCGTCATGGACGAAGTAGTGTCCCAGCAGCGCACCCGGATAGGCGATGGTCGCATGGCCGCCATTGAGAATGCGCAATTTCATCAGCTCGTATGGAGCGACGTCCTCGACGAATTCGACGCCGACCTTTTCCAGCGCCGGGCGACCGGCAGGGAAATGATCCTCCAGCACCCATTGGCGGAAGGGTTCACAGACCACAGGGGCCGCATCGGTCAGGCCGAAGCGTTCCTGAACCAGGCCGCGTTCGCGGTCGCCGGTCGCGGGGGTGATGCAGTCCACCATGCCGTTTGGAAAGGCGACGTTGTCGGCAATCCAGCTTCCGGCTTCCGGCGACAAGGCCCTGGCGAAACCGGCAACGGCCTGTTTCGCCATATGGCCGTTTTCGGGCAGGTTGTCGCAAGACATCACGGTAAAGGGTTCAAGGCCTTTGTCGCGGCGGGCCAGCAGGGCGGCGACGAGCACGCCGAACACGGTCTGTGGCTTATCCGGTGAGGCGAGATCCGCCTGGATTTCCGGATGATTGACGTCGAAGCCACCGGTGTTCGGATCAACGAAATAACCGCCTTCGGTGATCGTCAGCGAGACAATGCGGATATCGGCTTCACCAAGGCGAGCGATCAGCGCCTGGGGATCCACGTCAACGAAGTCGATCATGGCGCCACAGACCTGCGCGCTAAGGCCTTCCGGGTCGAGCTCGACCACGGTCGTCAGCCAGTCCTGGGCCTGGAGGCGTTCACGCATGGTCTTGTCGTAGGGCTTGAGGCCCGCGCCGACGATGGCCCAATCACGGCCTTCGCCGAGATCGAACAGCTTGCTCAGGTAGATGGCCTGATGCGCACGATGGAAGTTGCCGACGCCGATGTGAAGGATACCGGGGGTCAGGTCCGACCGGCGATACGCCGGTGCCTTGACAGATTCGGGAAGAGAATTGAGCACAGTTTCACTTAGGTTCTGGGTCATTGGTCAGCTCATCCAGTTGCCGCCATCGACGTTGTAAGTCTGCGATACGATGTAATCCGCGTCTTTCGACGCCAGGAAAACGGCCATGCCGGTGAGATCTTCGGCGGTGCCCATGCGGCCGAAAGGCACCGCGGCTCCGACCGCTGCCTTCTTTTCGCCGGGCTGCAGGCCTTCGTATTTCGCGAACATCGAATCCACATGGTCCCAGTGCTCGCCGTCGACGACGCCGGGGGCGATGGCATTCACGTTGATGCCGTGTTCGATCAGGTTGAGACCTGCCGACTGGGTCAGGCTGATGACCGCTGCCTTGGTGGCGCAATAGATGCCCACCAGCGCTTCACCGCGCCGGCCTGCCTGGCTGGCCATGTTTATGATCTTGCCGCCCTGACCACGCCTGATCATCGACTTTGCCGAGGCCTGCATCATGAACAGGGTTCCGGAAACGTTGATGTCGAACAGGCGCTGGTAGCTGTCGCGGGTGATCTCGACAATCGGTGCCAGATCGAATAGCGCGGCGTTGTTGACCAGGATGTCGAGCCCGCCGGTCTTCTGTTCAACGGCGGCGATGGCAGCATCGATCGACGACTGGTCGGTGACGTCCAACTGAACGGCATAGGCATTCGGACCGATCTCACTGGCCGCCGCTTCTGCGCCGGCCAGGTTGATATCGGCAATCGCCACCTGGGCGCCTTCCTCTGCAAACCGCGCGGCAAAGGCCTTGCCGATGCCCCGGGCCGAACCCGTGATCAGCGCGGATTTTCCTTCAAGTCGGCTCATGCAATCCTCAGGCCCTGGTTGTCGAAGCGGTGGATCTTGTCAGGAGCCGGGGTCAGGTGAACTGTGTCGCCATGGCGGAACCCGATCTCGCCCGAGGAGCGCACGGTAATCGGTTCGTCGACGCCTTCCATATCGACATAAAGGAAGGTGTCGGATCCGAGATGTTCCGAAACGCCGACCTTTCCGACCCATTTGCCGTCGCTTTGCGAGACGGTCAGATGCTCCGGGCGGATACCGATCGTGGCAGCATCGTATTCGGTGGCGAAGGACCCCATCAGGAAGTTCATCTTCGGCGAGCCGATGAAACCGGCCACGAACTTGTTGCGCGGCGTGTGATAAAGCTCCAGCGGCGAGCCGACCTGCTCGATCTTGCCGGCCTGCAGCACCACGATCTTGTCAGCCATGGTCATGGCTTCCACCTGGTCGTGGGTCACGTAGATCATGGTCGTCTTGAGGGACTGGTGCAGTTCGGAGATTTCGAGCCGCATGTTGACACGCAGCGCCGCATCCAGGTTCGACAGGGGTTCGTCGAACAGGAAGGCGGCCGGTTCGCGCACGATGGCGCGGCCGATGGCAACACGCTGGCGCTGACCGCCGGAAAGCTGACCCGGGCGACGGTCCAGGTAATCCGTCAGGTTTAGCACCTTGGCGGCTGCGGTCACCTTGGCGTCCTGCGCCGCCTTGTCGATGCCGGCCATGCGCAGCGGGAAGGCGATGTTCTTGCGCACCGACATGTGCGGATAGAGCGCGTAGGACTGGAACACCATGGCAAGGCCACGTTTTGCCGGCGGCACTTCGGTGGCGTTCTTGCCGTCGATGGTGATGTCACCGGACGAGACATCCTCCAGGCCTGCAATGAGACGCAGGAGCGTGGACTTGCCGCAGCCGGACGGACCGACGAACACCACGAACTCGCCGTCGTTGATCTGCAGGTCCAGTGGCGGGATAACCTGAACGTCGCCGAAGCTCTTGGTAATCTGGTTGAGGGTTATCTGACCCATGTTCAGGTCTCCTATTTAACCGCGCCGAAGGTCAGGCCGCGTACGAGCTGCTTCTGGCTGAACCAGCCGATGATGAGGATCGGGGCGATCGCCATCGTCGAGGCAGCGCTCAGTTTTGCGTAGAACAGGCCTTCCGGGCTGGAATAGCTGGCAATGAAAGCGGTGAGGGGGGCGGCGTCGACCGCCGTTAGGTTCAAGGTCCAGAACGCTTCGTTCCAGGACAGGATGATGTTCAGTAGCAGGGTCGAGGCAATGCCGGGCACCGCCATGGGTGTCAGCACGTAGATGATCTCGGACCACAGCTCCGCACCGTCCATCCGCGCGGCTTCCAGGATCTCGCCCGGAATTTCGCGGAAGTAGGTGAACAGCATCCAGACGATGATCGGCAGGTTGATGAGGGTAAGCACCATCACGAGGCCGACACGCGTGTCGAGGAGACCGGTATCCCGGAACAGGAGATAGATCGGGATCAGCACACCCACCGGCGGAAGCATCTTGGTGGACAGCATCCACATCAGGACGTCCTTGGTGCGCTTGCCCGGCACGAAGGCCATGGACCAGGCCGCCGGTATCGCGATCAGCAGACCCAGAAGGGTGGAGCCGAAGGAAATGATGACCGAGTTGGAGAAGTGCCGGAAATAGTCCGAACGCTCCTGGACCGTGCTGTAGTTTTCCAGCGTCCAGTCGAAAAACAGGAAGCTAGGAGGAGACGCAATGGCTTCCGCTTCCGTCTTGAAGCTGGTCAGCACGGTCCACAGGATCGGGAAGAAGATGGCGATGCCGACGGCCCACGCACATACGGTGACGAGAGCCTTGCGGCGGTTGGAGACTGCGCGCGCCATGGGTCAGGCCTCCAGGTTCTTGCCGATCATCCGCATCAGGAAGATCGCAACGATGTTGGCGAGGATAATGGCGACCACACCGCCGGCCGATCCGCCGCCGACGTCGAACTGCAGCAGCGACTGGGCGTAGATCAGGTAGGTGAGGTTGGTCGAGGCATAGCCCGGACCGCCATTGGTGGTGACGAGAATTTCCGCGAAGACCGACAGCAGGAAGATCGTCTGGATCAGGATCACGACGGTGATCGAACGCGCCAGGTGCGGCACCATGATGAACACGAAGCGGTTCAGGAAATTGGCGCCGTCCATTTCGGCCGCTTCCAGCTGTTCGCTGTCCAGCGATTGCAGGGCGGTAAGCAGAATGAGCGTCGCAAAGGGCAACCACTGCCAGGCGACGATCAGGATGATCGAAAACAGCGGTGCATGCGAAAGAAAGTCGAACGGTTGCAGCCCCAGAAACTTCGCAAAGTATGCGAACAGGCCGTTGACCGGGTTCATGAACATGTTCTTCCACACCAGCGCGGAGACGGTGGGCATGACGAAGAACGGGGCAATCACCAGAATGCGCACGATCCCCTGGCCCCAGAAGGGCTGGTCGAGCAGCAGGGCCAACAGCACGCCGCCGACAATGGTGATGAGAAGGACGCCGCCAACGAGCAGCAGGGTGTTCTTCAGCGCTGCAAAGAAAGCCGGATCGGTGAGGAAGAACTCGTAGTTGGTCCAGCCGGTCCACTCTTCCATTCCCGGAATGAGCAGGTTGTAGCGCAGGAAAGAGAAATAGAGGGTCATCGAGAGCGGGATGATCATCCAACCCAGCAGCAGCAGAACTGCCGGAGAGATCATCAAACGGGCCGCCGCCCGTGAATGTTGGGTAGCCATGATGCGACCTTTGCTCGGTCAGAGCCAGAGCTCACGCGGAACAGAAAGGAGGAGACCGGCGGGACGGGCAGGCACCCGCCGGTCCGCGAAGGCTTCTACTTGAGGTAACCGGCCTTCTTCATTTCGCGTTCAGCGGTCGCCTGGGCAGCAGCCAGTGCAGCGTCCGCATCCATCGAGCCAGCAAGAGCTGCCGAGAATGCCTGGCCGACAACGGTTGCCATGCCCTGGAATTCCGGAATGGCGACGAACTGCACGCCGACATACGGAACCGGATCGACGGTCGGATTCTGCGGATCAGCAGAGTTGATGCTGTCCAGCGTCATCTTTGCGAACGGAACTTTCTGGTATTCCGGGTTCTCATAAAGAGACGTACGGGTTCCCGGGGGAACGTTCGCCCAGCCTTCTTCGGCTGCAACCAGCTCCAGGTATTCCTTGGAAGTCGCCCACTCGATGAACTTCTTCGCAGCAGCTTCCTTCTGGGTGCCGGCCGGAATGGCCAGCGACCATGCCCAGAGCCAGTTCCCGCGTTTGCCGAGGCCCTTGTCCGGTGCCAGAGCAAAGCCGACCTTGTCAGCAACCTGGCTGTCCTTCGGGTTGGTCACGAAGGAGGCTGCCACGGTGGCGTCGATCCACATGCCGCACTTGCCGGTCTGGAACAGGGCCAGGTTTTCGTTGAAGCCGTTGGAAGAAGCGCCCGGAGGGCCTGCTTCGTTCATCACGTCGAGATAGGTGGTAAGAGCTTCTTTCCATTGCGGCGTGTCGAACTGCGGCTTCCAGTCCATGTCGAACCAGCGGGCGCCGTAAGAGTTCGCCATGGCCGTCAGGAACGCCATGTTTTCACCCCAGCCGGCCTTGCCGCGCAGGCAGATGCCGTAGACTTCGTTTTCCTTGTCCGTCATTGCCTTGGCGGCTTCGACGATAAAGTCCCAGGTCGGGGCTTCCGGCATTTCCAGGCCGGCTTTTTCCATCAGGTCCTTGCGGTACATGACCATGGAGCTTTCGCCGTAGAACGGTGCCGCATAGAGCTCGCCGTCAACGGTCAGGCCGCCACGGATGGCCGGCAGGATGTCGTCCGCGTCGTAGCTTTCCGGCAGGTCGTTCAGGGAAACGAGCCAGCCCTGCTTGCCCCAGATCGGAACTTCATAGGTGCCGATGGTCATGACGTCGAACTGACCGCCCTTGGTGGCGACGTCAGTGGTGACGCGCTGGCGGAGAACGTTCTCCTCCATGGTCAGCCATTTGACTTCGATGTCAGGGTTCTTGTCGGTGAAGTCCTTCGTCAGACCCTGCATGCGGATCATGTCGCCGTTGTTCACGGTCGCGATGGTGATTGTTTCTGCAGATGCGGATGCGCACAGAGCCGCCATTGCACATGCGCTGAGGAGCGCACGGGTATGAAATGCCATATTTTCCTCCCAAGCGAGATTGGGCATTTGCCATTCTTGCGGGCAAATATTCGCTCCAATTCCCACCCCGAGTCAAGATGTGAATCGCCTAAAACAAAAAAGGCTTCTCGCTGCACTGCGAAAAGCCTTTAAAATACATATAGTTATTTATATTGGGAAATCGCTCAGAGCTTGAGCAATTGCTCAGCCGTCGTCTCGTTGGTGATCAGGCAATTGACAAATTTGCCGTTCAACGCTCCCAGCATGGCCGGCACCTTGCCGTCGCCCGCCGCAATTCCGTAGACCGGTTTCTCTCCGGCCGGCAGCAGGGGGGCACTGGCTACCAGGTCATTGGTAAGTCCTTCGACCAGCGCGCCTTTTCGGTCGTAGACCCAGCTCGTGATCTCGCCGATGGCACCGGCTTTCTCCAGTGCGCGCATTTCGTCGTGACTGACGAATCCGTCGACCGTCAATGGTGCAGTCGGTCCCATGTTGCCGATACCCACGAAAGTAACGTCCGCCTGCCGGATGAGATCGAGGATATTGTGCACCGCTTCCTGGTTATGCAGCAGTTGCAGTTCCTCGCGGGAGCGGGCGAATACGGGCAGAGGCATCGGGTAGTGCCGGGCATTGATGCGGTCGGCAAGCCGGATGATGACGTTATAGGCCGAGGCCGAGCCGTCCGACATCATGTTGCCCAGAAGCGAGACGATGCGGTGCTGCGGACAATCCATCATCGGCAATTGATCCACCGAAGCGCGCAAGGTGCGGCCCGTGCCGTAGGCGATGATCTTGGGTTTCTGGGAGCGGAAATGACGTTCCATCTCGGTGGCGGCCGCCTGGGCAATGCCAACCGTGGAGGACGGGGCGTCCGGGTCGCTGGGGACCACTTCGCAGCTCTGCAGGCCGAAGCGTTCCGTCAGGCGGGTGCTCAGTTCCATGCAGTTGGCGATCGGGTGGTCGAGCCGCACCTTGATCAGCCGTTCACTGACTGCAAGCGAAACCAGCCGCTGTGCCGATTGGCGGGATACGCCGAGCTTGCGGGCGATCTCGTCCTGGGTGTTGCCGGCAACATAGTATAACCAGCCGGCGCGGGCGGCGTCATCGAGACGGGATGCCTCGGCAGGAATTTTCTGTTTCATCTTAGTTGCCGTTGTTCTTCAGATCCGGCCTAAGCTGAAAGAATTCGCCGAAAGATGCAAACAGTTGCGCGGCACCCGCCGTGGCAGTCGCCGAATTCAGAAGTCCGGCAAGGTGCGAACCGCCAATGAAACGGTAGACTTCCATACCGGCGGCAAGCCCTGCCTTGATGCCGTTTTCGCTGTCCTCGATCACCAGGCAGCGCTCCGGTGCGACGCCATGTTTTTCCGCTGCCAGCAGGAACAGGTCCGGCGCGGGTTTGCCGTGAGCGACTTCGGAAGCCGTGGTGGTACGGCCGGCAAAGAGATCCGTCAGCCCGGTTATCTCCAGCGATCTGGCGAGCCGCGGCGGGCTGGAACTGGTCGCAAGGCAATAGTCCACGCCAAGGTTCTCGATCACCTCCCGCACGCCGTCGATCGGTCTGAGCTCCGCTTCAAAGGCGCTGAGAAGGCTTGCCCGGTAGGCGGTTTCGAATTCCGGCGGCAGGTCGACACCGAATTCCTTGCGGATCTGCTGCAGGACAACCGGATAGCTTCGACCCAGGAAATGGTGAGCGACGTAGTCCATGGTGATGTGGACGTTCCGCGTCGCGAGTTCAGCCACCAGCATGCGCGCGCTGATGACTTCGCTGTCGATGAGAACACCGTCGCAGTCGAAGATGACTAGGTCGATTGGCTGATTCAAACTCGGGGTTCCTGCCGATTGGAAGGTTAAAACGAACGACCTCATCCTGAGGAGGCGCGCAAGCGTCGTCTCGAAGGATGGGCCGCTTGCTCAGGAGTATGAAGCCCATCCTTCGAGACGGACCTGGCGGTCCTCCTCAGGATGAGGGCGGTGCAGAGAGCACGGCCGACAGAGAGGCATGCCGTTCCGGTCCCGTCAACCGAACCAGCGTTTCAGCCATCGGCGGAAGCCGCTCGTGGCTTCACTAGCGCGACGATGGGCGCTGGCGCGGGCCTGCTCGGCGCTATCGCCGACATCGTCCATGAAGTCGTCGATACCGTCGACTACCGGGTCGATCCGGCGTTTCTTGAAGGCGTTGACGGTCTTGATGACCAGATAGGCGAGAGCGACAAGCACCACGACGAACAGGATATTGAACCAGGGGATCAGGAAGACATCCGGCCCGGAGACAACCTCGATGCTGATGGCATTGGGAAAGATCGTGAACAGCTCCACACGCCAGCCATAGTGGGTGACGGCGATCCAGACATCATCGCTTTTCTTGGCCAGATCCTGCGCCTGGGCGGTGATGTTGCTGCTGTCGAACTTGAAATAGGGCGGCCAGCCCCAATCGGTGTCTTCGTTGCGGTAGACCCTTGGCTTGCCGTTCGGCCAGACCGTGTTGATGAAGCGGACGTCCCTTGTCCAGTTCTTGTTGGTACCTGCATCGGGGGCGGCCCAGAAGAGCGACGAAGCGCCGATGTCCATGCGCTTCACGTCGGTGCCGACGATGCGAACCACATCACGTCCCGGCAACGTGTAATGGAGGAAGGCGACAAGGATCAGCAGGAGCGGAATGCCGATTATCCATTTGATCCACTTCATCGTGCGCCGTCCTCACCGTCTTGTTCCTCGGGGATTGCACCCCACGGCCCCATGTTCCTGCCGAAGCCGTAGTCGGCCTGGTCTTCTTCCACCATGGCGGCCTCCGGTCCGAACAGCTCCAGCCGCGTGCCGACCTTGTCGACCATATATTCTTCCGCAAGGAACTGGGCCGCGTAGTTCTTCTTGGCCTCACCCCAGCTTCGGTAATGACCGTAGAATGCGTCCTTGTGACAAATGAAAAGCTGGCGGAAGTCAAGCGGCGTCAATTCGGCCAGCAGCATGTTGACCAGGTTCTTGTCGCGGTGATTGCGCGAGCGAAGCAGGTAGAAATAGGCTGCGTTTTCCGGTTCGACCCACAGCTTGTCGTCTTTCAGCTCCAGCCTGTGCACGATGTCGTTGAGGGCGTGATATTCCGCGGGGAGCTGCTGGTGATACTTGCGTCTCAAAGCGCGCAGATCGCGCCGCGAGACGTCCGACAGATCCTCGCCCTGGCTGGCGGCCGTGTCGATGACGATGAAGTCCAGTTTCTGTTTCAAAAGGCTCTTGGCGACGCTGCCGCCTGCATCGAGGATAGGCTCCACCAACTGGTTTCGATTGAGGAAATCGGCCACCTCGTAGCGGTCTTCCAGGCTGAAGAGGTGCTTCACGGGCAGGTCGACGACAATGTCCATGCGCCTGGAGGCGATGCATGCGGTTTCCTTCACATCGCGAAAGATGTAGAGGCCGCCGAAATGGGAGGTATGGAAATTTCCCTGCTCATAGCTTTTCGAACTGATCGCCAAGGGGGTGCGGATGATGTCGCCGGTGTGCTTGGAAAGCTCGATCATGTCCGCGATCAGCACATCGTCCCACCAGCCGTCGGGCTCGCTCATGAAGGCTTCGATCTTGTCGGCCAGTTCGTCACCTGCTTCGGAATGCCCGCCGACGGTGTCCGCCTCCACCTCGATCGCCCTGATATAAAACAGGTCCTGCGGCGAGGTGATGGAATAGATCGAGTTGACCAGTTCACCGACGACGCAATCGCGGATCGAAAGCGCAAAGAGCTGTTCCTCATTGTCCTCGATGAAGCGTTTCAGGATCGAACGCGACGTGGAGAACCGCGCGTTCAACAACGGTGCGGTCTTCTGTTCGATCGACAGCAGAATGAACTGCCGATTGCAGCCGTGCGGATTGAGGTAGTGGATGTCGTCCAGTTCATCGCCGATCTCCGGGGAAAATCCGGAGATGTCGACGTGAAAGGCCTCGAGCGCCGTTCGCTTGCCGGTCAGGTGCTCCAGCGCGCGGTTGTAGCGGGCCACCATGGACGGTGCGGAGACCTCGTAGAGGTTACCGAACATCAAGCCATGTTTGACGAGCCTCATCATATGCGCGTGATTTCCATGTAGCGGCGCTTGGCTTCTTCCATGCGCTGCATCTCGCGCACGGCATTCTCGATGGCAACCTCGTCCGACTTGTCCGCATAGCGGAATTCGCTGTCCGCGTAGCGGTTGATTTCCTGGATGACCATATCGACGGTGATCGGCTGCGCCAGGTCGGCGATCATCGCCTTCTTGGTCTCGTAGTCCTTGAACAGGAATAGTTCCGGATCTTCCATCCAGGCATCCGGCAATTCGAAGTCCATCGCCCGCACTTTCACGGCATCGGTGATGTTCTTGATCGCCCGGCCGGTGAAACGTTCGTCCGCTTGCTGGATGGCCTTCAGGTAGGTACCGAGCTTGGCGATCGTGTCCAGGTCACCGATTTCAGCCCGTACGTTGTCGAACACCTTTGTCAGCGCATCTTCCTGTGGCCGGGAGTGACGCTCGTAGGACGCCGCAACGGCCTTCTTCAGGGCCTGGGCCTCGAAAAGATCATGGTCGCCGACTGGAATCGAGTGGTTCTTGCCCATCAGCAGATGCAGGATGTCGATGTAGTCCTCGCGGCTTTGCGGGCCGTCGACCAGGAAGCGGGCACCGGCGCGCTGACGCAGGGCGTCATCGACGTTCTCCGGATAGTTGGAGAACATGCCGAACGTGCAGTTGCCGCGCACCACCGTGTTGGCACCGGCAAAGCTCTCCATCAGGACCGCTGTAATTTCCAGCTGTCCGGCGGAGGACTGGCGATCGCCGCGCTTGCCGGCAAGCTGGTCTATGTCGTCGATGGTGCCGAAACCGATCACATTCGGGTCGGTGACATTGCGGATGAAGGCCTTGGCATTCTGGGCAGACTTGCCCTGGTAGCTGTCGATGCTTTCCGTGGAGAGGTTCTGATAGCGGAACGGATAGCCGGCGACCTGACAATAGTCGTTGACCATGCCGGCCATCATCTGGATCAGGGTTGTCTTGCCGGTGCCCGGTTTGCCGTCGCCCATGAAGGTGAAGATGAAGCCGCCGAGTTCCGCGAACGGGTTGAGCTTGCGGTCGAAATCGTAGGCCATCAGCATCTTGGCAAGCTTCATCGCCTGGTATTTGGCGATGTGGTTGCCGACGACTTCTTCCGGCTTCTTGAACGCCATGGCGAGCGTGGTCGAGTGCGCGCGTGCGGAAGGCGTGAAGCCGGTGATCTCGAAATTGTCCGCTTCCACGCGGTAACGGCTTTCCGAGAATGCCTGCAGCACGCTGACGCCTTCCGCGCGAAGTGTCACCTTTTCCATCAGCTGTTCGCAGAAGGACGTCACCAGGCCGATCAACTGGGCATCGGTTTCAATCGCGGCGGCGGCAATTTCCTGGTCCAGCTCCCAGAGAACACCATGAAGGGCGAGCTGGTCGTTGTCGAAAAGGATTTCCTCGACGTCGCGGCACTGGACTTCGGTTTCACCGGTTTCGGCTGAGAGCCCCGACAGGAGGAAGTCCGTCATGTTGGCAAAGACGTGCAGCGCAATCATGGCCGTTGCCGACAGAAGATCCTGGAACCGCATCTTCTGCGAGGCGTCCAGCGTTCCGGCAAGATTGGCGCGCTTTAGCTCGGCAAGGCCGGTCTGGTCGGCAAACTGGTCGGACGCCACCTGGGCGACAGCCAGCGCCCGGCGCAGGGACCGCAGAACGCTCGCCTGAAGCGGGGTGGTCAGAGCATCGTCGTCGCATTCCAGAATGCGGTTTGAAAGTTGCACACCTTCGGGACGGGCCGTGGAGCGCGTGACGAGGCCGGGCGTCGTGGAGCGGAACCGCCGGCGGGCGCCGAGGCCGGGCGAACGGTCCTGTGCAACGGGTGCATCCGACTTCTTGGCGATACGCGGGGTGTGGTCGAAGCCCTGGAGCATTGCTTCCGCAAAGGCGTATTTCTCGCGGATCTTGTCTTCTTTCAGTTCCATGAGGTCGTTGGAAAGGGTCACGCGAAAAACCTATTTGTAACTGAGGATCTTGCCCGAAGGGCTGACGACATACTTGCGGATATTGGCGAAGCCCGGCGGGTTTCGCTCTTCCAGAATTTGGTAAGGCCGCTGCGGCAGGATCAGCGACCGCTGCTGGTGTGTATGGCCTGCGACTTCCTGTGACGCCGGATTGTGTGCCGACAGCGGATCGAGTTGGTAGATCTGCCGCTCGACAGACGAAAAGAAGCCTGCGGATTCGAACTCGGAGCCGGAGGCGACCAGGGTTTCGGTCGTCCAGGCCAGGGCCCAGTCTTCCCCAGGGCGACCGGTGGCTTCGGCAAGGACGTCGCGTAGCGGACCGGACTGTTGGGTAAAGGTGTGGCTGTACATCGGCCCCAGAAAGAACCGGCGCAGGCGCTTGGGATGCAGGTCATCGAAGTCGCGGTCGAAGCCGCGGGCGATGGTCACCAGCTTCAGGGACGCCGAGGATTGGGCGGTCAGATGGCTCTGGACGCGCGGCCAGCGGCGCTCGTCCTTGGCCAGAGGCCACTTGCCGCTGTCTTCCAGGTCGAGAATGTAGATCAGCGGAATGTTCTGCTGACTGTCATAGACGGCCCAATGCAGCCTGTAGAGGCGGCGGTTGTCGACGACGTTGCCCATCCAGGCCAGACGTGGATCGTTCCGTGCCCAGAACAGGTCGCCCTTGGCGAGCTCTTCGTAATACTGGCGCTGCGAGGCGGCAAACTGCAGGTTGGTCGGCGAGGACTGTTCACGCAGGATATGGTTGACCATCTCCAGCTTGAGTTCGCGCATTGCCGGCAGCGACCGTAAATGCTTGTCCGCCTGCATGGCGTCGTTCGCCATCTGCAGCAGCTCCTGATAGATCGGGAAGCCGCTGTCCTGACGGTCGATGTTCAGAAGCGAGGGCAGCATGTCCGACACGCGGCCCGCCAGCAGATATTTGTAGGAAAGCGCCGTGAAGGTTCCCGACAGCGCTTCCAGGTACTCTTTCAGAACCGGTATTTCCGAAGCGAGCGCGGTGTTCTCGTTGATGACGCTTTCCGCCACCCCTTGCAAATGCGAGATGATCCGCTCGAACTTGGCGAAGTAGCGCCGTGTTTCATGCGCTTCTTCCAGGGTTCTGTGGTCCAGGGTCAGATCCACGGTTCAGACCCTCAGGCCCCGTACGTGTTCTTGTCGTGCTTCTCGACGATCTGCTGGAACCGGCGCGCGAAACGCTCGTCCGACTTGGCCTTTTCCTCCAGCACCTTGCGGGCGAACACCATGTGGTCCTCATGGGCTTCCATCATGTCGGCCATGCGCTGGTTGGTTGCCGAGCCGATGGCGGCCATGGCGGACTGGGCTTCCTTGTCGGTGGCCACGCCGATCTCGTTGATCTTGTGGGCGATATCCTGCTGCTGGGCCGTCTTGAGGGATTTCACAAGCGCATCGTAAAGCACGACGCGCTGTTTTGTGTCCGTCTGCAGCTTGTTGATCAGCACCATCTGGGTGGCCGCCTGGTTCTGAAGGCTGTCGACCCAGGTCTTGCCCTTTTCGATGTAGCGTTCCAGCGTCTGGCTCTCGGCCAGCTTGACCTGCTCTTCCTGGGCCAGGCGGTTGTATTCGGCATTCATCTCCGCCAGCTGGCTCTCCAGCTTGGTGCGCTCGGAGGCATCGGTCTCCACGGAAATCTTGTTTTCCAGAGCAATCACATCCGGATCCATGGCCACAAGCTTGGCCTTGATTTCTTCCAGGGTGCCGACTGTCTGTTCGCGCTGGCTCAGCGTTTCGCTGAGGTTGGTTTCCACGCGCTGGGAATGTTCGTTCAGCGTGTTGAGCTGTTCCTGCAGCAGCTGTCCGATGACATTGGACTTGGTGATCAGGTCCTGAAGCTTGTCGTCGATGCTGGCGGAGCGCATGCGTTCCTGGCGGATGCTGTCGGAGCGCTGCTTGGAAAAGATGCCGATGAAGCTTTCCCATCCGGTCTTCGTGCGCATGGCATCGAAGTCCTTGGAGAAGGTCGCGGTAACATCGTCAAGACCCATGATGAGCTCGGCGATGTTGGCGCCCATGAGCTCGGTGTGCTTGTGAACATCGTCCAGGGACGCGTTCTCGATGTCGATGGAAATGTCCTGCCCGGTGTCCAGCTTGGACTTCGCGGTTTCGATCTTCGAGGTCAGCTCGTCGATCTTCTGCCTCGCGGCGGCAACTTCCTTTTTCGACTTTTCAATCTGAGCGCTGAAATCCGCCATGGGCCCCTTCCGGATAAAAATTTTTCAAAGTGATTCTTATTTAGCAAGTCTTCTTGGAAATACAATTACAACGCGCTTGCCGAAACGTCATGGTTCCACATGCTTGCGGCGTGTTTCGTGGACGGCGTGAAGCTGCTCAGTCTTGAAGACGGCCGGGAAAGCCGATGCTGGATGCCCGTTGTACCCGCAGCCAGAGTTGTCCGTCGAAGGCCTTCCTGTCTAGAAAATCCACACGAAGTCCGAGACTGGTGCACTCGGTGTCGATCCAGGACTTGCTGTGGCGAACGATCCCCGGTTCATCGGAAACATGGCTGGTGCCGACCCATGCTGTGCCGTTGTAGTCCTCTTCCGGGGACCTCGCAGGGAGATAGGAAACGAGGAAAACCGCATTCTCGCTCGAGTTCTGGAGAAAACCCTCCAGCATCGTGCGGATATGAGACTTGCTGCAATGGGTCCAGATGGACCCCGCCAGAACCATGTCGAACTTTTTACCGAACACGAACAGGTCGAATTCGGCATTGTGGTCGAAACGCGGCTGTCTTTGTCGAAGGACCTGATCATCAAACAACAGATCAAGTCCCCAACGCACCCTGTCGCGGTGCGGTTCGATACCACAGTAGTTTCGCTCTCCAAGAAAGGGAATCAGCCAGTAGGCGGTCCGCAGACAACCGCAGCCGATTTCCAGCAGGCTCGTTTCCGGCGACAAGCCTTCGCGCAGGAGCTCTGCGAACTGACGTCTGCCACCTTCATCGAAGGTCTGGGTCGGCACGCCAAGAAATCCGTGGTCGAGCGCCATCTTCTCGCCAAGGCGCTGGACGTTTGTCTTTTCCTGATCCGATGCTGTCTTCATTGCCCTGTCTGTCTGCCCGCAACACGTTCCGTGTGAAGGTGTCAGGTCTCGCGGTTCGTGGTGTTTTTCCTGTCTGCACAGGACGGGAACGGGCATGTGGACTACCGCGAAACAGCACCTGCGGCAAAGGCGTATTTGAAAGCTTTTGACCTTTCACGCCGTCAACGGCTATGCCATTGTTCCGCAAACCTGATCTTCAAAAACAACAACAACAGCCCCGTCAAATCACATGAGCCAATCCGAAACGCCAGAAGAACGTTTTCCCGACGTGCTTTTTTACAATGCCTCACTCACGGAGGTGCAGGAAAACGTCAAAATAGGACCCGGTACACGTGTCGGTTCCATGACCATAATTCACAAGAATGCAAGCATTGGTTCTGGAACTACTATCGGGTCGCATTGCAATATTTGCGAATGTGTCATTGGCGATAACGTCTCCATTCAGACCGGCTGCCATATTACACGCGGGGTTACTGTTGAAGATGACGTCTTCATCGGCCCGCAAGTCGTCACGCTCAACGACAAGCTGAAAGGCGGACCGATGGTCTATCCTTATATCGAGCGCGGAGCGAAGATCGGTGGTGGCAGCCGAATTCTTCCGGGTGTTCGTGTCGGCGCAAACGCAGTTGTCGGTGCGGGCAGTGTTGTGACCAGAGACGTTCCTCCGGGTGCCCTCGTGGTTGGTAATCCGGCTCGTGTCAGATCTGACGGACAGGACAGGCAAGCTCAGAAATCCCCATGAAGGACCTGATCCTGAATCTTGCACCCACGGGAATGGTGCCGACCCGTGCCATGTCGTCGGCCGTGCCGCTGTCGCCGGACGAGATCATCGCCGACTGCCGCCTGTGTGCGGACCTTGGCGCGACGATCCTGCACATTCATGCAAGAGACGAGGATGGCCGGCCAACATTCCGGAAAGACATATACGGGCGGATCATTGCAGGTATCCGGGAAACGCACCCGGATGTGATCATCTGCGTGTCCCTCAGCGGTCGGAACTTCCCGGAGTTCGAACAACGTTCAGACCCCTTGCTGCTGACAGGGGACCTAAGGCCCGACATGGCCAGCCTCACGCTGTCCTCGCTGAATTTTGCCCGCACCGAAAGTATCAATGCACCGGACATGGTTGTCCGTCTTGCAAAGACCATGGGAGACCGCGGCATTCGTCCCGAGCTGGAGGTCTTTGATGCGGGCATGGTGAATTATGCCAGGTATCTTGCAGACCGCGGGATATTGAAGCCTCCCTTCTATTTCAACCTGCTGCTCGGAAATCTCAGCAGTGCACAGGTAACGCCCCTGCATCTGGCGGCGATCACGCAGGATCTGCCTCCAGAATCCGTCTGGTGTGCAGGCGGGATCGGCGAAAGCCAGCTTGCCGCCAACACGCTGGGGCTCTTGTTCGGAAACGGTGTGCGCACCGGTCTGGAGGATTTTCTGTGGCTTGACGCGGACAGAACGCAACCGGCTACGAACGAGAAACTGGTTAGCCGGGTAGGCGAGCTCTGTACGCTCCTTGGCAAGCGGTTTGCCTCTGCCTCCCAGGTTCGCGAAGCGCTTGGGATGACGCCTCATGCAGGCTGACCGTCGTCCGCTCCGGATCCTGATGACCAACAACACGCTGGATCAACCAGCCGGGTCGGAGCTTTATCTCAGGGATCTGGCGCTGTCCCTCATGCGGCGCGGGCACTTCCCGGTCGCCTACAGCCAGAGCCTTGGCCCGGTTGCCGACCGTCTCCGAGCGGCGACCATTCCTGTCGTTGACGACCTGCGGGACCTGTCCGCGGTGCCCGATGTGATCCACGGGCAGCATCATCTGGAAACGATGACGGCCGCGCTTCGTTTTCCGCAAGTGCCGGTCACCTATACCTGTCACGGCTGGATTCCCTGGCAGGAATGGCCACCGGTCTTCCCGAACATCCTGCACTATGTCGCGGTTGATGACCTGTGCCGGGAACGTCTTCTGACCAGTGCGGGCGTACCGGCTGACCAGATCTCGGTCCTGCATAATTTTGTCGATCTCGACCGCTTCAGAAAGGTGCGGGACCTTCCGGACAAGCCGAAGTCCGCACTTGTCTTCAGCAATTCTGCGGCTCAGGTCCCGAAGGCGATACGAGACGCCTGCACCCGCATGGGTATCGAACGCGTCGATATCGTTGGACAGAACTCCGGTCGGTCTGCCGTGCACCCGGAGACCATCCTGGCGGACTATGACGTTGTCTTTGCAAAGGCGCGCGCTGCAATCGAGGCAATGGCATCCGGATGCTCCGTTGTCGTCATGGATTACGGTCAACTTGGCGGACTTGTCAGCTCCTCCAATCTGCAAAGCATGCGCGGATTGAATTTCGGCATCCGAACCTTGCAAAACCAGCTTTTGCATCAGGACAAGATCGAGCGTGAACTGGAGCGTTACGACGCATCGGATGCGCGCGTGGTGACACAGTGGGTCAGGGCGAACGCCGGCCTGGAAGCAGCCGTGGATCGATGGCTGGAAATCTACTACAGGACCATTGAACGCTGGAGTGATGTTGGCGGTACGCTGCACGATGGCGAGAGACTGACCTCCGCATCGCGCTATGTCAGTCAGCTTGCACCGCGGGTGAAGGCAAAGGAACAGGCGGAACATTGCAAAAACCTGGCCGATGCAGACCTCAGGGCGGCGAAAGCTCAGTTGGAGCGGGATGCGGCAGTAGCTGCCAACAATGATGCGCGACACAAGGCGAGGATCGCTGAACTGGAACGAGAAGTGCCGGGCCTGAAGAGGGAACTGCAGGATCTGAAGAGGGAACTGGAAAGACACAGATTTCCAGGATTGGCTGTCCGGATGGCCTGGCAGGGGTTTGAGAAGCAAGTTCTCAAGCCGTGCCGCCGGCAGATCGCGTCCTTCAGGAAGCCGAAATCGTGACCCTGCATCTTGCCGAAATTGTCTCCGAGGAACCATTGCGCGTGCTGCTGGTTGGTCTTGGCAAGATGGGCCAGCTCCATCTGGAATGCCTGACCAAAATGCCCTGCGTTTCTCTTGTCGGTATCGTCGATGAAGACGAGGGCAAAGAGATTGCTGCAAACGGGATCCCCTTCGCGCGATCGGTCGATGGTCTCGCCAACGACTTTGCAGCTGCCGTTATTGCGGTCCCTGTCGAAAGGCATGCCGAGGCTGCCATTCCGTTGCTCGCGCGCGGCATCGATTGCCTTGTCGAAAAACCTTTGTCCCTGTGCCCGGGAGAGATAGAGACGATGATTGCCGCGGCTCGCGCCGGCGGCGCCAGGCTATCGGTCGCGCAGGTCGAACGTTTCAACCCGGCCATCGAAAGCACCATGGCCGCCTTGCGCAAGCGTTCAGGCAAGGTGCGCGTACAGCGGCTGTCCAGGATGCAAAGCGTCGCCGGCGGCCCGGACGTGATCGCCGACCTGATGGTGCATGATCTGGACTGGATCGTGAAACTCGAGGGAACAAGCGACTGCGAGATAACGGTGCTGGAGTGCCGCAGGACGGCAGGCTGCCTGGATTATGTCTGCTGCCGTCTCGGTTTTGGCGACAGATCCTATGAGCTGGCTGCGGTTCTTGGAGCCAGCGAACGGAAGCGCAGCCTTGATGTCTGGCTGGACGGAGATGAAACGCGCTGTTTCGACCTTCTTGCGTTGTCGCCAGACGGGCGGCCGGATCCGCTGACGCGGCAGGCCGAAGTTTTTGTCATGAGCAGAGCAGGTAACGCGGCTGAACTGGCGACAGCTGAAGAGGCGCTCGCTGTACTTCGACTGTCGGACGCAATCAGACGATGCACACTCGAGATCACAAGGCCACCGGGAGGTGCGGCGTGAAGGTGATTGTTCCCTTCGCCGATGTGGTTTCCGAATGGCAACCTGTCCGGGCCAAGGCTCTGGAAGGTATCGACAGGGTGTTCTCACATGGGCGTTTTGTCGGCGGTCCGGAAATTGCCGAGTTGGAACAACAACTTGCCGGGATAACTGGGGCAAGGTTTGCAGTCGCCTGTGCGTCGGGAACGACGGCCCTGCAAATGGCCATGATGGCTCTCGGTATTGGGCCGGGTGATGAAGTCATTGTTCCGGACTTTACCTTTGTCGCGCCGGCTGAAGGCGCTCTTGTGCTCGGTGCGGAGCCGGTTCTGGTAGACGTCCTGCACCCGTCCGGCCTGCTTGACCCGGATGAACTGGAAACAGCGATTTCCAGTCGCACAAAGGCCATCGTCGCGGTCTCGCTTTTTGGACTGCCTGCCAACTTCGAAGCCATCAATTCGATTGCCGAAAGGCATGGAATCCCGGTGATCGAAGACGCTGCCCAGAGCCTGGGGGCGGGGTTGGAAGACAGGCGGAGCGGCAATCTGGCGGGGCTCGGATGCACCAGTTTTTTTCCGACGAAGGTGCTCGGCGGGGCAGGGGACGGCGGAGCGGTCTTCACCAATGATGAGGCGCTTGCCTGCGTGCTTCGCGAGATCCGTGACCATGGACAAGGCGGCAAGTACCATCACCTGCGGCTGGGGATGAACGGCAGGATGAGTTCGATCGCCGCCGCTGCCCTGCTTGCACGGCTCGACCGGTTCACTAAGGCGTTGGATCGCCGCCGCAATATCGGTGCGCTATACGACAGGCTCCTCGAACCACTCCGGGAGACTGGTCGTTTGGATTATGTCCGCAGTCCGGACATGGCAGGCAGTGCCCGTTCGCAATATGCCGTCGTTCTGGAGGATCGCGAAGCGCTTTCCAGAGGTTTGCGCGAGGTAGGCATAGAAACGGCAGTTCATTATCCCGCTCCGCTGCACGACCAGCCGGTTCTGCAGCATTGCCGCCGGTCCGGTCGCCTCGAAACTGCGTCCATGCTGGCAAAAAGGATCCTGTGTCTGCCCATACATCCGGGATTGGCGGACGAGCAGGTGAACCTCACCGTGGAACGACTTGGCGCACTCGTCCAAGCCTGAACTCCCCACTCGTTCCCGAGGCTGATGTTGGTCAGGCCCCGGTAAAGTCCAGAAACCGGCGGCTGAACAATGGCCTTGCCTCGTGCCGTGCGATGAGAAGATCGCGCCAGTTGGCGGGATAATCGTCCACGGCCAGCATGTCTGTCGTTTCGTGGTCGATGCCGGTGGCAACTTCGAGCAAGGCGTCCAGATCGCTGAGATCGGGTTTTGGCAGCGTATTGCTGCGGCACGCCTGCCACATTTCAGCATAAAGACCTTCCAGTTTCGAAACCAGAAGCGGCGTGTCGAAGAGGAGGCAGTCGTCCCGGCTTTCGGTCAGGCGTTGACGAAGATCCCGCAGCGCTTGGCGGTCCTTGCCGAGGTCTGCTGCGCGTTTCACGTAATCCTCCGGCGTCGGACAGACGAGCTCCTGAAGACCGGCGGCGCTGACCAGGCTCGCACAGACCCGTGCGGCGAAACATTTTCCGGCAATCGTGAGGACCGGCACGCCCATCCAGAGGGCATCGGAGGCGGTGGTATGGGCGCCATAGGGGGTGGTGTCGAGGAAGAGGTCGGCAAGCGGATAACGTGCCAGATGGTCTGCGTTGGCCATCTTCCCGGCAAAAACCAGCCTGTCCGGAGCAATGCCTGCCGCTTCGGCACAAGCCTTGAGACGCTGGTCGGTTTCCGTGCCGCCGGTCAGCAGCCAGAGAACGCTTCCCGGTACCTTCTTCAGGATGGCGAACCAGCGGTCCAGGCAGAACCGCGTGATCTTGTGGCTGCCGTTGAAGCAGCAGAACACCGTGCCGTCTTCGGGCAGTCCGAAATCGGAGCGTTGCCAGATGCGCTCGGAAACGACGCGCTTGCGGTTGTTCGGCTGGTAGCAGGGCAGGCGCAGAACCTCTTCGGAGTAATAGATCTCGTGGTCCTGCGGAATAATGATGTCGTCGGCGACGATATAGTGATGGAACGGACTGGCCGTCGTGCCTGGAAAACCGAGCCAATTGACGATGACCGGAGCCGGACACAGTGCGACCAGCCGCGTGCGGCCTTCCCGGGTATAGCCGTTTACGTCGATCAGGATCTGGATGCCGTCTTCGGCGATCAACCGCGCGGCAGCTTCGTCGTCGATGCCGGAAATGGTGCGCCAGTTGTCGGTGGTTTCCCGGAAATTCCGGCTGAGCGGATCATCCGCTGCCGGGCCGCAATCATAGGCGAAGACCTCGACCTTGGACCGCTCATGCAGGCCGAACACTTCCGCCATCAGGTGGCCGACGGCGTGTTCGCGAAGATCGGACGACAGGTAACCGATCCGCAGCGGGCCGTCGTGCTCCATGGCCTTTGGCCATGTCTTCATGGGGGCGGAGGGCGTTCCGACGTCCTGGCGGCTGTAGTCGGCGCAAAGGCCAAGCTGAAACAGCGGGTCGTCGCTGAGGGCCGCGGCCGAAAGGGGCGACATGGCCCGCACCTGCTGTGAAGGCGTTACCCGTTCCAGCGGCTGCACCACCGGCCACTCGCACTGGCGCTGCCGAAGGGCAATGAAATGCTGCGCGACTTCCCGTTGGTGCGGGTCGAGTTCCAGGCTCTGGCGCAGCATGCTTTCGGCTAGAATGTCCTGGTTGGCGGCTTCCAGCGTGCGGGCAATCTGGTTGAGGGCCGTCAGCCGAACGGAGAGCGAAGCCGGCGTCACCGCAAGGGTCTGTTCCAGCACTGTGTTCCACTGGCCAACGGCCGCGCCAATATCCCCCTGCTGTTCCAGAACGCGGCCGAGGTTGATATGGGCCGCATGAAAGCTCGGATTGAGGTTCAGCGCCCGCTCCAGTGTCTCGCGCGCAGCCGCCAGCTTGCCGGTTTCGGAAAACAGCACAGACTGGTTGAAAAGCACTGCATACAGCAGTGGGTCATCCGGGTTCTGTGCCACCCAGGTGCCATAAAGAACTTCCGCGGCTCCAAAGGAGCCGTTGCCTTTCAGGGCCTCGGCCGCACCGATGAGTTCGACGATCGACAGGCTGGTTTCATTTGCCATTCGTGGCGGTCCTGGGTGTGTCTGGTGAGTCGGAATGATGGCGCAAGGATCAGGAGACCGCTACAGCCATGGCGGCGATTTGCTCAGGTGTCATGGTCGCGATCTGTGTCTCTGTGAAGTGTCCGATCTGGTCGGCGTCGAGCGCTTCGATCGACTGCGGGCCAAGGGCAGCGATCGCCTGCGCGCTGAGCGAACGGATCTGGGTTCCGGTGAGGCCGGACAGCTGGGCGTAGGACATGGCTCCGATGCGCTCCGGTGCCAGGGCACCAAGCTGCGTGACCGTCAGCGCTCCGACCTGGCGCGAAGTCAGTGCTCCGAACTGGGTAGAGGACAGGATCGAGATTTCACTGCTGGTCAGGTTGGAAACCTGGTTTGCACTGAGGGAGGCAATCTGGGATGGGGTCAAAGCCGTGAATTGCGCGTTTGACAGGGCCCGCAACTGTACACGCACGAGGCCGGCAAGTTGTGACGCGCTCATTTCGGCGATTTCATCCGGAGAAAGACCGGCCAGTGCGCTGGTGGAAATGGATCCGACCTGCGCAGCGCTCAGGCCGCTGATCTGGGTCAGGGTCAGCGCTTCTATCTGGTTTTCCGAAAGTCCCGCAATCGTCGACGGCAAAAGGGCACCGATCATGGTCGAGGTGAAGGCGGTGAACTGGTCTGCAGACAAGGCGCCAATCTGGGTTGCCGTCAGGCCGGAAACCGCCTCTCTGGCAAGTGCGAGAAGTTGTGTTGTCGCCAGACCGCCGATCTGGTCCGCGCTCAGACCGGAGATCGCCGACGCCGACAGATATTCCATCTGCGAGGTGGTGAGCGAGCTCAGTTGTGACAGCGTCAGGCCGGCAATGGCGGTGGCGGTCAGGGCTTCCAGTCCGGTCGAACCGAGGGCGCCAAGCTGTTCTGGGCTGAACTGCGAGAGCTGCGCTGCCGTCAGTCCCTTGATGCCGCTGGCCGAAAGGGCCGTGATCTGCGCGGGCTTGAGCGCGGCCAACTGGTCGGAGGTCAGGGACGCGATCTGCGCCCCGGTCAGGCCCTCGGCTGCGGCTGGCGTCAAAAGGCCGATGCGTGCGCTGGAAAGGGAGGCGATCTGGCCGGTGCTCAGTCCGCTGATCGCAGTGGCCGACAGGGCGCCGAATTGAGGATCTGTGAAGGTGGCAAGCGTCGTTGGCGAAAGCCCGGCAAGCGCTGCTCCGGACAATCCCTCGATCTGGCTGGTCGTCAGAGCTGTGAGTTGGTCTTCCGAGAGTGCACTGATTTGTGCCGCACTCAGACCGGAAACGGCATTTTGGGACAGGGCCGAAACCTGTCCTGTTGTCAGCGCGGCCAGTTGAGGTGCGGACAGGGCGCCGGCTGCCGAGCTGGAAAGGCCACCCATCTCGATCAGCGACAATTGAGAGACCCGCAGTGGCGTCAGTGTGCCGATCTGCGTTGCCGTCAAGGCTGCAGCCTGGGTGGCGGTCATGCTCGCCCATTGTCCGCCGGAGAAAGCTGCAAGGCTCGTTGCATCGAGTGCGGCAATCGTTGTTGTCGAAAGCCCGGCAACATGCTTTCCGCTGAACATGGCGAGCTGGCCGGCTGACAACCAGGAGAACTGATCGGCCCCCAGACCGGACAGGCCGGAAGGTGTCAGCGCCGCAACCTGACGTGTGCCAAGCGCTCCGATCTGATCCTGCGTGAGAGCACCGACTTGCGCTGCCGACAACCCCGCAATCTGTGTCGTTGCCAGTCCGGCTATCGTTGCGCTTTCAAGGGACGCGATCTGCGCTGGTTTGAGAGCCGCAAGCTGACCGGCGGTCAATGCGGAAAACTGCTCCCCGGACAATCTGGAAAGCACGGCAGTCCCGCTTCCTGCCAGGGCGCCGGGGGCAAGCGCGGCGACCTGATCCGGATCGAACCGGGAGATCTGTTCCGGTGAAAAGCTAGAGAGGACCGAGGACGAAAGTCCGCCGATACCGGCAGTCGACATTGCAGCGATCTGATTGCCGGTGAGGGCGGCGGCCTGGTCAGTCGACAGGGCACCTGTCTGCCTTGCCGTGAGGGCCTTTACCTGATGCGTGCTGAGGCTGGCGATCGTGCCCGGCGCCAGGCTTGAAATGACGCTCGTGGAGAGCCCCGTTATCTGCTCGGAAGTCAGCGACAGCAGTTTGCCCGGGCCAAGCTGGTCCGCCTGGGTCGGGGTCAGACCGGCAAGGGCCTTCGAAGACAGGCCGGAGATCTGCTTGTCGGTAAGAGCACCCAGTTGCTCGGCACTCATGGCGCCGAGACCTTCGGCGGAAAGCCGCTGCATCTGCGTTTTCGACAGGCTCTCGATCTGCGTGGTCGATAACGCACCGACCTGATCGCCGTTCAAAAGGCCGATGGTGATTGCGGCGAGGCTGGATATCTGGCTGGTCGAGAGCGCGGAAACTGCTGCCGGGGCAAGGCCTTTCCAGGCTGCGGCTGAAAGCGCGTTCAGTTGTGTTGTCGACAGGGAGGCGGTCGTCGCCGGGCTCAGGCCTGCAGCAGCGTCTCCGGAAATGGCGCTGACCTGGGTGGTGGTCAGCCCGGCAATCTGGCTGGTCGTGAAAGCGCCGATCTGATCAGCCGACAGCGATCCGATCTGAGTTCTCGTGAGCGCGCTGATCTGTGATGTGGAGAGGGAAGTGGTCTGTGTCGTGGTTAGTCCGGTCAGCGCCGCGGTGCTCAGACTGCTGATCTGCGACCGTGACAGCGCCGCGATCTGCTCACTCGAAAAGGCTTCAAGGGCTTCATCACCCAGGCCCGCACTTTGTGTGGTGCTCAGGGCTGCAAGCTGTTCGTTGGTGAGGGCGGCTGCCTGAGTGGCCTTGAGCGCGCCGATCGTTCCGGCGCTGAGACTTTTCACCTGTGTTACCGACAGGGCGGATATCTGGCCGGTGCTGAAAGACTGGATCTGCGTGGTGGCGAGACCCGCCATCGCCGTGCCGGTCAAGGCGGCCAGCTGGGCATCGCTCAAGGTTGCAATTGCGGTTCGTGTCAGACCCTTGATCCCGGTGGCCGAAAGGGCTGCGGTTTGGGTGGTGGTCAGTGCTTCCACCTGTGCCGTTGTCAGGCGGGTCACCTGCGCCGCGTTGAGACTGGCGATCTGGGCTGCTGTCAGCGCGGCGATCTGATCCGGCACCAGGGCTTCGAACTGGGTTGCGTTCAAGGCCTTCAACTGAATCCCTGTCAGGCCGTTCAACTGGGCTGTTGTCAGGCCCGACACGTCAGAGGCGGAAAGACCTGCAAGACCCGTTGCAGACAACGCGCCGATCTGCTTGTCGCTCAGTGCCAGGATCTGCTCGGGCGATAGCGCATCGACCTGTTCGTCGGTCAGGCCTTTCATCTGTGTCGTTGTCAGGGAGCCGAGTTGTGTCGTCGTCAGGGTGGCGATGGTCTCTTCACGCAAGCCTCCGATTGCGGCTGCCGTCAGTTCTCCAAACTGCACGTTCGACAGAGAGCCGAGTTTGGTCGCCGTCACCGCCGCCATCTGCGTCTGGGTCAGGGCACGCAATTGCACGGAGCTGAACTGGGCCAGCTGGTCCGCGGACAATGCGGCGATCTGGGTTGCGCCGAGAGATGCGGTCTGGGTGGCTGTCAGTCCGGCAATCTGGGTTTTCTCAAGCCCCGCAATAACGTCGCTGTTCAGGCCGACAAGCCCGGACGTCGACAGCGAGCCGATCTGTTTGGCAGACAGCGCGGCCGCCTGGGTCGAAGACAGCACTTCGGTCTGGGTGCTGTCGAGGGCGCCTAGTGCGGCAGGTGCAAGGCTTGCCACCTGTGTTGTCGACAGGGAGGCCATCTGGTCCCGGGTCAGGCCCTTGGCCTGATTGGCGACAAGGGATGTGATCTGCGTTGTCGTGAAGGCATCGAATTGCGCCGTGCTCAACTGGCCGACGGCGGTGCTGGAAAGAGCTGAAACCTGTGTGTTGCTCAGCGCGGCAATCTGGTCCGGTGTCAGAGCGGCGATCTGGCCGGAGCCGAGGGACGAAATGCCGGCTGCCGAAAGGGCGTTCAGGCGCTCGCCCTGCAGGGCGGAAACCTGAGCATCCGTCAGGCCGGCGGTGTTGCCGGCAAGGGCTGCAATCTGGGTGGTGGACAATGCCTGGAACTGATCGGACGACAGCGATGAAACCGCCGATGCGGTCAGGCTTTTCACCTGTGCGCCGGTGAGAGCCGCCACTTGCGTTATCGACAGCGCTGCAAGCTGGTCCGTTCCAAGGGCGGCGATTGCCTGGCCCGAGAGACCGGCAATCTGGGTCGGGGCAAGCTGGCTGAGCTGGCTCGTCGAGAAGAACCCGATCTGGGAGCCGGTCAGGCCCGACAGGGCAGTGGCAGTCAGGCTTTCCAGCCTGTCTGGCGTCAGGGCCGCGATATGGCTTTCACTCAAACCGCGGATCTGCGCCGGGGCGAGATCGGCAAGTTGCGTGTTGCCGAGCGCCGCAAACTGCTCGGCACTCAGGCTTGCGAAGGCGGTTTCGGTCAGGCTCCGCAACTGGCTGGTCGACAGGTTCGACAGGAAGCTGCCCGACAGCGCTTCCATCTGCTCCGGTCCGAGAGCGGCAATCGTGGTGGTGGAAAAGCCCTTGATGGCGGTGCTGTTGAAGGCGGCGATCTGGTCGCTGCCGAGCTGGCGAATTGTCGTGCCATTCAGGGCTAGCGCCTGAGCATAGCCCATCGAGCCGATCTGCTCGGTGCTGAAAGTTCGGAGCTGTCCGGAGGAAAAGGCCCGCATCTGGGGAGCGGTCAGCGAGCGGACCTGCAGCGAGCCAAGTGCACCGATCTGGGTTTCATCCAGTGCGGCGATCATCGTGGTGCCGATGCCGCGCACCTGGTTGACGCTCAAGGCGCCGATCTGGTCGGTCGACAGGGCGTCGAACTGGGTCTCGTTGAACCCCGCGATCACGAAACTGGACAGGGCGCTCAGGCGTGTGCCGGTAAGAAGCGCGATCTGGGTTTCCTTCAGTGCCTTGCCCTGGGTCGCGGTGATTGCGTTCAGCTGGGTCTCTGTCAGCGCCTTGAACTGGTCTTCGGAAAACAGCGACAGGTCGCCGGCGGTCAGTCCCTGGAATTGTGTCGTGGTCAGACTGGCGATGCGGGTTTCGCTGAGGCCGGAAATGACCTCGTTGTTGAGCGAGGTGATCTGCGTTGCCGAGAAAGACGCGAACTGGTCTGCAGTCAGTGCGGCGACCTGCTGAGCCCCGAGGGCAGCCACCGCCGTCCGGGTCAATTGGCCGATCTGTGAGAAGTTCAGCGCGCCGAGCTGGGTCTCGTTCAGGTAGCGCGTCTGGGTCTGGGTAAGACCCTGGATTTGGGCCTTGCTGAAATTTGCAATCTGGGGAGCCGTCAGCGCGCCGATCTGCGTGGTCGTCATGGCGCCGATGGAGGTCCCGGAAAAAAACCTGATCTGCCCGGGGCTGAAGGTCTGGATCTGGTCCTCGGAGAAGGACTGGACCTGCCTGGTCGACAGCACGGAGACCTGCTGGGCCGTGAGCCCGGCAAGCTGGGAGGACGTCAGCGCGGAAATTGCCGGCAGTGTCAGCCCTTTCACCTGGGTGGTCGACAGCGTGCCGATATGGGTGGCGGTCAGGGCGCTGAACTGGGTCGTTGTCAGTGCGGCGATGCTCTGGCTGCTGAGGGCCCGGAACTGGGTGCTGGCGAGCGACAGCAGCGTGTCGACGCTGATCGCCTTCACCTGCGGCATCGTCAGGCTGCCCATGTGGGTGGTCGTCAGCTGGCCGGATTGTTCCGCCGTCATTGCCGCAACCTGGTCCACGGTCAGATTGCGGAATTGCGACACGCTCAGCATGCCAAGCTGGGTGCTGGCCATACCGGAAAACTGTTCAAGGCTCAGGCCCGCCACTCTCGCGGGTGAAAGAGCCTTCACCTGCAGGCTGGTCAGTGCGGAAATATCGTCAGAGCCGAAATGCGAAAACTGGCTGTCGGAAAACCCGGCAAGGACGGATGTCGCAAAGCTCTTGACCTGACCGGGCGAAAACGCCTCGATCTGTGTTCCGGAAAGCTCCTGGATCTGGGTGGCCGAAAGGGCGGCGATCTGGGGTGCCGTCAGTGCCTGCAACTCGCTCGCGGAGAAGGCGGCAAGGTCCTCTGCCGTCAGTTGCCGGATCTGGGTGGTGGTCAGCGCACGGATATGGTCCGCGTCGTCCGAGCTGACTTCCTGGTAGGTGATCGCGTCGTAACTGGCGAGCGTCTGGGGCGAGGTGAGGGTGCTGGTTCCAGATCCCGTCGTCGTTTGTCCGGAAGTTGTATCGGAAGATGGCTCGTCCGTGGCCGGAGACACCGACGTGCTTGCAGGTGAGACGTAGAAGGTTGCCGCGCTGGGCGTGGCGTTGATTGTCGTCACTTAAGGAGGTTCCAGAAAGCCCCATAGCGGGCCGAAGGCTGCTCAGCAACTTCCGTGCCAGTGGCTGTTTTGGCGAAAAACGCTGATTTCTCCTGTTGAATGGATGCTGACTGTTGGTCGCTTTGGACAAAGCCTGCCGCTTTCGCCAGGCAAAATTCGCCCGGTGCTGGTGGTGCGCTGGGCAGGAAATGCCATGGCGCGGCCATGCCATGGGCCGGCATTGGCGGAGGGGGCTCCGAGCAAACGCAGCTTGATGGAGAAGCTGTCTGGCGGAATTGGCCGAGAGTTTTTGATCCGCAGCAGCTTTGTGATGCTGCCGGGCGTCTTTGGCACGGCGCGTGCTAGGCGCGATTTAACGGCCGAGCGGGTAGGCGGCCGGGCTTTCGCAGCTACCCTGGAACACACCACATCATGTCCCTTCCCATACTGATCACCGGAAGTGCCGGCCTTATCGGGTCCGCCCTTGTGGACACGCTGACGGCGCTGGGCCGTCCCGTCCGCACGTTTGATATTGCCGAGGCTGGGCAGGACAGCCGCAACGGCACTGCTGTTGAAGACGCGGTGCGGGGCTGCGGCGGCGTTATTCACCTTGCAGCGGTGTCCCGGGTGCTTTGGGGCGAGCATAATCCCGTGCTGTGCCGGGACGTGAATGTCGGGGGAACCCGCAACGTCCTTGCAGCTGCTGCAAGTAGCGGGAGCCGTCCCTGGGTTCTCTTCGGCAGCAGCCGGGAAGCGTATGGGCCGGTAACGCGGTTTCCGGCAGATGAAGACACTGCGCGCTGCCCGATGAATGTCTACGGACGGTCGAAGCTGGCAGGCGAAAAGCTGGTGGAGGCGGCCCAGGAGGTCGGTGTCAAGGCCGTGATCCTGCGGTTCTCGAACGTCTATGGCCGGATTTCCGATCATGCGGACCGCGTTGTACCCGCCTTCGCAAGAGCCGCCGCCGAAGGGCGGAGATTGCAGGTCGAGGGCCGCAATCATGTCTTCGACTTCAATTATCTGGATGATGTCGTTGACGGTATCCTGAAGATGGTCACTTTCATCGAGGCGGAACGGAAGGCGCCGCCACCTGTGCAATTCGTCTCCGGTGTCGGCACCAGCCTGACCGAACTTGCCGAAGCCAGCGTACGGCTTGCCGGAACGGCCGCCGAAATCCACCATGTCGGGCCGCGCAGCTTCGACGTCAACGGCTTCGTCGGGTCGGGGGAAAGAGCACGGCAATTGCTTGGCTGGCAAACGAAGACAAGCATAGAGGAAGGGCTTGCGCACATGGTCCGGGCCTTTGCGGATGCAAATGGCGAGGCTCCGCTTGCAGAGCCTGCATGTGCCTACAGTGCAGGTGCTACTGACCCCGGTCTGTCCGCTGTTTGATTGCCTTTCCTTGAGCTGGTGCCGGTTGAAACGACCGGCCTGGCTTGCCCTGTTGCCATGAATCGGATTAGCTGCAGGAAAGCGTGGCCAATGGCGCCGTCTTGCTTCTGCAAGGCTTGCCCGCGATTTGCAATTGCCTGATATCCTTGGGGAAATTTCTTCCGTCAATCGCCGTAAAGCGGATTTTTGATTGACGTATGTCAGAATGCTGCGCGACATTGTCTCCCTGTCGATCAGCGGGTGTCCGGTCGGTCCCGCGGGAGCGCCCGGACGCAGATCGGCGTTGAAGTGGTGGATCATCTTGTCTGTGTTCACGAGAACGCGGGATGGTCCGGGAGACGTGATGGTCAAGCCTACCGTACACGATATCGCCCGGGAGGCCGGGGTCAGCCTGTCGACCGTCGACCGGGTCTTGAACGGGCGTGCGGATGTGCGCCCGAAGAACGCGGAGCGGGTGAAGGAAGCTGTCCGCAAGCTCGGCTATGTGCGCGATACCAATGCGGCCAATCTTGCCAGGCAGCGCCAGTACAAATTCGTTTTCGTTCTTCCCGAAGGGCCCAATCATTTCGTCGAAACGCTGGTGGCCGCGGTCGAAGAAGCGTCCGGTGCGCAGGTGGCGGACCGGACCGACGTCAGCGTCCTGTTGGTCGACGCCGCCGACCCGCACGCGGTTGTCGACAGGCTGAAGACCCTGGACCTGTCCGAACTGGACGGCGTTGCCATGATGGTTCCGGAAACACCGCAGGTGCGCGATGCCATTGCGCATATCAAGAGTGCAGGTGTTTACGTCGTCGCGCTGGTGTCTGACCTGCCGAACTCGAAGTGCCACTATTTCGCAGGTGTCGACAATTTCTCCGCCGGCAAGACCGCAGGGGCGCTGTTGGGCAAGTTTTTGCGCAACGAGACCGGCAGCATCCTGGTGGTGACCAATTCCATGGTGGCGCGCGACAGCATCGAGCGGCGCTTCGGTCTGGACGAAGTGCTGTCGCGGGACTTTCCGCAACTGAAAACCCTGCCGACGATCGAATTCTACGACGATCCGGACCGGATCCATGAAACCCTTGACCACGCGCTCAAGGCACACCCGGAGCTGAAGGCGGTTTATTCCATGGGGTCGGGCAATGCGGCCATGCTGGATGCATTGCGTGAGCATGGCGTTGCCGGACGGTTTGTGGTGATCGCTCACGATCTGACGCCCGTAACGCGGCAGGCTCTTGCCGATGGCGAACTTGATGCTGTCATCGCCCAGAATGTCGGGCATCTCGTGCGCAGTGCCCTGCGGGTCTTGCGGGCCAAATGCGACGGCACGGACATCTATGAGGCGCAGGAAAAGATCCGGATCGAGATCATCATGCGCGAAAACCTCTATTGAGGCTGGCCGTTCCGGCCAAGAGTTCTGTCCCTTAAAAATAAGCAATATCAATATCATGCCCTGTGTTGTCGGCATGGTTCAGGTCTGATTGATCTCGAAAAGAAAGACGTATGTCAGTTTTTTGATTGACGTGACATACGTATGTCAGATAGCGTGAGCCTGCACTTGGAGGAGTGCTGCGGTCCGGCATGCGCCGGCGCGCGACCATTCGGGAGGACTTCACCCATGAAAACTGCGAAACTTCTCGCGGCAACCGCCATTGTTGCGGTTAGCGGACTATCTGTTTCCAATGCGCAGGCCGATGAGCTGACGCTGTGCTGGGCGGCCTGGGATCCGGCCAACGCGCTGGTCGAGCTGTCGAAGGAATTTGAAGCCGAGTACGGCCACACCATGAATTTCGAATTCGTGCCCTGGCCGAACTTCGCCGACCGCATGCTGAACGAGCTGAACTCCGGCGGCAAACTGTGCGATCTGCTGATCGGCGACAGCCAGTGGATCGGCGGCGGTGCGGAAAACGGCCATTACGTCAAGCTGAACGACTTCTTCGAGAAGGAAGGTATCAGCATGGACGATTTCGCTCCGGCGACCGTCTATGCCTATTCCACCTGGCCCAAGGGCGAGCCGAACTACTATGCGCTGCCGGCCATGGGCGATGCCAACGGCTGGTTCTATCGCAAGGACTGGTTCGAAATGCCGGAAATTCAGGCTGCCTTCAAGGAGAAGCACGGCCGCGACCTGGCTCCGCCCAAGACGCAAGCTGAGCTTCTGGAAGTCGCACAGTTCTTCCAGGGACGCGAGATCGACGGTCAGACCCGGTACGGCGCGTCCATCTTCACCGAGCGCGGCTCGGAAGGCATCACCATGGGCGCGACCAGTGCGCTTTATCCGTTCGGCTTCAAATACGAGATGACACCGGGCAAATACGACATGGAAGGTGCGGTCAACTCGCCCGAGGCCGTGGCGGGACTGGAGTTCTACAAGGAACTCTACAAGACCGGCACGCCACCGGGCTACACCGATAGCTACATGGAACAGTCCCTCGATGCCTTCAAGTCGGGGCAGGTGGCCATGGCCATGAACTGGTTCGCCTTCTTCCCCGGCCTTTATGCCGACCCGGATGTGGGCGGGGACAAGATCGGCTTCTTCGTCAATCCCGGCCAGAACCGGGAAGCCTCGACGCTCGGCGGGCAGGGCATCTCCGTGGTGGCCTATTCCGACAGGCAGGATGCGGCGCTTGAGTACATCAAGTGGTTCGCACAGCCGAGCGTTCAGAAGAAGTGGTGGGATCTCGGCGGCTATTCCTGCCATGTGAGCGTTCTCAGTGACCCGAGCTTCCCGGACAGTGCGCCGTTCGCGTCCGACTTCCTTCTGGCCATGGATAACGTGATGGATTTCTGGCAGGAGCCGGCTTACGCCGAACTGCTGCTGGCGATGCAAAAACGCCTTCATGACTATGTGGTTGCCGACCAGGGCACCGCGCAGGAAGCGCTCGACAAGCTGATCGCCGACTGGACCGAAACCTTCGAGGACGAAGGCAAGCTCTGACGGCTCCAGGCGAACCCTGACAATGCCAATGCGCTTGTCAGGGTTTGACCTGCCCTTGTCTCAGCGGGTGGCCGGTATTCTGTCGGCCAAATCCTGATCCTGCCTCTGCGGACGGCCCGCCTTCTGGCGGGCTGTCTCACCCTGAAAGACCGACCGGCCCGGCCCGTGCTTTCCGGAACCGTTTCTCAAGAAGAGCGTCTCATGTCCGACACCCCGATAGACCGAGTAGCCAAGGCAACGCCGCCCACCGTTGCCGCGAAAATCCGAGGGCTTTCCGACCGTACGATTGCCTGGCTTTTTGTCGCTCCGACAATTTTCCTGCTGCTTGCGGTCAATATCTTCCCGCTGATCTGGACGATCAATCTCAGTTTCACGAATTTCCGGGCCAATCGGCCCAACCGCGATGTCGAATACATCGGCCTGCGCAATTACGAGCGCATCCTGACTGATGGCGACATCTGGCTGACCATGCAGGCGACCGCGCATTTTCTGTTCTGGACCATCGTCCTGCAGGTGCTGATCGGTTTCACCCTGGCCTGGCTGATCAACCGGAAATTCAGGGGCAACGATCTGTGGACCACCCTGATCGTGCTGCCGATGATGTTGTCGCCGGCCGTTGTCGGTAACTTCTGGACCTTTCTCTACCAGCCGCAGATCGGTCTCTTCAATTACGGTGTGTCCTTCTTCACCGGGGTCGATCCGGCATCCTTCCAGATGATCGGCGACGTGGCGCTCGCGCCCTGGGCCATCGTGATCGTCGATACCTGGATGTGGACCCCCTTCGTGATGCTCATCTGTCTGGCAGGCCTCCGATCGATACCGGACTATATCTACGAGGCCGCGGAAATCGATCGGGCCAGCAAGTGGCGCCAGTTCTGGACGATCACTGTGCCCATGGTGCTGCCCTTCCTCATGCTGGCAGTCCTGTTCCGCGGCATCGAGAACTTCAAGATGTTCGATCTTGTGGTGCAGCTCACGGGCGGTGGCCCCGGCTCCGTGACTGAGCTCACCTCCATCAACCTGAAGCGTGAAGCCTTCGAGAAGTGGCGCACCGGCTATGCCTCCGCCTACGCGATCGTCCTGTTCGTGACTGTCTTCGGCCTCGCCTCGATCTATGTCAAAGCCCTGAACAAGGTGAAGGAAAGATGAGCAGCTATTCCATCACAGAACCGTCTTCGCGGCAGAAGTGGGTGGCCGGGTCGCTGGTCATCGCCTACGCGGTCATCACCCTGCTGCCGCTGGTCTGGATCCTGACAACAGGGTTCAAGTCTCCGGTCGATGCCATCGCCTATCCACCGAAGGTGCTCTTCGAGCCGTCGCTGGAAGGCTACGTCAACCTCTTCACCACCCGCACCCGCGTGTCGCCGGAACAGCTTCAGGCGCTGCCGCCGCCCGCTACCTGGTACGAGGAAATCGTGCGCAACCGCGACATGGTGATCGCGGGCCCCTCCCGCTACGGCGAAAGGTTTCTGAATTCGGTCATCATCGGCTTCGGCTCCACCTTCCTGTCGGTGTTCCTCGGAACACTCGCCGCCTATGCCTTTTCAAGGTTCAAGGTGCCGCTGAAGGACGATCTGCTGTTCTTCATCCTGTCGACAAGAATGATGCCACCTATCGCGGTCGCGATCCCGATCTTCCTGATGTTCCGCACCCTTGGTCTGTCGGATACGCACCTGGGCATGATCCTTCTCTATACGGCTGTCAATATCTCGCTTGCGGTCTGGCTGCTGAAGGGCTTCATCGACGAGATCCCGCGAGAATACGAGGAAGCGGCGCTGATCGACGGCTACACCCGCTTCCAGGCATTCTACAAGGTGGTGTTGCCGCAGGCGGCAACGGGCATCGCCTCGACGGCCATCTTCTGCCTGATCTTCTCGTGGAACGAATATGCCTTCGCGGTGCTGCTGACCTCCGGCACGGCACAGACGGCTCCCCCCTTCATTCCGACCATCATCGGCGTCGGCGGCCAGGACTGGCCGGCGGTCGCGGCAGGGGCAACCCTGTTCCTGGTGCCGGTCATGGTCTTCACCATCCTGCTTCGCAAACATCTCCTGCGCGGCATCACCTTCGGAGCGGTTCGCAAATGATCAGCGATTTCATGAGCGGCCTCGTCCGCCTGCGCCGCGGGTCCTGGGAAATGCTCGCATCCCTTCTGATCGCCATTGGGGTGATCATGCTGATGCAGCCGGTCTTCCTGTGGGCCTACACCTATTCCTTCATCGTCACGCTGACCGGAACAGTCATGTTCATCATCGTCAGCCACTTTCCGGAGTGACTGTCTTGGCAGAGATTGTAATCAGAAACCTTCGGAAGGAATTCGGCGACTTCACCGCCGTGCAGTCGTCTTCCTTCAAGATCGAGGACGGTGAGTTCTTCATGCTGCTCGGCCCGTCCGGCTGCGGCAAGACCACCACCTTGCGCATGATCGCCGGGCTGGAACTGCCGACGTCGGGCGAGATCTATATCGACGGCGAGGAGGTCGGCCAACGGCCGGCAAGCCAGCGCGATATCGCCTTCGTCTTCCAGATGTTCGCCCTCTACCCGCACATGAATGTGCGCAAGAACATCTCCTATCCGCTGGTCAGCCAGGGCATGCCAAAACATCAGGTTGCCGAGAAAGTTGCGGAAGTTGCCCGCATTCTCGGCATCGAGAACATCCTCGACCGGCCCGTGGGTGGGCTTTCCGGCGGCGACCGTCAGCGTGTCGCTCTCGGCCGGGCCATCGTCCGGGATCCGAAAGCCTTCATGATGGACGAGCCGCTCGGTGCGCTCGATGCGGAGTTCCGCGAGCATATGGCCGAGGAGCTGCGGGCCCTGCATGACCGCATGGGCGCCACCACTGTCTATGTCACCCACGATCAGCTGGAAGCCATGCAGATGGGCGACAAGATCGTCGTCATGAACCACGGCGTCATCGAGCAGTTCGGCACGCCGCAGGATATCTACGACAAGCCGGCAACCATGTTCGTTGCCGACTTCATCGGCTCGCCGCCGATGAACTTCCTGCGCTTTCACGGCGAGGTCCATGCGGGCGCGTCCAAGGTGATGATGCATCACGAGGAACTGGACGTGCCGCGGCTGATGGAACCCTTTGAAGGCGACATGGTCTTCGGCATCCGTCCGGAGCACATCACGCTCAACGACAGCGGATCCTACCGGGGCGAGGTTCTGGCAGCCGAATATCTCGGCACCACTCAGATCGTCACGTTGAAGACAGCCTCCGGTGAGCTGAAGGCCCGCATTCCCTCAGACCAGCCTGTTCGCGCCGGCGAATTTGTCGGCCTCGAATTCAACGGATCAACGGTGACGCTGTTCGACAATCAGTCGGGGCGGGCGCTGCGGTCGGAACTGAACGAGGGAGTGCTTGCTCATGGCTGAAGTCAGGCTGTCAGGCCTCACCAAGCGTTTCGGCGATACGCTCGCTGTCGATGAGGTGAGCATGAACATCCCCAACGGCGCTTTCGTGACGTTGCTGGGGCCGACGGGGGCCGGAAAGACCACCATCCTGCGTCTGATCGCGGGACTGGAACAGCCGGACGCGGGCGACGTCGTCATCGCGGGGCGATCGGTGGTTGGCGACACGCCGGCGCAGCGAAACGTCGCCATGGTGTTCCAACAGTATTCGCTCTATCCGCACATGAGCGTGCGGGAGAACCTGGCGTTTCCGCTTCGCTCGCCCTTGCTCAAGACGCCTGCGGACGAGATCGACCGCAAGGTTGCCGAAGTGGCTGAAGTCTTGCGCATTTCGCACAAGCTTGCCAACAAGGCGACCAACCTTTCCGGCGGCGAAATGCAGCGGGTGTCCATCGGCCGGGCACTGGTGCGCGATCCGTCCATCTATCTGATGGATGAACCGCTTTCCTCGCTTGATGCCAAGCTGCGTTCGGACCTGCGCATCGAGTTGAAGCGCATTCAGGAAAGCCTGGGGGCAACGTTGCTTTACGTGACCCATGACCAGATCGAGGCCATGACCATGGCAACGCACGTCGGTGTTCTCGATCATGGCCGCCTGGTGCAATTCGGATCGCCGCGCGAGATCTACGAGAACCCGGTCAATCTCTATGTCGCCGGGCGTCTCGGCCAGCCACGCATCAACGTGCTGCCGGCCGATCTTTTCGCCGGTGCGCCGAGCGGCGCCAAGACCATCGGTCTGCGCCCGGAGCATATCGCGCAAGGCGAGGGCAAGGTATCGGAAGTTCGCCGGGTCGAACATCTGGGTGATCAGACCCGGCTGCATCTATCTCTGGATGGACATTCCGTCGTAACGCTGTCAGACAGCCACACCGCCCTGGAACCGGGCGACACTCTCGCCATTCAACCAAGAAATCCGCTTTTCTTCGACGCCAGCGGCGCTCGCATTTCCTGAGGAGACGGGACATGAAGCAATTCATCAATACCAAGGAAACGCTCGTCACCGAAGCGATTGACGGCATGCTGCGCACAGCCGGCGGGCGGCTCGCCCGTCTCGACGGCTATCCGCATATCAAGGTGGTGGTGCGCACCGACTGGGACAAATCCAAGGTGGCGCTTGTCTCCGGCGGCGGCTCTGGTCATGAGCCGAGCCATGCAGGTTTCGTTGGCCAGGGCATGCTCACGGCGGCCGTCTGCGGCGAGGTGTTTGCATCTCCCTCTGTGGATGCGGTGCTGGCGGGCATTCTGGCCGTTACAGGCAAGGCCGGCTGCCTGCTGATCGTCAAGAACTACACCGGCGACCGGCTGAACTTCGGTCTTGCGGCCGAGCGGGCCCGCTCCTTCGGACTGAAGGTCAACATGGTGATTGTCGATGACGACGTTGCCCTGCCGGACCTGCCGCAGGCGCGCGGTGTCGCCGGTACGCTGTTCGTGCACAAGATCGCCGGAGCGCTTGCCGATCAGGGCGCGGATCTGGAGACCATTACCGATGCAGCGAAGAAAACCATCGGCGGTGCAATCTCGATCGGCATGTCGCTGGACACCTGCACGGTGCCGGGGTCGCCCAAGGAAGACCGGATTGCTCATGGCAAGGCAGAACTCGGACTTGGCATTCACGGCGAGGCGGGGATCGAGCAGGTTGATTATTCGAATGCCCGCGCCGCCATGGCCATGGTGGTGGACCGGCTTGCACCGAACCTCGCACCCGGACCTCATGTGGCGATCGTGAACAACCTGGGCAGCACGACACCTCTTGAAATGTCGGTGCTTCTGGAAGAACTCACGGCCTCGCGCATCGGCAGCCAGATCCGCTGGGTCATCGGCCCCGCGGCGATGATGACCTCGCTCGACATGCATGGGTTCTCCGTGTCGCTGCTGCCCGTCGGCAAGACGGAAGAAGCCCTGCTGCAGGCGCCGGTCGCACCCTGGGCGTGGCCCGGCTGTCTTGCGCTTGGCGCTGTGTCGGTGCTGCCGCTGCCGGACGGTCTGACGCCGATCCAGCCGCTGCCGTCCAAGAACCCGGAGACGCGTAAGTTCATCGAGCGGTGTTGCGACATCCTGATCGCGGCCGAGGACGATCTCAATGCGCTTGATGCCAAGTCGGGCGACGGCGATACCGGCAGCACGCTTGCCACCGCCGCCCGGGCGCTGGTGAAGGCGCTCGACCGGTTGCCGCTGGCGGATCTCACCCAGCTTTATCGCGCCATCGGTCTGGAACTCAGCCAGACGATGGGCGGGTCTTCCGGTGTCCTGCTGGCGATCTTCTTTGCCGCTGCCGGCGATGCGTCCTCCAGCGGCCGTGGGGCCATTGGAGCGTTGAAGGCCGGTCTTGACCGGATCATGCAGGTGGGCGGCGCCCAGCCGGGTGACCGCACCATGATCGACGCCCTTCTGCCGGCGCTCAACGCTCTGGAAAACGGCGTCGAGGCGGCAGCCGCCGAAGCCCGTCAGGGCGCAGACGCCACGTCGCGGATCACGCGGGCGCGCGCGGGCAGGGCATCCTATGTCTCGGAGGCGAGCCTCTCCGGTCACAACGATCCGGGCGCGGAGGCCGTCGCCCGGCTGTTCGAGCAACTGACCCTCTCACCGGCCCTTACCTCCAAGTCCGCGTAGGCCGGCACCTGACCGGCAGGCCGGGCTTCGAGCTCACGGCCTGCCGGTGCTTTCCCTGATTTTCCATTCTATTCAACCGACCCCTGGTCGAGTGTTCGCGCCAATGGTGTTCCGTCGTACGGATAGCCCGCAAGGCCCGGGACGTTGCGACCTCCGGCATGCTTTCCACAAATTCCCGTTGGCTTGATGTTACTGCCTTGATGCCCTTGCGTTAGGTAAGGTGCCTGTCGTCATGCCGGCTGGCGGGTCTTCCTTTGCAGGAAGTGGCAGGGTTGATGATAAAGACGTTTTCTGTCCATTCTTCTCACGGAAACCCTTGCCTTCGGGATTGATCCATCACAAACTCCGGCAAATTTTACGGGATCTTGTGATGCTTTTGCGGCTGACCAGAATGTATAACTTTCCGATTGGTCGCCTGCATGCAAAGCTCAAGGCGAAGGGAGTGAACCAGGTCGCCAAATAGAGCTTGAAAAAAGTTATGTAATATAACTATTATAGATCATCATCTGATCGGAGGGAGGAATCCGGTCAGGTTTTGAAGTTGATCGAACAGGGAGGAAACCATGATCAACTTGCATAAGCAGTTTGCCAAACTGGCTGTGGCTGCGACTGTCTCCGCAATCGCACTTGGCGGGAGCATGTCGTCCACACTTGCGCAGGAAGTCACGCTGCGCCTGCACCAGTTTCTGCCGGCTCAGGCCAATGTACCCAAGAACGTTCTCGACCCCTGGGCCGACAAGATCGAAGCGGAATCCGGTGGGCGCATCAAGATCGAGCGTTATCCGGCCATGCAGCTGGGCGGCAAGCCGCCGGAGCTGATCGATCAGGTGGTCGATGGTGTCGTTGATATCGTCTGGACCGTTGCCGGTTACACCCCGGGCCGCTTCCCGCGCGCAGAAGTGTTCGAGCTTCCGTTCACGATGACGGATGCGGAGACCATGTCCCGCGCCTACTGGAAGCTTGCCGAAGAAACGATGATGGATGAGGACTTCGCGCGCTTCAAGCCGCTGGCCCTCTGGGTTCATGGTCCCGGTGTCATCCACTCCAGCAAGCCGATCGTCGCACTGTCTGACCTGAACGGCGTCAAGCTGCGTGCACCGACCCGTGTCACCAACAAGCTGTTCTCCAATCTGGGTGCAACGCCGATCGGCATGCCGGTTCCGGCCATTCCGGAAGCGCTCAGCAAAGGTGTTGTCGATGCGACGGTTATTCCGTGGGAAGTCGTCGGCGCGCTGAAGGTGAACGAGCTGGTCAAGAACCACACCGAGTTTCCGGGCAAGGCGCTCTACACCACGTCCTTCATCTTCGGGATGAACAAGGACAAGTACGACAGCCTGCCGGACGACCTGAAGGCCATCATCGACGCAAACTCCGGTGAGGAATTCTCTGCCTTCGCCGGCAAGCAGATGCAGGCCGATGATGCCGGCCCGCGGGCCGCAGCCGTGGAGATGGGCAACAACATCATCACGCTGACAGACGAGCAGGCTGCCGAGTGGGAAGCCGCCGCTCAGGGCACCATCGACGAGTGGTACGCCGAAATGGATGCCAAGGGCATCGACGGCAAGGCGCTGCAGGCCCGTGCCGAAGCGCTGATGGCCAACTGACCGTCATGAAGCAGCCCTCCGGAACCAGGTGTTCCGGAGGGCATCCTTCGACAGGATACACGTAAAATGCTGCTCACTCTGGTGGAGCGTCTCGCGCGCTTCATGGCGATCCTTGGCGGTCTGGTTCTGACGGCGCTGATCGGGCTGACCTGTGTCAGCGTGCTTGGCCGCGGGCTGAACACATTCGGCCATTCCGAATTCATGACCTCGCTGTCCGAAAGCGCCGCCAACGCGCTGATCGCGACCGGTGTCGGTCCGGTTTCCGGCGATTTCGAGCTGGTCGAGGCGGGGATCAGCTTCACCATTTTCGCCTTTCTGCCCATCTGCCAGCTTAAGCGGGGGCACGCCACCGTGGACGTCTTCGCCGGCAGTTTTCCGCGCTGGATGAACCGGTGGCTGGAAGTCGTGTGGGAGGTTCTCCTCAGCTTGCTGATTTTCCTGATCACCTGGCGGCTGTTCGTCGGGATGGAAGACAAGATGCGCTACAACGAAACCACCTTCCTGCTGCAGTTTCCGATCTGGTGGGCCTTCGCGCTCAGCTTTGCCGCCGCCGCTGTTGCCTCCGTCGTCGCGCTGTACTGCGCCGTCGCCAAGGTGCTTGAACTGATCACCGGCCGGCGTTTCACGCCCGATGCCGAGGGAGGGGTCCATTGAGCCTGCTTGAACTCGGCTACCTGTCGTTTCCCGTTCTTCTGCTGCTGATCTTCCTGCGGGCGCCGATCGGCCTTGCCATGATGATCTGCGGTCTGGGCGGTCTCTATCTTGCGACCGGCAGTTCCAACATCATTCTCGCCAAGCTGAAGTCGGAAACCTATTCCACCTTCTCCAGCTACTCGCTGACGATCATTCCGATGTTCCTGCTGATGGGACAGTTCGCGACCCACTCCGGCATGTCGTCGTCTCTCTTCAAGGCCGCCGAAAGCTGGCTCGGCCATCGCAAGGGCGGTGTTGCCATGGCTGCGGTCGGGGCTTGCGCGGGCTTTGGCGCCATCTGCGGATCGTCGCTGGCAACCGCCGCCACCATGAGCCGTGTCGCCCTGCCGGAACTGCGCCGCTACGGCTATTCCGGCGGCTTTTCGACGGCAACGCTGGCCGCCGGCGGCACGCTCGGCATTCTCATTCCGCCGTCGGTCATCCTGGTGATCTATGCCATCCTGACCGAGCAGAACATTGCCAAGCTGTTCCTGGCTGCCTTCATTCCGGGCATTCTGGCGGCCATCGGCTACATGATCACCATCTCGATCTATGTCCGCCTCAATCCTGGCTCCGCCGGAACGCGTGAGCCGGTGCCTTATGCGGAGCGCATGCGTGCGCTGATGGACGTCTGGCCTGTGCTTCTGGTGTTCGGGCTCGTTGTCGGGGGTATCTATCTGGGCTGGTTCACCCCGACCGAGGGCGCTGCCGTCGGTGCGGCCGGAACGGGCATCATCGCGCTCATTTCCGGTAACCTGACCTGGAAGGTCTTTGTCGACAGCATGATCCAGACGGCCATGAGCACGGCGATGATCTTCTTCATCGTGCTCGGTGCCGGCTTCTACAACAGCTTCCTGGCACTCAGCCAGCTGCCGCAGGAACTCTCCGGCTGGGTCGTCGGCCAGGGCTTCAGTCCGCTTGTCGTTCTGACGCTGATCCTGCTGTTCTACCTGGTCTTCGGTTGCCTGATGGACAGCCTGTCGATGATCCTTCTGACCATCCCGATCTTCTTTCCGGTGATCAGCGTGCTCGACTTCGGCATGAGCCCGGAACACGTTGCCATCTGGTTCGGTATCCTGGTGCTGATCGTTGTCGAGGTGGGGCTGATTACACCACCCGTCGGCATGAACCTTTTCATCATCAATGCGATGGATCGGTCGACGCCGATGAAGGAGACCTACAAGGCGGTTCTCTGGTTCGTAACGTCCGACATAGTCCGCGTGATCCTGTTGGTCCTCTTTCCGTCAATCACCCTGTTCCTTCTGGCTGGCTAACCCAGCCGGAAGGAGTGCGCCCTTTCGGTGTATCAAAATAGGTATGAGATATAACAATGATGACTAAAACCAATTCAGGGGCTGTGCCATGCTGATATCCGGACAAGCGGCTTTCGTGACAGGTGGCGGCAGTGGCCTCGGGGCCGCGACGGCCCGTCATTTTGCGAGCCAGGGCGCGAAAGTTGCGATCCTCGATTTCGATATCGACCGGGCCCGCACTGTGGCGGAAGAAATCGGCGGCTTCGCCGTTCAGGCCGACGTCAGCGACGAGGCAGCCGTAGGCGCTGCCCTCGACGAAGCCATCGGGTTGCTCGGTAAAACGCCGCGCGCTGTCGTCAACTGCGCGGGCGTCGGCTTTGCCGCGCGCATCGTCGGCCGGGAAGGCAAGCTCTCCTTCGATACGTTTGAAAAGACGCTGAAGGTCAATCTCTTCGGCACATTCAATGTCATGAGCCATGCCGCAAGACGCCTCATGGACGTGGAGCCGCTGGAAAACGGCGAACGAGGCGTGATCGTCAATACGGCATCGGTCGCCTTCGAGGACGGCCAGCTGGGCCAGGCTGCCTATTCGGCGTCCAAGGGCGGCATTGCTGCCATGTGTCTGCCGGCAGCGCGGGAGTTTGCCCAGCACGGCATCCGCGTGATGGCCATTGCGCCGGGCCTGTTCAGAACGCCGATGATGGAAGGCCTGCCGGAAGAGGTCTCAGCCAAGATCACTGCCAACATTCCGTTCCCGCCACGTCTTGGCGAGCCGGAGGAATTCGCCCTGCTTGCCGGGCACATCGTGACCAACCCGTTCCTGAACGGCACGACCATCCGCCTGGATGGCGCCGTGCGCCTGCCGCCGCGCTGAGGAGACACCGATGACAGAACCGATCCTGAAAATTGAGATTTCCGACAGCGTCGCGACCCTGACCATGAACCGTCCGGACAAGCGCAACGCCATGTGCGACGAGCTGCTTGGAGCCATTGACGGCTTTTTCCTGTCTCCGCCCGCCGAGGTGAAGGCCGTGGTCATCACCGGCACGGCCGGGCATTTCTGCTCCGGCCTTGATCTGTCCGAGCATGTGGCCCGCGACGCGGAAGGAACCATGCGCCATTCGCGTGGCTGGCACCAGGTGATGGACCGGATCCAGTTCGGCGGATTGCCGGTGGTGTCCGCCATGTTCGGCGCCGTCATCGGCGGCGGTCTGGAACTGGCCAGTGCCACCCATGTGCGCGTTGCCGAAACCTCCGCGTTCTTCCAGCTGCCGGAAGGCCGCCGGGGCATCTTCGTCGGTGGTGGCGCTTCCGTGCGCGTGGGCCGCATACTGGGCGCGGACCGGATGACCGAGATGATGCTGACCGGCCGCAAGTACAATGCGGACGAAGGCCTGGGTCTGGGCCTTGCTCATTACACCGTCGGCGAGGGAGAGGCGCTGGCCAAGGCACAGGACCTGGCAGGCCGGATCGCTTCCAACGCGCCGCTGTCCAACTACATCATGATCCAGGCGCTGGCGCGCATTGCGGACATGTCCAAGACGGACGGTCTCTTTACCGAGAGCCTGTGCGCCGCCATTACGCAGACCAGCCCGGACGCGCTGGAAGGCCTTGCCGCCTTCCTGGAAAAGCGCAACCCGACCTTCAGGTGATCTCATGAGGAAAACCGCGATGGAACCGGAGAGCGAGACCGGAATTGTCAACGTCAGCGACAGGACCCTGCGCGCGCTCTACGGCTATCAGATGAAGCGGACGTTCAACGTCATCCAGTCGGACCTGAGCCGCACCCTGAAGCCGTTCGACCTGCGCATGCTGACCTATACCGCCCTGGTGCTGATCGTCGACAACCCGGGCCTGCGCCAGTCGCAACTGGCCGAGGCCATGGATATCGAACGGCCCAACCTGGTCGTGATTGTCGACGAACTGGAGCGGCGTGACCTGATCATCCGTGACCGGTTGCCGAGTGACCGCAGGGCCTATGCGTTGAAGGCGACACTGGCCGGTCGCCGGCTGTGTGAAAAGGCAATCGCCGCGGTCATGGAGCACGAGAAGATGCTGCTCAACGGTATCAGCAAGGACGCATTGAGTGTCGCCACCAAGGTGATGCAACTGATTGAAAGCAACCGCCAACGGGAAGACTGACATGAAGTTTCGGGAGGAGACGATCATGAAGCGCACCACGGAATTTCTGCGCCACTCGGTCGAGCGGGAAGACCGTCCGGATGGCAGCATTCTGCTGCAGTCCACCTATCCGCTGAGCCCGGTGGCCGAGCGGACGGGAGACTGGCTGCACCAATGGGCGAAGGAAGCACCGGACAGGGTGTTTCTGGCCGAACGCAGCGGTGCCGGCTGGCGCGAGGAAAGCTATGCGGGCATCCTGGAAAAAGTGCGGGCGATCGGTGCCGCGCTCCTGGCAAGGGGCATGGGGGCGAATACGCCGATCCTGATCATGTCCGGCAACGGTGTCGATCACGGCATTCTTGCGCTTGCCGCACAGTATGTCGGAGTGCCGGTGGTGCCGGTGGCCGAGCAGTATTCGCTCATTCACGGTGCCCATGGCCGCCTGCGCGAGGCGATCAGCCTCATCAAGCCGAAAATGGCCTATGTGGTCGATGCGGACCAATACGGCGAAGCGTTGAACCTGGAAGATCTTGCGTCGGTCGAGATTGTCGCCAGCCGCCCGGGAAGCCGGAACGTTACCGCCTTCGCCGATCTTCTGAAGGGAGACGGCAGCGTCGACGTCGACAGCGCTTTCGCGGCCGTCACGCCGGATACGGTCGGCAAGATCCTGATGACCTCCGGCTCGACCTCCAGCCCGAAGGGCGTTCTGACCACCCACCGGATGATGTGCGTGAACCAGGCCCAGCTTGCCGACTCCATGCCGTTCCTGCGCAAGCGCCCGCCGGTGATCGTCGACTGGCTGCCCTGGAACCACGTCTTCGGCGGCTCGCATAATTTCAACATGATGCTGGCCAACGGTGGAAGTCTCTACATTGACGACGGCAAGCCGGTGAAGGGCCTGTTCGAACGGACGGTGGAGAACCTGTCGTTGAAGACCGGCACGCTGGTGTTCAACGTGCCGCTTGGCTTCGGCATGCTGCTGAAGGCACTGGAAGCGGACGCGGACCTGCGTCAGCGCTTCTTCGAGGATCTGGACCTGATCTTCTATGCAGGTGCCTCCCTGCCGCAGGAAGTCTGGTCCGGCTTTGAGCGCATGGCGATGGAGGTCAAGGGCGAGGTGCCCTTGATGACGTCTTCCTGGGGACTGACCGAAACAGCGCCCTCGGCCCTGATGCAGCAGGAACCTGCACCGCACTCCGGCATTGTCGGTGTTCCGGTGAGCGGCGTCACCGTCAAGCTTTTGCCTGATGCGGACATGCGCTGCGAAGTCCGGGTGAAGGGCCCCAACGTGATGCCCGGCTATCTCAACGATCCTGAAAAGACCGCCGCGGCCTTCGATGAAGAAGGGTTCTTCATCACCGGGGATGCGATGCTGTTTCTTGATCCGGCAGACGCAAACAAGGGCATGCGCTTTGACGGCCGGATATCGGAAGACTTCAAGCTGCAGTCCGGCACCTGGGTGCGGGCGGCGCAACTGAAGCTGGACATGCTGTCCCGTCTCGCACCGCTTGCCGCAGACCTGATCATCACCGGCGCCGATCGGAAGCAGATCGGGGTTATGATCTTCCCGAATGTTGCGGAGCTGACCCGGGAAGGCTTTGACCTCAACGATGATGACGGAGCTTTCCGCTGCAAGCTGCTGCAGGGCGAAATCCACCGCCGGCTTTCGGCGCGCGCCCGCGAGATCAGCGGCAGCTCGACACTGGTGTCCCGCGCCATCGTGCTGTCTCAGCCGGCTTCCATGCCCGAAGGCGAGATGACCGCCAAGGGCAATCTGAACATCCGAAAGGTTCTGGCGCGCCGCGAGGCCCTGCTGGAACGGCTTTACACCGACGATGACCCTGCTGTGGTCACACTCTGATTGAGGAGCGCTTGAAATGGTCGACATCACCAAGGTTCGCGCCATCGACATCCACACTCACGCCGAAGAACCCTGCGGTTGTCATTCCGACGATGGCTATGACGACTTGCAGGCCACGATGGCGAAATACTTCCGCGCGCCCTGGAGCCATCCGCCGACCGTACCGGAAACGGCAGCTCATTACCGCGAACAGAACATTGCGGCGGTAATCTTTCCGGTCGATGCCGAACGCGAGACCGGCTACCGCCGTTACAAGAACGAGGAAGTGGCGGAGCTTGCCGCCGAAAACGACGATGTGCTGATCCCCTTCGCCTCCATCGATCCGCACAAGGGCAAGATGGGTGCGCGCGAGGCGCGGCGTCTGATGAGGGATTTCGGCATCAAGGGTTTCAAGTTCCACCCGACGATGCAGGGTTTTTACCCCAACGACCGCATGGCCTACGAACTCTACGAGGCGATTGCGGAAGAAGGCTCCATCGCGCTCTTCCATACCGGCCAGACAGGTGTCGGCAGCGGCATGCGCGGTGGCAACGGCATGCGGCTGAAATATTCCAACCCGATGTATATGGACGATGTCGCGGTCGATTTTCCCGACATGAAGATCATCCTCGCGCACCCGTCCTTCCCCTGGCAGGAGGAAGCCCTGGCGGTCGCCCAGCACAAGCCGAACGTCTATATCGACCTTTCCGGCTGGTCGCCGAAGTATTTCCCGGAAATCCTGGTGAAATACTGCAATTCGATCTTGAAGAAGAAGGTGCTGTTCGGCTCCGACTGGCCGATGATCACACCGGAACGCTGGCTGGCGGATTTCGAGAAGATCGCCATCAAGGACGAGCTGCGGCCGGACATCATCAAGGGCAATGCGGCAAGGCTGCTGGGGCTGGCATGATCACTCCGGAGCTCACCCATTTCTGCGATCTTGAGGTCGAACTTGGCCCTGTCCGGGAGATGGGGCAGGGCAGAGCGGGAACGCGGCGGATCATCCCGATTGTCGGTGGCCGGGTGTCTGGTCAGGTGTCCGGAACGGTGCTCGACATGGGCGCCGACTGGCAGACGATCCTGGCGGACGGTGCGGCCGACATCGACACCCGTTATGCCTTCGAGACTGAAGACGGCGCGGTGATCGAGATCATCAACAAGGGGGTTCGTCATGGTCCGCCGGACGTGCTGCAAGCGCTTGCCCGCGGCGAGGATGTCGACCCTGCACTCTATTACTTCCGCACGGCGGCGAGGCTGGAGACGGGAGACCCGCGTTATGACTGGGTCAACAATACTCTCTTCGTCGGCACCGGCCGGCGTCTTGCCTCCGCCGTGCTTGTGTCCTTGTTTCGGGTGGGGTGAGGGAGCAACAACTTGGCCTTGGACGCCTCTTTGCCAGAAGCCTTTGTCCGGCTGCTTCCTCATCCTGAGGAGGGCGACAGCCCGTCTCGAAGGATGGGCGGCAATCTCCGGCGCAAGCGGCCCATCCTTCGAGACGGACCTGAAGGTCCTCCTCAGGATGAGGGGGAATACAAAGCGAATATCCGATTGAGTATCTGTTGAAAGCCTGTAGCCATGAAACCCTTTGCCGCACCGCTTGACGATATCCTGTTCTGCCTGACCCATGTTGCCGGGGCAGCCGATCTGCCGGACTTCGATGCGGATCTTGCCGCCGAGATCGGCGGTCATTTTGCTGCCTTTGCAGAAGAGCAGTTGGCCCCGTTGAACGAACCGGGCGACAGCCAGGGTTGCCGGCTGGTGGACGGACGGGTGCAAATGCCGGACGGGTTCCGCGAAGCCTATGCCGCCTATGCGGAACAGGGCTGGCCGGGATTGACGATCCCGGAAGCACTTGGCGGGCAGGGGCTTGATGCAGGCGTACTTGCGATCACCTCGGAAATCTTCACCGGCGCCAACCACAGTCTGCAGATGGTGACGAGCCTTGCTGCGGGTGCCGCCCGCACCCTGCTGGCCTTTGGCACGGAAGATCAGCAAGCGCGCGTGATCCCGCAATTTGCCTCCGGCGAGGCACTTGCCACCATGTGCCTGACCGAACCGGATGCGGGATCCGATCTTTCCCGCATCCGTTGCCGGGCTGTGCAGAGTGGCGATGGCTGGTCAATCAGCGGCGAGAAAATCTTCATCTCCGGCGGCGATCAGAACATGAGCGAGAAGATCCATCACCTGGTGCTGGCCCGCACGTCAGACGACGGCGTGAAGGGTCTGTCGCTGTTTCTATGCCCGTGCACCCGCGCGGACGGCAGCCGCAATGCGGTAACCGTTACCCGTATTGAGGAAAAGATGGGTCTGCATGCTTCGCCCACCTGCCAGCTTGCTTTCGACGGCGCCGTCGCCGAACTGGTCGGCCGGGAAGGCGAAGGCCTGAAGGCGATGTTCACGATGATGAACCATGCCCGCGTGGACGTGGCCTTGCAGGGTGTTGCTCATGCCGCCCGCGCTGCGGATATCGCCAGCACCTATGCGGCGGAACGCAAGCAGGGCCGGGATGCCGCGGGCAAGCCAGTGACGCTGGATGGTCATGCCGACGTACGTCGCATGCTGGACGAGATCGATACCCTTGCCCTTGGCGGACGAGCAATCGCGCATCTGGCGCTGGTCACGGTTGAGGCAGGCGAGAACCGGGCGCTGGCGGAATTCCTGACACCGATCGCGAAGGCTTACTGCACGCAAGCCGGCATGCAGGCAACGGAGCTTGGCATGCAGGTGCTCGGCGGGTACGGCTATCTGAAGGAATACTTCCTGGAACAGTGCTACCGGGATGTGCGGATCACCGCGATTTATGAAGGTGCCAACGCCATTCATGAAAGAGCACTGGTCACGCGTCTGCTGCCAGGCAAGGAAAGCAAGGCATTCGAGGAATTCCTGCGGGACGAATGTCTGCGGAACGACAAGATTTACCCGCAACTGGGCGAGGTTGTTGCCAACTGGTGCCTGGTGAGGGACCGGGTGTTGCAGAGCGAGGACCCGGCAGCCCTTGCCCATGACTTCATGAAACTGACGAGCAAGACGCTGTTGAAGGTCCTGTGGGCACGCAAGGCAGAAAAGGCTGACCTCCATCCTGACCCTGAGCGGATCAGGCGGCTTGCAGGGAAAGTGCTTGCAGGGCCCGAACTGGCGCTGAGCGCCTGAGCCTAAACTGTAACGAAACTCTTTCCTTCAACGAGCCCTGGGGCAGCAATGTCTCGCGAAAAAGGCCGGGGATGAGGTTCTCTCTCGTTCTGCTTTTGCACGCCGGTCTTTTCCCGAAACCTTTTCAATGTCCGCAGCTTCGCGCAATGTAGCTCAAACCGATCACGCCGGGACGTTGCATGCATCCGCTCAATCTCGATCAGCTGAGGGCCTTTCTGGCCGTTGTCCGCCATGGCGGCGTCAACAAGGCCGCAGGCAGTTTGAACCTGACGCAGCCGGCGGTGACGACGCGGATCAAACGGCTGGAAGAGGCGCTGGGAACCGAGCTGTTTGAACGCTCTCCCGGCAGGCTGAAGCTGACCAAGCGCGGCGAGCTGCTGCAGACATTTGCCGAGCAGTTCGAACGTCTGTCGGACAAGGTCGAGGAGACGGTGGTCTCCCGTGAGGGGATTGACCGGCATCTGCGCATTGGAGCCTCGGAAACCATTGCACAGTGCTGGCTGCCGGATCTGGTTGCCGCGCTGCGGGCCGATTTTCCCAGCCTGATCGTGGAAATCAACGTTGATATCTCGGTGAACCTGCGCTCCGGTTTGCTCGACCGGGAAATCGATCTGGCCCTGTTGCTGGGGCCGATTTCGGAATATTCGGTCGACAATATCGAGCTGCCCGGTTTCGACCTCGGCTGGTATGTGGCGGCGGACAGTCCGGCCGAAGGAGCGCATGCCGAGGCGCTTTTGCGGGAAAAACCCGTGATTACCTACGCCCGGCACACGCGGCCTTACCGCGAGCTGAAAACACTGTTGTTCGAACGGGTTGCACCGGACGTGCAGATGTTCCCGTCATCGTCTCTGTCTGCCTGTTTCAGGCTGGTGGAAGCAGGGCTCGGGGTCGCGGCACTGCCGAGGGCGCTGGCACGGCCCTATGTCGAGGGAGGAAGCATCGTCGAGTTCGATCCGGGATGGGTACCGGATGCCCTGAGATTTTCGGCGAGCTATCTCGGTGACCCGCGCAGCCACATCGTGGCGGCTGCTGCGAAGAAGGCGCTGGAGGTTGCGGTCGCCTACTCTGGCTATAAAAATTATTTATAAGATCTGCTAAAATCATTCAATTTGAGTTTATAACCGCAATGCGGGAGCCTTTCTCCAATGGAGGAGAGCCCCAGTGCTGCAATCTTATGAAACCCTTCGGCAGGAAAACATCGAGACGCTTCGTGCGCAGATAAGGTCCGGCAGCTATCGCTCGCACACGGCGGGGCTCGGCAAGAACCTGCTTCAGGCAAATCTGGCGATCATTCCGGAAGCCTATGCGCTGGATTTCTTGCGCTTCTGCCAGCGCAATCCCAAACCCTGTCCGCTGATCGGTGCGTCAGACACGGGAAACCCCCTCCTGTTCACCCTGGGACACTGCCTGGATATTCGTACCGACGTACCCGCCTACAACATCTATCGCGATGGCCGGCTGGAAGGCTCGGTGACGGACATAAGCGCCTTGTGGTCCGATGATCTCGTTGCCTTTGCGCTCGGCTGTTCCTTCACCTTCGAACATGCGCTAATCGAGGCGGGGATCGACCTCTGGCACATTTCAAACAATGTCACCGTGCCGATGTACCGCTCGAACCTGGAAACGACACCGGCAGGGCCGTTCCGGGGAGCGATGGTGGTTTCCATGCGTATGATCCCGGATGAGCGGGTGCGGGACGCGGTTGCCATTTCGGCCCGCTTTCCGCTGGCGCACGGATCACCGGTCCATATCGGCGATCCAGCGGCCATCGGCATTTCCGATCTCGACAATCCGGACTGGGGCGATGCGGTGCCGGTGTTGGCCGGTTACACGCCCGTCTTCTGGGCTTGCGGAGTGACGCCGCAAGCCATCATCCAGAACGCTGCCCTGCCGCTGCTGATTACCCACAAACCGGGACACATGCTGATCACGGACATCCCGGATGACGCTGAAATTCCAATCATAACAAAAAAGACGCTGTAAGCTCGAACCTTCACGGAGTGGACACATGAAAAAGATTATGACTTTCCTAATGGCCGGTGTCGCCATGTCCTCGGCCGCCGCTGCGGAAGACCTGTCGGTCGTCGGCAGCTGGTCCAGCCTGCCTCTGCACCAGGACTACGAGGCGCCGTTCTGGCAGACCGCCTTGCCTGAAGCATCCGGCGGTACCATCAGCACAACCGTCACCACTCACAACCAGATGAACCTCGGCGTTGGCGAAGTGTTCCGCCTGCTCGGCCAGGGTGTTTTCGACGTCGGCATGACGGTGGGCGATTATGCAGTTGCCGATGCACCGGAACTGGAAGGTCTCGATGTGCCGCTGGTGGCCATGTCTGCCGACAAGGCTCATGCCGCGGTCGATGCCGCCCGGCCGATGGTCGAGGAGATCTTCGAAAAACGCTTCAATTCCAAGGTGCTTGCCATTGCGCCCTATCCGCCGCAGGTGGTGTTCTGCAACGCTGAAGTTGGCTCGCTGGACGACCTGAAGGGCAAGAAGATCCGTGCATCCGGGCGCATGACGGCCAAGTTCCTGGAAGCGCTCGGAGCAGAAGGCATTACGGTTGCCTTTTCCGAGGTGCCGGGTGCACTGCAGAAAGGCGTGGTTGATTGTGCCGTGACCGGGGCAGGCTCGGGCTACAGCGCCGGTTGGTGGGAAGTCAGCACGCATCTTCTGCCGATCCCGCTTGGCGGCTGGGACCCGGTGGTGACGGCGATCAATCTCGACAAGTGGAACGCTCTGTCCGGCGAGACCCGGGCTTTGATCGAAAAGGAAATTGCCGAGAAGTTCGAAGCCCCCGCATGGGCATCGGCTGAGGGTGCGTTGACCAATGACATCGCCTGCCTGACCGGCAAGGGCGAATGCGCTTCGGGCGACGTGCGGGACATGGTTCTGGTCGAAGCCAGCGACGGTGACATCGAGCGCGCACGCCAGATCCTGGAAACCGATGTTCTGCCCGAATGGGCAGAGCGAGCCGGTGGCGACTGGGCTGCGCGCTGGAACGACAGCGTCGGCGCCGTCGTCGGTGTGCAGATCAAGACCAACTAAGCCCGGGAGACATCGAGGTGGCGGAGAAACTCCTGTCAATCCTGTCGAGGATCAACCGGGCGATAGCGATTTCGGTCGGCGTTCTGTTCCTCACCTGTGCAGGTCTTGTTCTGATTGATATCTGTCTCCGCCGTGTCGGTGCCTCCTTCGGCGGCACCGACGAAATCTCCGGCTACGTGATGGCCATCGGCACGGCCTGGGGCATGGCTTTCGGATTGAGCGAACTTTCGCATATCCGGATCGATTTCCTACGCCGTTCGGTTGGACTGCCAAAATGGCGGGCGGTGCTGGATCTTCTGTCGATCTTCGCCCTGTCCTCGACCGTCTCCATCGTCGCGCTGAAGTGCTGGCCGGTGGTGGAGACGACCCTGCGCAATTCCTCAAGGGCGAACACCCCCCTGGAAACCCCGCTCGCCCTTGTGCAATTGCCCTGGTTTGCCGGGTGGGTGTGGTTCGCGGTTACCGCATGGCTGACCTTTGTTGCCGGTGTACTGCTGGTCCTGCGCGGTGAATTTGCAAAATCCGAGCAGGCGATCGGTGCCTTTCCGGAAGGGGAGACGGCCTGATGCTTTCCTTCGTTTCCGTCGGCCTACTTGGGCTCCTCAGCCTTTCAATTCCTGTCGGCATCGTGCTGTTCCTGCTGGGGTTCGGTATCGATCAGTTCTTCAGCGCCTTTCCGCTGACACGCGGTCTCGGGTCGATGGTCTGGTCGACGTCGGAAAATGCGGCGCTGATCGCCATTCCGTTCTTTGTGCTGCTGGGCGAGATCCTGGTGCGCACCGGCATTGCCGCACGCACCTACTCGGCGCTCGACCGCTGGGTCTCCTGGCTGCCAGGCGGGCTGGTGCATGCCAATGTGGCAACCGCCACCATGTTCTCGGCCACGTCCGGCTCGTCGGTGGCGACCGCTGCCACGGTGGCGACGGTGGCGATGCCGCAGGCCGATCGGCTGGGCTACGACCAGAAGCTCTTTTCCGGTGCGATCGCCGCCGGAGGCACGCTCGGCATCATGATCCCGCCGTCGATCAACCTGATCGTCTACGGTTTTCTGACACAGACCTCGATCCCGCAGCTTTTTCTGGCAGGGCTTCTGCCCGGCATCCTGCTGGCGATGGCCTTTCTGGCAGTGACTGCGCTTGTTTGCCTGGTCAATCCGAAGCTCGGCGGGGCACGGCGGACGTTCCCCTTGCGGGAAATGGCACTCGGGCTCGCAGATCTGCTGCCGATCATTCTTCTGTTCAGTGCCATCATCGGCTCGATCTACAAGGGCTGGGCGACGCCGACCGAAGCAGCCTCTGTCGGGGTTGCCGGAGCGCTGGCGATTGCCGCGCTTTTCGGTGGGCTCAACACACGCATGATCGGCGAAGCGCTGATCGGCACAGTGCGGGTCACGGCGATGATCATGCTGGTGGTTATCGGGGCGTCGTTTCTCAACTTCACGCTTTCGGCTGCCGGCCTGTCGCAGGAATTGCGCGGCTTTCTGGAGGGGCTCGGCTTCGGTCCCCTGCAGACGCTGCTGGTGATCGTCGCGATGTATATCGTGCTTGGTTTCTTCATCGAGACCCTGTCGCTGATGGTCATTACCATTCCGATCGTTGTGCCGATCGTCATCAGCCTGGGATATGATCCGGTCTGGTTCGGTATCCTGATGATCGTGCTGATCGAGATGGCGCTGATCACACCGCCGGTGGGGCTCAATCTCTTCGTCGTCCAGAGTGCGCGACGCGGCGGATCCATAGCCGAGGTGATGCTGGGAGCCATTCCCTATGTGCTGGCGATGCTGGCCATGGTCGCGGCGCTGATCGCCTTGCCGCAGATTGCGCTTTATCTGCCGATGGCCATGCGCTGAGGGGACAAGAGCAGAATTATTTTGGAACTGACGGACCATGCAGACGTTTCCACCGTGATGAAGGCGGACCGGAGCAATCCGGAGGCCACATACACGAAGGAGACATTGATGAAACGGTTTACCAAACTCGCCCTGACCCTGACGGGAGCAACGCTTCTTGCGACCCCTGTGATGGCCCAGGACAAGCCTGCTGGCGTCGAAGTTGGCAAACTGACATGCGTTGTCGAGCAGGAAACCAATTTCATCGTCGGTTCCAAGGCCGTCATGAACTGCACCTTCGACCGGGTCGGTGACGGCCCTGCCAGCTACTACACGGCGACCGTAAGCGAATACGGGCTTGATATCGGGACCACCGACTCGGCCACGCTGATATGGGGCGTCGTTGCACCGACTGCCGACCTGGAGGTGGGCGCTCTTGAAGGTGAATATGCCGGCGTGACCGCAGGTGCCAGCCTTGGTGCGGGTATCAAGGCCAATGCCCTTATTGGCGGTTTCGACAAGTCGATTGCGCTGAACCCGCTCAGTGTCGAAAGCCAGACGGGCACGAACATCACGGTGGGTGTCAGTCGGATGTCACTGGAAGCGATCAAGTGAACACAGTGACATAACGTCAAGAAGGGTCGGCTTTGCCGGCCCTTTTTGCTTTTTCGGACGCAGGTTTGGCCGGAAAAATGTGGCACGTCCGACGATAATGCGAACTGGAGGGATACCCGGATGGCGACAGGTCAGTCGGAGACAATCAAGGGCGTTCTTACAAGCTGGGAAGACGAAATTGAAAAGGAAGGCCGCGCCGATGTCGGCTCGTTGTTGAATGCGTCCGGCAGCCGTGCGGCGGGGCCTCTTCTGTTTCTGCCGGCCCTTGTGATGATATCTCCCATCGGGGCCATACCAGGTGTCCCGATTGTTCTCACAACATTGACGCTTCTGGTGGCGGGACAGCTTGTCCTTGGCAGAACCTCGATCTGGTTACCGTCTTTCGTGCGCAATCGCGGGTTTCCCAAGCAGAAGGTGAAGTCGATCATCGACAAGCTCACCCCCTATGCCGAACGCGCCGACGGTTACCTCGGGCAGCGCCTGGCCATCTTCGCCGGCGAAACCGCGAGCCGGATCGTCGCGGCGTTTTGCATCTTTCTGTCTGTTCTTGTCTATCCCGCCACCCTGTTGCCCTTTGCTGTCGCCTTGCCCGGTTCGGCAATACTTCTCCTGAGCCTCGGGTTGCTGGTGCGCGATGGCATCGTGACGCTGGTGGGGCTGATGGTGGCCTTGGCAGCGGTCGCCACTGTCGTTTATTGGCTTGCCTGAGAGCTTCTCGACACATTTTTCCCTTGTCCTTCCACCTTGAAGACAACCCATGCGCCATGAAGCCAGCTCATCCTTACAGGTAGAGCCATGACCCCTGGGTACGCAAAAAAACGGGCCGCCGAAGCGACCCGTTTCCTTGGTGTCTTTCAGATAGCCGTTCAGCCTTTCAGCAGAACCGCATCCGGATTGGCCTTGTAGGTGGCAGGCTCATAGGTCTGCGCATTCTCAAGCTGTTCCTTGGTGAAGGGGGCGGTGACCAGAAGGTCGCCGTTTTCCGTTTCGAACATCTTCAGGCTGTTGAAGGCAACGGCAACCGGCTTTGCGTTGAAGCCAAGGAAACCGCCGACATCGATGACAACAGCCTGGGCCTTGCCGTCCTTGCCGATCAGGACCTCGGCGACTTCACCGATGTTTGTGTCCTGGTTGGTGTAGACCGTTGAATCGATCAGCTCGTCCGTGGACACGCTGGTTGCATCGACCTCGGTCTTTTCCTCAGTCCAGCCGTCGGACATGGCGTCATCCAGCTGCTGTCTTGCGGGGTCGATGGCCTCCTTGCGCACGGTCTCATAGGTGGACTTGGCGTTTTCAGTGACCTTGTCCATTTGCTCGCGCGCACCTTCCGTCGTCATCCAGTACGGGATGTAATCCGGGCGCTCATAGGCGGTTGCCGCTTCCAGTTCCTGGCGCGAGACATCACTGACGACGATGAGCCGTTTGTCCTCACCAGCCACGAAGTTGAGGCGGGCGAAATCGAGGGCGACTTCCTTTTCGCCGATGCCGAGGAAACCGCCGACACCGACAATCACCGCATGCACGGAGCCGTCGCGGCCGAAGACCACGTCGTTGATGTCGCCGATTTCTTCCCCTTCAGCATTTCTGCTGGTCACCACAGGCTTGCCGACCATGTTGGTGGCGAGAATGCCGGTGGTGGTATCCGGTGCAAGAGTGTGGAGTTCGAATTCGTATACGCCGGTGTCATCACTTGCACCGGCCTGACCGCCGTCTTTCATCGCAGCGGTCTCACCGGCAACAGCCGCCGTTGAAATGGCTGCTACGATTGCGGTGGTGGCGAGTAGATGGCGAAGCATTTCAGCAACTCCCTTTCGTGTTCTGAAAAGTTGAAAGTGCAGTAGGTAAATGGTTGAACTTTCGGGAAGTTCCGGGAGAAGGCGTCACGGCTGCGCCTGACATTGCGCGAAGCCGTGACGCGAAAAATCAGGCGAGTTTTCCCGCGCTTTTCGGACCGGCCAGCAGCCAGACAATGAAGCCAACGACCGGGAAAATCAGGATCCCGAGAACCCAAAGCAGCTTTGCCCCGGTGGAGGAGCCGCTTCCGAGGACCTGAATGATCGCGTAGACGTCCAGGATGAGGATCAACAGGCCGACAATTCCATATTCCATGACAGATCTCCGATGCTGGTGACTGTGACGGAAACGGCCGGGCGCGAAGAAGGTTCCCTGCAGTGGTCTTGAAGTTTTCGAGATAAATTTCAAAATTATTGGGAACGATTTCGAAAACGAGGCGTTTCATCTCCGTATCTCAAATATCGGAGGTTGCTATGCTTTCCTGGGCATTGTTGTTCTTGGTGGTTGCTATTGTTGCAGCCGTACTTGGTTTTGGCGGTATTGCCGGTACTGCGGTTTCCATTGCCAAACTGATCTTCTTTGTCGCCATTGCGCTGTTCCTGATTTCGGCAGTCGCACATGCCATCAGAGGCCGCAGGGTCTGACACGAGAACAAAACGGGCGCTTCGGCGCCCTTTTTTGTGCCTTCCCCAACAGGCATTCAGGCGACGTCAAACGCCTGACAAGACAGCGTTTTCCTCGTTCAATGATATAGTTGATGCAGCGGGCTTGCCGGCAGGCATCCAGTGGCTAGCGGGCCTCTGCCTGAATGCGCAGCGTATTGCGCGCAGTCCAGAGCCGTCGGGCGATCTGTTGCCTGTCCGGTCTGCTCTGGATCGAGAAAACTGCATCCTGGGCTATATTGAACAGCTGCCTCGAGACAAGGTGCAGGTGCTCCTTGCGGCAGACCAGGGACGCCTTTTCCAAAGCGCAAATGAGGTGGTCGAGCACCAGGATGTTGCCTCTTGACGCCTGCCTGAGCGGACTGATCGCCGTGTCCAGGAGATCGTGCACTTCCAGGATCGTCAACCACAGGCGAGGGGTCTCGTCGTCATCCGTGATGAGCGAGCTGGGGGCGCCGCGCTGCAGGATCCGCGCGGCGGAGGCCGACAGGTGATCGATCGCGCTGATCGCGGTGTAGCTGTCGTTGACGCCGGGGGAGAGCGCACGCAGCGCGATCTCCACCATCAGGTGGACCGAAAACTGGATATCCCCTTCGGGAGCCCGGGCCTTTTCGATCTTGAAGGTGCCGCGCAAGGATTTCAGATCAGGGTCTTCGGTCTCCGTGCGCACCTTTGCGATCGGCATGCCTTCGATGACGTAGGTTCCGGGAATGACGGACACTTCGATGAAACCGTCGAGAGACTTCGCGATGTCTATCAGCCGTTCGCTGTCGATGAAGGTGATGTAGCCGCTGCGCACGGCTTTGAAGGTGCAGACCGGCAGGTCGGGTATCTCCTCGCGGTCATTCGGCTTTTCACGCGGTTCGTGCGCCAGAAGCTCGTCGATCGAGGATCGCAGCGCTGCATGAATGCGGCCGATTTCGGCGTCGACCCGGATACGGCCGGCAACGTCGTTGACGAAATAGACCAGCCAGAAAAAGCTGCTGGAGGCGAGGATTATCGAGAGGATGACGGAAAACCGGAGATCCTTGGTGTCGTCGACACCGAAAAGGACAAGCATGGAATAAAGGAAGGTCGCGCCCAGAAGACCGATGGTAATCTGGGTGGTTCTGTTGCTGGCGAAGGTTTCCAGCAGGCGGGCCGAAATATTGCCCGCGGCGAGTGTGAATACGACCAGCGTCAGGGAATAGACAAGGCTGATCACCGACATCATCGCGCCGGCAATGGTCGACAGGACCGAGCGGGCACCATCGATGCTGATGGAGCTGTAGCCGAAAAAGTCGAAGACACCGGTCAGGAGTTGCAGGTCATCGATCAGGAAGGCCGCAAATGCGAGCACGGCCCCCAGAAGTGTGATGCAGACGGGGATGAACAGAAAGCCCTTGGCCAGACGGACGAGGGCTTGTTCGCGGGCATTTTCCCGATAGGCCAGATCCATTCCCGTTCCCCCTCAAACCGGCAGAGTTCCATCGTCGATGGAACTCTGCCGGTCATTGTTAGCTGTCGTGCGCCAACCGGCTTGCCTGATCACACCGGATGCAGTGCGCCGGCCTGTGACGGACGCAGAAGCGGAAAGGTTCCGGTGTGGATGAGAATGATCAGACGGACAGGGCGTCCCTGATCAGGGAGGCGGATTCGGCGGCGGCGATTTCGGACCGTTCAAATTTCTCGGTCCCGTTCATGAGGTCATCCAGACGAAGGCGTGCACGGGAGACGCGGCTTTTGACCGTGCCAACCTTCACGCCGAGGATGTCGGCTGCTTCTTCATAGGAAAAGCCGCTGGCACCGATCAGGATAAGGGCTTCACGCTGGTCGTCCGGAAGAACCTGAAGGGCGCTCAGGAAATCCTTCAGTTCCAGATGGCCTGCCTGTTGCGGTTTGCTTTCCAGGCTGGCGGCGTGTTCACCGTCAGGGTCGGCAACCTCGCGCTGCATCTTCCGGCCAACGGAATAATACTGGTTCCGGAGAATGGTAATCAGCCAGGCGGTGAGGTTGGTGCCTTCGGTGAACTTGTCTTTGTTGGCGATCGCCTTTGCCAGGGTTTCCTGGACCAGATCGTCCGCACGGTCGCGGTCACCACTGATCGATCTGGCAAAGGCGCGCAATCGCGGTATGGCGTCGACCAGATCCTGCTTGAGCTTTGCGACGTTCATTCGGCGGCCTCCTCGTCAGAGCCTCTGTCGTCCAAGGCGGACAGCAGGTCCATCATGTCATCCGGTATGTCTTCCGATAGGGCCTCGTCGTAAACCTTCTTGAGCTGGTTGCCGATCCAGTCTTCTTTGGACTTGGCTCCGGCGGCTGGTGTTATTACACCAAATCCGGCGTTGGGCCGACTTGGGTTAAGCTTGCTTGCCATGGCAGATTCCCGATATTTGCGTCTTCGACGATAGGCTGATTTGCGACGTAAACGCGGCGGCAAAAAAAAAGTTCCTCGAGTATGGAACTTTTTTTTGCCGAATGCATTTCCAACTTATGGGTGCGCTTGATGCGGGCCCTTCGACCGCTTTCAGGCGGCAACTATTGAGGAACTAATTTATGTCCGTGAGCCTTTCGGAAGAAATCGCGCCGCTCCTGCCGTATCTGCGTAGATATGCAAGAGCACTGGCGGGAAGTCAGAAAAGTGGCGATGCCTATGTCAGGGCCTGCCTGCAGGCACTGGTGGCAGATCAGACCATTATCGATACATCTCATGGCGTGAAAATCGGTCTTTACCGGCTTTTCCATGTCCTTTGGAACGCAAGCGTCGTTCCGCCCACCGCGCATGACGGGACGGTTTCCATCTTCGAGCAGACTGCTCAGCAGCGGCTTGCGACCATGGCGGCCGAAAGCCGGCAGACCTTGTTACTGTCCACACTGGAAGGGTTTTCGCTTCCCGAGACCGCCCTCATCATCGAGCGTAGCGAAGAGGAAGTGACCCAGCTCGTTCAGGATGCGATCGCGGAAATTGACAGGCAGACCAAGACGGATGTGCTTATCATCGAGGACGAGCCGCTTATTTCCATGGATCTGATCCAGATTGTTGAGTCGCTCGGTCATGGCGTTACTAGCGTTGCCCGGACAGCGAGCGATGCCATCGCAGCGGCAAAGGCTCAGACCCCGGGTCTTGTGCTTGCCGATATCCAGCTTGCCGACGGGTCGTCCGGCATTGATGCGGTCAAGGATATCCTTGCCGAAATGTCGGTTCCGGTCATCTTCATCACGTCGTTCCCCGAGCGTCTTCTGACAGGCGAACGGCCGGAGCCGACGTTCCTTATCACCAAGCCGTTCAATCCGAATACGGTGAAGGCGGGGATCAGCCAGGCGCTGTTCTTCAAAGGGGTGGAAGAGGTGGCCGCTGCCTGAGGGCAGCGCTGCGTGATGAGCACAGGGGGCGTGTTCCACTGCATTCGTTCCACGAGAGCGAAGCAAGATGCCGTTTTCGGCGTCTGCCCTTCGGTGCGCGATAACGACAGATCCCAAAGCGGGAGGAAGAGGCGGGCAGTGCCCGCCTTCTTCCATCAGTGCCGCGAGATCCAGGTATCGATTTCCCGCTCGGCTTCTTCACGGGTCTTGCCGTATTTCTGCTGGATCAGACCTGCGAGTTCGGTCCGTTTGCCGGCAACACGATCCACATCATCGTCGGTCAGCCTGCCCCATTGGGTGATGGCCTTGCCTTTGAATTCTTTCCAGTTTCCTTCAATCCGGTCCCAATTCATCGGTCGTTTTCTCCTTGTCTTTCTGACATCTGGAAAACGGTTCCTGAGGTCAAAGGTTCCGAATGAATTGCGGTTGCTGCCAGCTTTGACTGTTTGCTGGCGCACCGGCGCGGGAGCGGCTTTTCCGATGCGGGACGGCCGTGAAAGTTTATATGCCCGGATGACGGAGCAAATTCGAAATGTCTGAAATCGTGTCCTATCTGTTTGGTGCGGCCTCCTTCATGCCGCATGGATACTGCCTGCTCTGGCGTCCGGATCTCGTGGCGATTCATGCGATCTCCGATGCCCTGATTGCGCTGGCCTATGTTGCCATTCCCCTGATGATCTTCGGGTTTCTGCGCAAGCGTCCGGACATTCAAGGCAATTCCCGCAAGATCGGTTACCTGTTCATCGCCTTCATTCTGGCGTGTGCGCTGACCCATCTGACAGCCCTGGTAACGCTCTGGTGGCCGATCTACGGCGCACAAGGTCTGATCAAGCTGGTAACAGCCCTTGTCTCGGTGGCAACAGCAGTGGTTGTCTGGCGGGTGCGGCCGATGCTGCTGGCCATTCCCTCGCTCAAGGATCTGGAGCGGGCCAATGATGTTCTGAAGGCTGAAAATCTCCAGCTTTCCGACAAGGTCGGCAGATCGCGGCGGGAGATAAGACGGATCAACGAGCGGTTCGAGACCGCGTTGACCGGATCCAACATCTCCGTTTTCACCCAGGACAAGGATCTGCGCTACACGTGGATCCACAATCCGCGGTTCGGCAAGGAAGCCGATGACGTGATCGGGTGTACCGATCAGGATCTGCTGCCGGAAGAGACCGCGGCGGAACTGGAACCGGTCAAGCGCCAGGTGCTGGAAACCGGCGAGACGGCATCTACCTTCTTCGCGCTCGACAGCGAGGAGACGGGGACGATTTCGCTGGACTTGATCGTTCATCCGACACGCGACAGCAGCGGCAACATAGACGGTGTGCTGTGTACGGCCATCGATATGACCGAGAAGAATCTCTATGAGATCCGGCTCGCCTCGCTGGCAAGTCAACTCGCGGAGGCAAACCGGCGTTACGAAAAGGCGCTCGACGGTTCGCTTACAACTGTGTTCGAACAGGATCTGGACCTGAAATATATTCATGTCGTCAATCCGTCGCCCGGTTTCAAACCGGATTTCTTCATCGGCAAAAGCGATGATGAGCTGTTTCCGGAAGAAGATCAGCTGAAACTCATTCCGGTGAAGAAGAAGGTCCTCGAGACAGGCGAAAGCGCCGTCATCGAATTCGACATGGACATGAACGGGGTCAATCGCAGCTACAACATGCGCATGGAGCCTTCGCGCGACAAGGAAGGCCGGATCACCGGCCTGATCGGCATCTCCATCGACCTGACCCACAAGCGGGAAAACGAACGCCAGATGCATCTCGTCATGCGGGAACTGACGCATCGCTCCAAGAACCTGCTTGCAGTCATTCAGGCGATGGCACGCCAGACAGCGGCGCGTTCGGACAACACCGAGGATTTTGTCGAAAGTTTTGCCGCACGGCTCCAGGCGATGGCGGCCAGTCATGATCTTCTGGTGTCACAGTCCTGGTACGGCGCTGACCTGAAAGAACTTGTGCTGGCGCATCTGGCGCAATCGATCGACCCGGGGAGCCCCCAGATCGAGATCGAGGGCGATCCGCATTCGATTACGGCGGATGCGGCCCAGAACCTTGGCCTTGCCCTGCATGAGCTGACGACCAATGCCGCCAAATATGGCGCCTTGTCAGTGCTCGGGGGGAAATTGTCGGTGTCGTGGACGACCGTAGACGGAAGGATCAGGCTGGTCTGGAAAGAACGTGGCGGTCCGGAAGTGGTGCCGCCAAGGCGCAACGGCTTCGGGCGGATGTTGCTTGAGCGTTTGGTGGGGCCGGCGCTCGACGGCGACGTTACCATCGACTTCGCTCCGGAAGGCGTGAGTTGCGTCATCGAGTTTCCTGTCAGGAAGACAACTTCTTAGGCACCCGTGCCGTTTGCTGCAGGCAGGGCCGATAGAGGTGTGTTATGTCCTGCGACGACGAAGCTTTATGACCCTTTGCCGAGCGAAGTCTTTTCGCGGCGAAGCGCCTTCAGGGCCTCGTCGATTTCTTCGATCAGTTCGGCTGGAGACCGGCCGTCCCGAGAAATTGCCCGAGGCGCCTTGCTCAGGCTGGCCCGCCAGGCCAGCAGGGCTGTCCGCTTTTGCTCATTCGACAGGTGCCGGTCTTCCAGGACGCTTGCAGGCGTCCGGAACCCGGCAAATCGTTTCGATACGCTGATCATGGTATCACACGGTTGAAACTGAGTTGGTGCATACGCCAAAGGCCGCCTGCCGTCTTGCGGCAGACGGACCTTTGTCGTCTTGCAAGTTACCCGGGATGCCGGTGAGGAACGGTCATTCGGTAATGACGGCCCTCAGCATCCAGGCTGCCTTGTCGTGGAACGTGATGCGCTGGGTCAGAAGATCCTCTGTCACCGGGTCGCTATTGTCTCCGGCGTAGGCTGCCATGTCGCGCATTTCGGCAGCGATCATTTCATGACTGCGAACCAGATCCTCGATCATTTCGAAGGCATTGGGCATGCCGCCGGCCGGCAGGCTGACGGTCAGGTTCAATTTGCCTTCGTCGACATTGACCGGCGCCCTGTGTCCAAGGGCACGAATGCGCTCGGCCAGGTCGTCTGTCGCGGCAAAGAGATTTTCATAATGCTCTTCGGTGAGATCATGGATCGACTTGAACAGCGGTCCAACGACGTTCCAGTGGTAAAGGTGCGATTTCACCGTGAGCATGTAGGTTTCGGCCAGAATGACCGAGAGATGCTTCGCCAGTTGTTCGCGCACCTCGGCAGAAACACCCGTTTTGATCGGGTCGACCTTCGGGGTTTCGATGTTCAGAACCTGAGACGTCGACATAGTTCTTCCTTTCGTGCTTTCGATTGGCGATCGATGTGTCCGGGTGTTCTGCTGACAAGAGCGTGGCCCGGACGTTCGATAGGAAAAGTCTTCAGCTCGTGCTCAGTTCCATGTTTTTGAAAATATTTCGATTTTTGACAGTATGGAAAATGTGATCTGAAATTATTTCAAGAATAGCATTTGTATTTTTTATGGGTCTGAGCTTCCGGGCAGCATAGTTCATTTTTACCCTGTCGATATAAAGCTATCTATCAAACTCTCTTATCGAAAAGATATTGGAACGATCCCGCGCGAGACGGCGTTTTCATTTGAGGTTGTTTTCGAAAACAGCGGAACAGCAAATGAAAGGACACGGGCATGGCTTCCAAAACCAGCTCCAGCATCAAGAAGGAAGACACCTACGACGCCCTGCGCGACAAGGGCTACAGCAAGGAAAAGTCGGCGAGAATTGCCAATGCGCAGGCAAACGACCACCAAGCGCCGTCGCGCAAGGGCGGCAAGGCCGCACCTTATGAAACCTGGACCAGGGATGCGCTTTATGAACGGGCACAGGAGCTCGACATCAGCGGCAGGTCCTCAATGAACAAATCCGATCTGATCGAGGCCTTGCGCGGCTGACAGGCGGCCGTGAAGACGGCGCTGCAACGATTCATGCTGTGTTGTCTGGAACCAAATGAGCGCAAGGCCGTTTACAAGCCAGACCGCGCAATTTGGTTCAGCGCGGTGTCCAAGTGTCCGAATTCCGGGCTTGATTCCATTCACGCGATGCGTGTCGCCCGTCATCAGGGCCTCACGCGATTGAAAACAGGAGCGACAAGATGGCAACTGCGAAGACTGCCACGGCATCGACCGCCAATCCTGCCAATGACACCGTTAGCGCTCGTGAGATCGAGGAAAACATCGAACGCATTCGCGGCGATATTGCCTCTCTCGCCGGCTCCTTGAAGAAGTACGGCGCGGGCAAGACGGATGAATACAAGACCAAGGCCGCCGAAGCAGGGCAGGATCTGACCAAATTGTCCCAGGACGCCTTGAGCGATCTGTCTGCTGAGCTGCAGAATTACGAACGCGCCTTCGTTGCTGAAGTGCGCCGTCGTCCGCTGCAGTCGATCGGCATTGCCGCCGGTGTCGGCTTCCTGATCGCAGCGCTGGTGCGCCGCTGATGCTCCTGCGCGCCCTTCCGCTGGCCTTCGGGGCTGTTTCGCGAGACTTCAATGGCATGGTTCACCGTGCCAAGCGCAATGCCGTGTTGGGCGGCATTGCGGCAGTCTGTTTCGCGACAGCCTATGTGGCCGGCGTGGTGGCAGCCGGCGCCTTTCTGGCGCCGGTGTTCGGCCCTGCGATGGCGGCTTTGCTGATTGCCGTCTTCATGGCCGTAACGGGACTGGTCTTCGTGGCGGTGCTCAGCTTCCTGAAGCACAAGGACCGAAGACGCAAGGCGCATAGTCAGGCCGCGCAGCGACTGGGCCTGGCTGCTGCCATTTCCGTTCTGCCACAGCTCACAAAATCAAAAGGCCTGATGATCACCGCCGCATTGGGCGGTCTGGCCTTTCTGGCAGCGCAGGCACGAGGTGACGAAGAGCGCGGCTAACCAATTGCCGCGCCTTCTTGCCGGCCACCGGAGCAAACAGTAATGACAGCGCAGCCAGACCGACCCGCAGTAACAGGACTTGTTCCCCCCGTCACAGTGGGTGAAGCTGTCAGATCGGACCCGGTTGTCCGCTACTCCGCGGCCATCCTGTGTGGCATCGTGGTGATTGCTTCCCTTGATCTTGCCCAAGTGTTTTTCGCACCGGTTTTCCTGTCGGTGGTTGTCGGCACGATCTTCGGACTTCCCATGGAAAGATTGTCTCGCCTGGGCGTGCCGAGCTGGCTCTCGGCAGGGGGGATGGTGCTCGTCTTTATCGCTCTGATCCTGACCGCCGGGGCGGCTTTCGTCGTGCCGCTGTCGGACTGGCTCGACAGGCTTCCGCTCATCTGGTCACGGCTGCAGGCGCAACTGGTCAGTTGGCAGGGGTTCTTTTCGTCTGTCGCGAGCCTGCAGGAAGACCTTCGCAGTGCCATGGGCCAGAAGGGCGGCATGCAGGTGAGTGTCGATGACAACTCCGCGGTAGAAAGCGTTTTCTATTTCGCACCGGCCTTCATGGCCCAGGTGGTCCTGTTCCTGGCAAGTCTCTATTTCTTTCTGCTGACGCGCCCGCATCTGCGCAGGGCAGCGCTCCAGCTGTCTCCCGACAGTGAAGGCAGGCGTTGCATTGTGACGGCGTTTCGGACAATCGAAGCGCGTCTTTCCACCTATCTGATCTCCATCAGCGTCATCAACGCGGGGCTCGGCGTGGCCGTGGCGCTGACCATGTGGCTGCTTGATGTTCCCTCGCCACTGTTGTGGGGGATGCTGGCCGGCGTCTTGAACTACGTCGTCTATCTGGGGCCGGCGATCATGGTCCTGGTGATGAGCGGCATCGGACTTGCGACAGGGTATACGGCGGTGGAGATCCTGACGCCGCCGCTGGCCTATCTGGTTCTCAACCTGATCGAAGCGCAGTTCGTCACGCCAACCGTTCTCGGCCGGACCATGACGCTGAACCCCTTTGCGGTTTTCCTGGCAATTGCCTTCTGGATCTGGATGTGGGGACCGATCGGCGGATTCATCGCCGTGCCGTTGCTGCTGGTTGTGGTCAGTGTGCTGGAGATCATCAACAACACAGACCAGTCCGAAGGGCCCGGGCGTTCCGAACCTGAGCCCGAGCCCGGCGCATCTCACTGACAATCGCAAGCCTGCGCGAACCCGCGGACATGACAAAGGCCACCCGTGCCGGCGTTCCAATGCCAGCGGGTTCAGCGTTGTCGCCGGTTTCTTCTTTCAGGAGCGGATGGAAGGTGACACCTAGGCGGCAAATGCCCCATGTCGTGGGTGAGTGTTGTGGTGCCTGTTCCAGGTTCCAACAGGTTAAACGGCCAATTTGTCATTTGCCGGATTGCATGCCGGGTGGGGCCATTCCAGCGGGGTCGTGTCGCTCGTCGTCATGGATCAAGACAAAATAAAAGCCGCCTGGAAAAGGCGGCTTTTCAACGATTTAGCGTCATGAACTCTTTACTCGGTATTGAATGCCAGCATGCCGTGGGAAATCGGCCAGCCGGTACAGGTGGTTACGCGCGTGCCGGAGACGCAGCGCATCGGGCGGCCATGCACGTCGGCAAGTTCAACCTTCAGGTCGCCTTTGGGAGCGGCCTTCTGTTCAACTTCTACCGGTGCGGGCGTGTTGCCGTTGTGAGCGGTTTCCGCGTCCGCTTCATTGGTGAAAAGGGGTTCAGCCACAATCAGGCTGGAAGCCAGAAGGGCGGCAATGGCGATTGCCGTAGGGGCGTTGGTCGGAATTCGTTTGCGATGCATGAACATGGTGTCTACCTCCGCCTAGTAAACTCCCGAGTTAAGAAAAGGTTTCACGCTTCTTTTCGACAACAGAAGACGCTGACATCAAAGTGGAAAATTAACTGCAGCGATAACTTATGTTAATGCGGAGCGATTGATTTCGTGTCATCGTGCGGAAAGTCAACAAGTCTGACGATGAGAACCCTCGTGACAATGGAATCCCCAAATGCCGTGCCGGTAATGCGCGGCGCTGCCTTGGTTGTCGAAGACAACCCGATCATCGCGCTCGATACGCAGATGATGCTGGAAGAGCTTGGGTTCTCGCCGGTGCAGACGCTCGCAAATCTTGCGGAAGCGGCGGAAACACTGGCAGCTCAGCTGTTCAGCTTCGTCATTCTGGATGTGAAGATCGGCGACGATACCAGCCTGGCTTTTGCCAGCCAGCTGCTGGAAAAGGGGACGAAGTTCATCTTCGCCAGCGGTTACAGCGATCTCGACCCGCTGCCCACGGCGTTCGAGGGGCAGGTGATCCTGAGCAAGCCCTACACAAAAGCCCAGATCGGCGCTCTGATCTGACGCCTCCGTTTTCGCTGGAAGTTGCCTTTCAAGCAAACGTGAAGATGGCGGCCGCCGCTCAGATGAGCGGGCGGCACTCATCGGCCATGCTCTCGTATGAGGCGAGTTTTTCCAGAGCATCCCTGTCCAGGATCCGGATCCGATCCTTCGCCCAGCTGATCAGCCCCTTTTCCTGAAGTTTGCGGAGCGTACGGCTGGTGTGGACCGGTGTGATGCCAAGCGCATCAGACAGGTGGCTTTGGGAAAACGGTGCATCCAGCGCCTGATTGCTCGCATAGCCGATGGTTTCCGCGCGGTCGTATAGATGCAGGATGAGATAGGCGAGCCGTTCCAGGGCAGAACGTTGACCCAGGCTGATGATGTGCCCGTCCAGGATCTGTTCCTCGCGGGCTGCGATCCAGGTCATTGAAAAGGCGAGGCTCGGGTAGTCCTTGAAGATCGACCAGACCCTGTCGCGCTGAAAGACGCACAAGGTGGTGTCGGTAAGGGCAGTGACCGTGTGCTGCATCTCGTTCAGGACGGCAAGCTGAAGGCCGACAAGATCGCCCGGAAGGGCAAAGTTCAGTACCTGCCGTCGGCCGTCCGCCAGAGCCTTGTGACGAAAGGCCCACCCATCCAGAATGGTGTAGAGATGCGGGCTCTTGTTCTCTTCCTGAACAATGGTTGCTCCGGCTTCGACCATCAGTTCACCGGTCTTGAAATCCGAAATGAAGTCCAGTTCCTTGTCTTCCAGCGAGCGGAATACGGATTTCCGTCTGAGGGGGCAGGTTTGGCAATTGGTTTGAAACGGGACTGTTTCGGTCATTCAAATGGCATCTCCATTGGCAATCCATCAAAACGCCTAGAACTGCTGCTGGTTCCCATTTGAGGCAGAAGAGCAGGGGAAAGCAAGTCCGTCCGATGCCGGACGCAAACGCTGCTTGCAAAAGAAAGTCCTGCAACGGCTGACAATTGATGGCGAGAATTCAAAAAGCCGGGCGTCCCGGCGGGCTGAATGCCGAAAGGGACGAGCCGTACGGACCTTGCAACTGTCCGCACGGCGGGTCTTGAGGCTGTCTAGGGCCGCAGGATGGTGTAACCGTCTTCGTCCAGCTCCATCAGAGTGACGGCACCGGCGGGAACGACTTCGACACCTTCCAGAAACTCGATGTCCTTGCCTTCGTTCCTGGCCATGGCCTGACGGGTGTTGTCGCAGGCCTCAAAGGCGACATTCGGCATGCTTTCCACGAAGGATTTCATGCGATCCGAAACGGGGGACGTATCCGCCCGGAACATGTGCAGGCCCGCATTGAAGGCAACAATCTTGATATCGGCCTCCTCGCCGATTTCAGAGTAGTGGCGCGCCACATTGGACGCGACGTTCAAGACGGTGTTCATCTTCTGCGGATCATTGTCGCTGATCTGCAGGGCAAGCTTGTGGATGCCGTCGTCTGCCAATACGGCAGAGCCAAGCATCAGCAGGGCCGAAGCGGCCATTGCCAGTCTTGAGAACATTCCCATCGTTTCCTCCTCCTTACGCCGCAGGATATCCTGCGGCGGCCTTGCGCGGGCGGCCTTTCTTTCACGGGCCGTTGCCGCAAAACGATGTCAGTCGACGCCTCCCATGCCGGAGGCCTCGTCGTCGTCGACGGACCCCGGGGTCACGTCGAGAATGCGGGCGCGCATGGTGATCTCGACTGCGCTGTCCTTGCAGTCGCTCATGCAGGGTTCGGCCTTGGCTGCATAATGCGTCTCTTCGGTGCGATCGTCAGCGATGAAGTTTTCCTCGTTGGGAAGACGGATCTCCAGGAAGTTGTCTTTCGACAATTCGAAGTCCTCGTCCTCGACGATGTCGTTCAGGTAAAGGAGGTAGGCCGTCAGCGCGTAGACGTCGTCATCCGACAGGGAACGGGCGTTGCCGTAGGGCATGGTGCGGCGGACATAGTCGTAGACCGTGGACAGATACGGCCAGTAGGAGCCGATGGTCTTTTCCGGGCGTTCCTCGGTCAGGGTGTCCTGGCCACCGGCCAGAACCGGCCAGCGGCCGACACCTTCGCCGAAGTCACCGTGACAGACGGCGCAGTTGTCCGTGAACAGCACTTCGCCATCGGCCACCGTGCCGGAGCCTTCCGGCAAGCCGCTGCCGTCGGGGCGGACGTCGATATCCCAGGCGGCGACCTCGTCGTCCGTTGCCACTCGGCCAAGACCGAAGATGCCGCCTTCACGGATTTCGGACACTGGTGCCGCTGGAGCCTCCGCTGCCGTGTCGGCGCTGGCGGTTTCCGTTTCAGTGGCAGCAGGTTCTGCGGCGCCCTGCTGGTCGGCAGGAGCGGCAGCACTGGAGAAGGTGGCCAGATAGGCAATCACATTGTCCAGGTCTTCCTGCTTCTTCAAACCGGCAAAGGCCATCTTGGTGCCTTTGACCATGTCCTTTGGCTTGGTCAGATAGGTCGTCAGTGTTGCCTCGTCCCAGACGAGCCCGCCACCACCGGCCTCGATCATCGCCTTGGAATACTTGTAGTCCTCAAGCGATCCTGCGGTACGGCCGAAAATCTCGTTCAGTTCCGGACCGACCTTGTTCTTTGCGCCTTCCCCGACCGCGTGGCAGGCAGTGCATTTCTTGAAGACCTTCTCACCTTTTTCTGCATCTCCCGCCTGCGCCGTCGCGGCAAGCAGGGGCAGGGTGGCGAGCACGGTTCCAAGGCTGAGGGCTTTAAGAAACTTCGACATTTTCCACCATTCCGTCTGCTTTGACATACCAGGTCTGGATGCCGTTGTTGTGGTAGATCGAGTTTTCGCCGCGGGCGGCACGCAGCTCGTTCTTGGTCGGCTGGAAGAAGCCGTGCTCGTCCATCGCGCGGGACTGGATCAGCATGTCCGAGCCGTCCCAGTCGATGTCCAGGTAGAAGCGGTGCATGGCTTTCGACAGGCTCGGGCCGTCGAGGCGGGCGGTTTTCCAGTTCCGGCCGCCATCAAGCGAGACATCCACCCGCTTGATCCGTCCGTTGCCGGACCAGGCGACACCGGAGATGACCATCGGTCCCTTTCCGTGGCTGATCGGGGCCTGCGGGCTAGGCGAGGTGATGACGGACTTGGGATCCATCACCCAGGTGAAGCGGCGGGCCTTGCCGTTCTCCAGAAGGTCCGTGTATTTGGACGTTTCCTCGCGCTGGTGCCAGGGTTCGTCGCCGACTTCGATCCGGCGCAGCCATTTCACCCACATGTTGCCTTCCCAGCCGGGCACGACCAGACGCAGCGGATAGCCTTGTTCCGGGCGCAGAGCCTCGCCGTTCATCCTGAAGGCGACCAGGCAGTCGTCGAGGGCCTTTTCCATCGGGATGGATCGGGTCATGGCCGAGGCATCGGCGCCTTCCGGCATCACCCATTTGGCATTGGTCTTCAGGCCTGCCTCTTCCAGGATCAGTTTCAGCGGCACGCCAGTGTACATCACGCAGTGAACCATGCCGTGGGTGTACTGACAGCCGTTGAGCTGGGAGCCACGCCACTCCATGCCGGAGTTGGCGGCGCATTCCAGGAAGTAGACCCGGTTCTCGCGCGGGAAGCGCTTCAGGTCTTCCATGGTGAAGACGAGGGGGCTGTCGACCAGACCGTTGATCATCAGCCGATGATCTGCAGGATTGATGTCGGCAATGCCGCCGTGGTGGCGCTCGAAACACAGCCCGTTGGGCGTGATGATGCCGTCCAGTTCGTGCAGCGGTGTGAAGTTCACCGAACTCTCGGTGGAGGCCGTCAGCCACTCCACGTCGCGGCGGACCACATGGGCCTCGAACTCCGACGGCGTGCCATAAGGGCGCGCTTGCACACCGTCACCGAGGTACCGGTTCCAGTCCTGTATCTCGGTGATCAATGGATCGCCAGCCGCGCGCGCGGCACCAGCCGTGCCAGCAACGGCGCCTGCGGCGAAGCCTGCTTTCAAGAGGGAACGCCTGGAAAGACCCGGCGTCTTGGAGTTGGTTTTGTCAGTCATGATCGTGTCCTCAGGATCTCTGAAGAAAAGGCATCATCCTGCCAGCTTGACGGACTGGTTGTCCGGCAGGCTGACCACGGGATTGCTGGTGAGATAGGCTTCAACGACTTCGGAGATGGGCGGGCCTTCCGTGCCCTCGTTGACCGAGGCCCAGCCGGCAACGACATATTCCCTGGCGGGGTCGATGGCTTCTCCGGTGGCGAGCAGGGTCATGCCCGAGATGCGCTCGCCGATTTCCTTGCCGGGATCGATGGTGTAGCCCATGCCGCCAACGCGGACCATGTCACCACCCTGCTGGTAGTAGGGGTCCTTGTTGAAGAGGTTGTCGCCGACATCCTCCAGAATGTCCTTCAGCATCTGGCCCGTCATCGACGAACGGTAAGCCGCAGGATAGGTCATGGCGCAGGCGTTATGGACATCCTCGAAGGTGATGTCCTGGCCCGGCAGAAGTGATGTCCCCCAGCGGAAGCCGGGTGAGAGGGCAATTTCGGCGTCGCGTTGGGTCAGGAGTGCCTGGCAGATCAGATCGTCGAAGGTTCCGTTGAAGTTGCCTCGCCGATACAGGAGGTTCTCTGTCTTGCCGAGAACGCGGGCGAGATCCGCTTCGTAAGGCGCGCGAACCTCATCGATGAGCGCAGCCATGTCCGCATCTGGCGTGATGACGTCGGAGAAGATCGGGATCAGGCGATAGGCGTACCCGGCCAGCTTGCCGTCCTGAACGTCGAGATCGACCCGGGAGACAAACTTGCCGTTGGAGCCGGAGGCGATCACCAGCGTGTCGTTGACGATGACCGGTTCCGGCAGGGCGTCGTGCGTGTGGCCCGTCAGGATGACATCGATGCCGTCAACGCGCGAGGCGAGCTTCCGGTCGACGTCAAAGCCGTTGTGCGACAGCAGCACGACAATTTCAGCGCCCTCGTCGCGGGCCTCTGCCACATGTTTGGCAATGTCTTCCTCGCGGATGCCGAAGGACCAGCCGGGGATCATCCAGCGCGGGTTGGCAATCGGCGTATAGGGGAAGGCCTGACCGATGACGGCGACCTTGGACCCGCCACGTTCGAACATCTTCCAGGCTTCGAACGCGGGCTCGTCCCATTCGTTGTCGTAGATGTTGGAGCCGAGGAAGGCAAAGGGCAGACTGTCGATGACTTCCTGCACCCGGTCGGTGCCGTAGGTGAATTCCCAGTGCCCTGTCATGGCGTCGGGCTCGAGCGAGTTCATGATCGTGATCATGTCTTCGCCCTGGGTGAGGTTGGATGTGTAGCTGCCCTGCCAGGTATCGCCGCCATCAAGCAGGAGAACGTTGTCGGCGCCGCGTTCGGCGCGAATGCGCTTGATCACGGTCGCGACCCGGTCCATGCCGCCCATCTTGCCGTAGCTCCTGGCAAGGGAGACGAAGTCTTCCGAGGTCAGCGCATAGGCATCCGGCGACCCGGCTTCGATGTTGTAGAGCTTCAGGAAATCGGCACCGGTCACGTGTGGAGGTTTGCCGTTGACGTCGCCGATGCCCAGGTTGATGGACGGTTCCCGAAAGTAGATCGGCTTCAGCTGGGCGTGGATGTCGGTGATATGCACCAGCGTGAGCTTGCCTTTCGGGTCCATCCCCAGGAGCTGGTCTTCCGTCAGGGCTTGCTGGGCCATCAGCCGCGACCACGATCCTGCCATGCCCGATCCGAGCAAGGCACTTGTCGCGGTTGCCGCCATCAGGAACTCACGTCTTGAGAACATCCTCAGTTACTCCAAACCAACGGCCGATGCCCGGCCGGTTGCACAGTTTTCCCGTTGAGGCACGACGACGCCGTGCACCCCGGTTATCCCACGTTCGGGACATTGATGTTTTCAGCCCTTTGTTTCCGCCTGCTGGCCGGGCGGGAATTCGCCGGCGACAGGAAAGAAACCGGCGCGGTGGCTGCGACCGCGCCGGAGGTTAAACGGTCAGCCTACTGGCGAACCGCCGGGGTTTCGATGCCGAGCCCCGAACCGCGCCAGGTCACATAGACCTCCAGAGCCATCAGCTCGTCGGAGAAGGCTGCCGGGAAGGCTGCCCGCGTATCGCGGATACATCCGCGGAAGCGGTTGTGCAGGGAGACAAGGTCCGCCTGCTTCAGACGATAGGTCGGGAACCCGTTGACGCTGCCCTGGCTGAGGTGGTCAGCCCGGATGTAGTTGCCGTTGTAGTTCTCGTGGCAGGTGGCACAGGACAGGTTCAGCTGACCCGTGCGGGTGTAGTAGAGCTCCTTGCCCTTGTCCCACCATGTCTGCATCTCGCCTTCGCTCAGATCGACTTTCATCGGCATGCCGAGCGACTGGTGCTTGATGTAGGTCGTCAAGGCCTTCTGATCGGCCGCGTCGAACTTGTAGGGCTCTGCCTGCATGTTCTGTTCGCGGCACTGGTTGATCTGAAGCTCGATGTTGAACGGCTTGCCGGCGTCTTCATTCCACTTGGGATAGCTGGCGCCGAGGCCCTTGAGGAACTCCTCGGAATCCTCGTGACAGGAGGCGCAGGACTTGCCCGCGGCACCGTCCACGGTGTTCCAGATTTCCTCGCCGCGCTCCACATAGAGCATACCCGGGTTCTGGAAGCTGTCGGCCTCCAGATCACGCGTTTCTTCCGTGCGGTAGTGCCAGCCCGAGATCAGTTCGTCGAACGGGTGCCCTTCCGGCGCCGGTACACGGGTCATGATCTCCACTTCCCCGTCGATAACGAGCTTTTCGTCAACCGGCCCCCCGGCCAGGCTTGCGCTTGTGCCGACCATCGTTACTGCGAACATGGTGGCTATGCGTTTCGTTCTATTGGCCAAATCGTCTCCTCCCGATTTGAGCGATCCCTGGAACATCCTGCCTTCAACCGACTGCAGATACGATGTCCCGACACTCTCGATGCACCCTGTCCTGGGCTTTTCAGTCCGTGCGGACGTCACAGCCGCGGATGCAGGGCCGCCGCCTATTCAACAGTGATCTTGTTCTCGGATTCGTAGACGCTGCCATCGTCATCGACCCAGGTGAACTTGAACGTGCCGGTTTCATTCACCTTGGCGCTGAACTCCATGTAGGGGTTCGCCGAGACGGCCGGGTCCATGTCACAGGAAAACACCACCTGTCCGTTGAACTCGCAGGTGAACTTGTTGATGATCTGGCGCGGAACGAGGTTGCCCTCCTTGTCCTTGCGCTGACCGGATTCCATCGGGTGGCTGATAAGCGTCTTGATGGTGATGACTTCGCCCGCAGCTGCCTTCTTGGGCACTTTCACGCGCGGTTTCGGATCTGCCATGATTTGGTTCCTTCGTATCCCTGATCTGCTTGCCGGGCGGCGTTTCGGCTAAAGGCCGGTGCCAGTCCTGCGGACAAGCCGCTTGCGCTGTTGCGGATTAGCCGCCGCAGCCGCCGATGGTGACTTTCACTTCCTTGCGGTCGATGAAGGTGGAGCCATCGTTCATCTTGGCGACCGCGATGACGTTCTGCGTCTTGGCGAGCCGGATGCGGGTCTTGGCTTCGGCAACACCGCTCATGGCAGTGAAGTGGAACGTGGCAACAGCCGGGTTGGGGTTGCCGTCGGCCAGGATCAGGACAGACTCAACGAAGCTGTCTGCCGTCATCGGGCTGTCGACGGATACGCCGACCGGCACCGTGTTGCCGTTCTCGGCAATTTCCGGCGTGTCGAGGGAAACAGTTCCCTCCTTGGGATCTGCTCCGCCGGTGAAAGCCTTGATGGCCTCTTCGGTCTGGTCGGTTGCGGCGAAGGAAACCCGCGATCCGGCGGCCACGAATGCAGCGGCTCCGATCGTGAGACCAAACACCTGGCGTCTTGTAAAGCTCATCTCTTGCTCCTTGAAACCCGAGATCAATTCTCTTTCAGCGTCATGAGATAGGCGACGACGTCCTCTACCTCTTGCGCTGACAGGATGGTTTTGCCGGCGAATTCCTCGTCGACGTTGATGCCCACCTTCAGGGTGTAGAAACCGGGCATGATGGTCTGTTCGCCGAAGACGTCCTTGCTGTTGACCACGATGGCGCGCAGTTGCGCCTCGCTCCAGCGGTCGGCGGCACCGTCGAGGACGGGGCCGACTTCGCCGTGGAACAGCTGGTCGTTGAGATCGGCATTGGCATGGCAAGCCAGGCAGTTGCCCTTCTTGCGATCGGCGAAGGCTTCGCGTCCGGCCTGCGGGTCTCCCTGAACGCCCGTCAGGGATTCGGACAGTTCCATATCGATGATGGGAACGCTGTCCGGAGCAACCGTTCCGGCGGCCGCTGCGGAAGCGGCCAGGACGGCTAGGCCGGCAAAGACCGCCGGCAGGCTGAAATGTGTCGCGCCCTTGAACATTGTGTCGGCTTTCCTCCTCAGTGCGGAACGGCCGGCTGTCGTGCCGTTTGCGTTCCTTCGGCAGGTCCGATTCCCCAGCCTGCCTGTCCTCCTCATATTAAAAGATATGATTTTTTGCATATGTTATGCAATAGGCCTTTTGCCGTATCTGGCATAAACCTGTTTTATCCGCTCTTCCTATTCCGCGTCGAGGCGGCCTTTTTCGCGCAACTCGTTGATTATGCGAGCATGATACTTCTGGAAATGCTCGTCACCTTCGTAGCCTTTTTCCTGAACCCAGCGAAACATGTTCAGGAAAGTCCACTTGCCGAAGGCGCCCGGCATCGTTGCAACGGCCGCTTCCGACACCGTTCCCTCGCTCGGAACCTCGTCCGGCAGGAACACGATTGTGGGTGTGAAGACATAGCCCCATTTGCGCGCGGCGGTCTTTTCGGTCAGTTCTTCGCCGTCCAGGTCGATGACTTCCTCGTCGCCAAACATGTTGTATTGCACGACCATGAAGTTCTCTTTGATGTAGTCGGTCACTTCCGGGTCGGCGAGGATCTTTTCGTGCATCTGGCGGCAATAGATGCAGCCGCGTTGTTCAAAGATGATTGCCAGGCGCTTGCCTTCTCCTGCCGCGGTTTCAATGTCTTCGCCAATGTCGCGGAAGGTTACGGTGAACCAGGGCTGCTTGTGCAGGCCGTCGTCGCCGAGCGTTGCGGCGAGCGCCGTTGTCGTCAGGGCCGCCAAGAGTTCGACCGCCAGCACCAATTGTTTCCAGATACGCATGTCATTGTCCTCCCTGGACCGGAAATGGCCGGTCAGCCGATTTGTGAGAAAACCGGGAATGTTTCGAGCAGCCAGAAGGCGATTGCCGACATTTGCCCGGTGATGAACAGCAGGCCGGTAAGCACCAGAAGGCCGCCCATGATCTTTTCCACCGTGCCCATGTGTTTGCGGAAACGTCCGGCCACCTTCAGGAACCGGCTGGCAAATGCTGCCGCCAGGATGAAAGGCAGACCGATGCCGAGTGCATAGACCGCAAGCAGCCCGGCGCCGTGCCAGGTGGTGTCCGACGATCCGGCAACGAACAGGATTGCCGCCAGAACCGGCCCGACGCACGGTGTCCAGCCGAACGCGAAAGCCAGGCCCATGACGAAGGCTCCAACCAGACCCGCGGGCTTGCGTTCCACATGAATGCGGGCTTCGCGGAACAGAAGGCCGATGCGAAAGACGCCGAGAAAATGCAGGCCCATGACGATGATGATCGCTCCTGCAACATAAGACAGGATATCGTAGTAGCGGGCGATCGACTGGCCGATGACGCTGGCCGTCGCACCAAGGGCGACAAAGACGAGCGAAAAGCCGAGCACGAAGGCGATCGCCGCCAGAATCACCCGGCGACCCGTTTCGGCCGTTGCCGTATCGCCCTTCAGTTCATCGACACTGACACCGGCCAGATAACACAGGTAGGGCGGCACAATCGGCAAGACACAAGGCGAAATGAATGAAAGCAGACCTGCCAGAAAGGCAGCTCCCAGAGAAACATCGAGCATTCATTTCCTCCCAGAGAAACTCGATCTTCGGTTGCTTTAAAATATTCAAAAGTTCCTATATATTGCAATGGAAGAAATGTGGAGACTGCAAAATGTCCGTCGCGACACGTGCGATGATCCTTGCCGGAGTGTTGGTTTCCGGCCTGTTTCAGGCGTTGCCCGCCTGGAGTGCCGAGCTGGTCATGCTTGAGCAGCCGGGGTGTGTCTGGTGCAAGCGCTGGAACGAGGAAATCGGCATCGCCTATCCGAAGACGTCGGAAGGCCGGCAAGCACCGTTGCGCCGCGTCGATATTACCGACACCTGGCCGCAGGACCTGGCCGGCATACCGAAAGAGCGGATGACTCCAACCTTCATTCTGGTGGCCGACGGCGTTGAAATCGACCGTCTGCGCGGCTATCCGGGAGAGCACTTCTTCTGGCCGCTGCTGACCGATATGTTGGGAAAGCTTCCGGACACGAGCAAGTGATGCTGTTGATCCGGTACTGAAGTTGAGGCATGAATCTGAAAAGCGGTTTTGTGCGCTGCAATGGCAATGCTGAAAAGGGTGTGGGTTCCGGATGATACTGCCGGCCTTTGACAAGAACCTGGATGCGAAGGACCTCGACCTGCTGATGGAGCAGGCGCGGAAGGCGAGCGATCTGCTCAAGGCCCTTTCGCACGAAGTGCGCCTTGTCATCCTGTGTCTGCTGTCTGAAGGCGAAAAGTCGGTTTCCGAGCTGGAAGAGATCCTGACAATGCCGCAGGCCGCCGTTTCCCAGCAGCTTGCACGGCTTCGCCTGGAAGGCCTTGTGCAGTCGCGGCGCGACGGGCGCATGATCTACTACAGCCTCATGAACGATGAGGTGAGTTCGATCATTTCGAGCCTTTACGAGCTGTTCTGCAAGGACGTGCGTGCACCTGAAAAATAAACGCAGGTAGCGCAACATACGGGCGTGCGATGCAGCAACGAGTTCGATTGCTGCAAATTTCGCTGCCTGCTACGGTTTGAAAAATCGCCGAAAGAGCGAGTACGGGAAACGCGGCCGGAATAACCGGCGGAGGGTAGGACGCGCATGGTCAATCTCGATCCGGCGGTGCTGACACCGCTTCTCGGTGTGCTCGCGGGGTGCGTGCTGGGGTTCGTTGCCAGGTCAAACCACTTCTGTACGCTGTCGGCACTGGAAAGGCACTGGTACGCGGGCGACAGCAGCGCGCTCAGGACCTGGGTGCTTGCTTCCGTATCCGCGCTGATCGGCACACAGCTACTCGTCGCCTTCGGCATGGCTGACACGGCTGCCTCCTTTTACCTGTCACCGGAATTTGCCTGGACGGGCGCCATTCTCGGCGGCTTCATGTTCGGCATCGGCATGGCGCTTGTCGGCACCTGCGGTTTCGGCGCGGTTCTGCGTCTGGGTGGCGGCAGCCTCCGGGCGCTCGTGGTGCTGACGGTCATCGGCCTGTCGGCACTGGCAGCCCAAAGGGGCATCGTCGGCATCGTGCGGGTGCCGATCGTCGATGATCTTGCCGTTTCCTTCACCGCAAGCGGCAGCCAGTCCATGGGCGACATTGTCTCGACCCTGGTGGGCATGAAGCTGCAGGGTGTGGTTGCCATTGTGCTCGCTTTGGCCGGTCTGTTCTGGATCTTCAAATCGGCGTCCTATCGCCGGCAATGGAGCAAGATCGGAACTGGTGTTGTGATCGGCAGCGTGATCGCCTTCGGCTGGTGGGCGACAACCTTCCTTGCGGGACGCTCCTTCGATCCGATCCAGATCGAGGCCGGATCCTTCGTGGTACCGGTCGGTGACACCATCATGCAGCTGATCACCTATACGGGGACCCTGCCGGATTACGGTGTCGGTCTGATTGCCGGTACGCTGGTCGGCGCCGTGGTCGCGGCCATGTGGAAACGGGATATCCGCTGGGAAGCGTGCGACGATGCACGCGAACTCGGCCGCCATCTTCTGGGTGGCACCCTGATGGGTGTCGGCGGGGTGTTTTCCATGGGCTGCACGGTGGGGCAGGGCATTACCGGCTTTTCCACGCTGGCGATTTCTGCGCCCATCGTGATGGTATCCATGGCACTCGGTGCGCGGGTCGGGCTTGCCTGGCTTGTGGAAGGAAACGTCCTTGCCGCCTTCCAGCGCAACCAGGGCAGTGCCCATCACTCGGCGGCGGAGTGAAACCCGTCACCTTTCATCCGGCAGTTCAGGCTGCAACGAAACTGTAGGCATCGCCGGTGCGTTCCACGTGCCCTCCACCGGGGTGGGGGAAGTGGTAACCGATGACGCGGGAGCCATCTTGCGCCAATCGGTCGAGCAGCGCCTTGCGCGTGGCAATGCCCATGTCGCGGTCCTGATCGGAGCCGGAAGCCCAGCCGGGTTTTTCGAACGAAATCACCGTGTTGGAAATCGCGTCGCCCACCACCAGCAGGCTCTCGGATCCGTCGTGCAGCATGTAGGACATGTGCCCCGGAGTGTGGCCCGCCGTGTCGACCGCCTCAACGCCTGGAAGCACTTCCTGGCCCGGCTTGATCATGTTCACCCGGTCTTCGATCACGTCGAAACGCGCCTGTGCCCCGACCACGAAACTCTTGCGCTCCTCCGGGGTCTTGGCGAGCGTGTCGTCAGCGCGCCAATAGTCCCACTCCGCCTGAGGGACCCAAATCTGGGCTTCCGGGTAAAGCGGATCGTCGAAATCGTCCAGGATGCCCCACAGATGGTCCGGGTGGGCGTGGGTGAAGACAATGTCGGTGATGTCCGACGGATCGATACCGGCTTCCGCCAGGTGGTCCGGCAACTCACCTGCTGTCGACTGGAAATTGGCACCTGATCCGACGTCGAAGAGGACTGTCCGGTCGCCGGTCCGGAGCAATGTGATGTTGCAATCCGGCGTCAGAGCGTCCGTGACAAGGCCATGGGGTTTCAGGAGCGCTGCGATCTCTTCTTCGCTTTGCTCTGGCAAAATGAAGTTCATCGGCAGGGTCAGATGACCGTCGGAAAAGACGGTGATGTCGTGCGCGCCGAGGGTCAGGTTCGCGGTTGCGAAGGCAGGCGTTATCCGACTGGCAAAACCCGCGGTCGCAAACGCGAGGCCTCCGGCAAGAACGTTGCGTCTCGTCAGATCTTTCCGAAATTGCCCGGACATGGCATCCTCCACATATTCAAACTTTTGAATTTATCTATGTTTCATTGAGAGAGGTCAATGCCCGTTGAAGCGAAAGGGCACCAAGCTGGTGGCAATCGAGGACGCAGTGTGCCCGGGAGGGGCCCATGGATCTGACATTTCTTCTGGACGAAATTTCCGAGCCCTGGTTGCTGGCAATCGGCGGGCTGGTTGTCGGCGTCCTTTTTGGCGCCTTTGCCCAGCAAAGCCGCTTTTGCCTGCGCGCTGCCAGCCTGGAATTCTCGCGCGGTGCGCCGAAGGACCGGTTGCCGGTCTGGTTGCTGACCTTTTCCGCGGCGGTTCTGTGCACGCAAGTGTTGATCCACCTGGGCGAGGTTCAGGCAAATGAAGCCCGCCAGTTGGCGTCGCCGCAAAGCCTCTCCGGAGCTTTGCTGGGCGGGTTGATGTTCGGCACCGGCATGGTGCTGGCACGCGGATGTGCCAGTCGCCTGCTGGTGCTTTCGGCCACCGGCAATCTGCGGGCGTTATTGTCCGGGCTTGTCTTTGCCGTCGTCGCCCAGGCGAGCCTGCGCGGCCTGTTGAAACCGGTGCGCGAATGGTTTGCAGGTCTTTGGACGACAGGGGATATCGGCGGCAACAATCTGACCGAGATGCTGGGGCTGAGCACATCCGTGACGCTTGGTTTCACGGCGCTCTGGCTGGTGGCGGGGCTTGTCTTTGCCTGGCGGTCGAGGGTGAAGGTCTGGCAACTGGTGGCCGCAGCGGGCGCGGGGCTGGCAATTCCCCTGGCCTGGTGGTTCACATCCGCCATGGCCCGGCAGGCTTTCGACCCCGTGCAGGTGGAAGGCGTAACCTTCACCGGACCGTCCGCCGATGCCCTGATGCTGGTTCTGTCACCACCGGGCGATCTGCTTGATTTCGATGTCGGATTGGTGCCCGGCGTCTTTCTGGGCTCGTTTCTGGCAGCTTTCGTGACGCGGGAACTCGCCTTGCAGGGGTTCGAAGGCGGCAAGTCGATGGCGCGCTACCTCACCGGAGCAACGCTCATGGGGTTCGGCGGCATGCTTGCCGGCGGCTGTGCCGTCGGGGCCGGTATCACGGGAGCTTCCATCTTCGCGCTGACGGCGTGGATCACCCTGACCGCCATCTGGCTGTCTGCCGGTGTTGCTGACCGCCTGCTGACAAGCTATGACGCCCGGCAGCAGACGATCGGTGGGTCTCCTGCAGCAGAACAGGTGAAAACCGCGGCCTGAAGACACAACAGGAAGAGGCCTTCCAGCCGGAGCTGACGGGTTCAGGGCCCCTATCGGCCTATCATGGTTTCTTCTGTTGCCGGACGGGTGAACTGGTCGAATTCGGAAACGAAGCGGGCACTGATCCAGCCGCCGGTGGACAGTTGATACCAGACACCTTGCGGCCCCGAGACGATACGGCAATCGGAAATCTTGACCTTGTCGCCAATCTGCACCCGGCCAACGGCTTCCGCGTCGAGAGAAGGGTTCTGGCGAACGTTGACGTCCCGCGCGATGGTGCGCTCCCACGAATTCCAGTCCGTCAGAACGGTCGGTGTTTCCTCGCCGATGTCGTAGTCGATGACATCGCTCGTCCAGTAGGCGTATTCGGTCGTCAGCGTGCCGCCGTGGCAACTGGCTGCGTCGGCAAGCAGCGCATTGGTCACTTTCGGCAGGGTATCGTCGAAAGGTCCCGGCATTGCGCACCATGTGGGGGTGCCAAATCCGCCTTCGGAACATGGCAGCGAACCGGAGGTGATGCGCATGCCGACGGTGCCGTCTTCGGAAAGTTCGACCGTGCAATAAGCAACGCCATTGTGGCTTGCGGCGATGCGGCGTGACCCCAGCTGCTGGATCAGATCTTCCAGCTTGGTTTCCTGCGGGTTCGGACCAGATCCGTCAATTGCGCCGAATTCATATTCGACTTCAGATTTCCTGATTGAATTGTCTGCCTGGAAAAGCTGCGTGCACATGGCGCCAACCGTGTCCATGTAAAGGGCGCTCTTGTTGATCGGGTCGGCAATAGTGCCGGCTGAAACCGGCGTCAGGCCCATAGCGTAGGACCGAATGCCGCCAGCCAGATAAAAGAAGCTGTCGGCAGTCCGGTGGGACAGGGCCTCTTGCAGCAGAATGGACGGGGCAATGCCGCCCTTGATCAGCTTGACGTAGGTCTGCGTCACTTCGTAGGCCAGGTTCATGGCTTCCTTGACCGCAACAAGCTGGTTGGCCTTCTCCTCCGGCAGGAACGCCATGTGGTAGCCGAGTGCCGCGCCAGCTTCCAGAAAGCGGATATCGCCGCCATAAACAGCGTTGCGCGGGGTAGCTGCCAGGGTGAAGGCGAGTGCGCAGGCGGACAGGCACTCGTTACCGTTGAGAACGAAGACACCGTTGAGATCCGGGTCCTGCGAGCCGACGTTGTATTGCAGATACTGGCCGATGCGGATGCCTTCCAGAAAGCTGCCGCCGGGGCTGTCGAAGACGATGAATTTGCCCCAGGTGCCGTCGAGAGCAGCCTTCAGCTTTTCCAGATCGCCTTTTTCGATGACACCGGAAATCAGGAATATCGTTCCCTGCAGTTCATTGACCACGCTGCCGGCAGACCGTTTGCCCGGATACAAAGGCTTCAATTGTGCCAACCGCGGTGCGAGATCGGGACGCTGTGTAATCTCGGCGGCGGAAAGCTGTGAAACCGCGAAAACCAGCGAAAGACAGAAAACGATGGATTTGAGCAACATGGGTACCGTCGACTGCTGTATGAAGCGGGCGCCGGGCCGCCCCGATGATCTTGACCAAACGAGGTCCGGGAAAGGGCCCGTTTGCGACGCCTGAAAGTGAAGTTTGAGGCCTGCTTGAGCAAGCCTGCAAGGGATTACTGCCGGATTTCATAATCCTGATAACCGGCCGCCCAACGGGCGCTGCGATTGGCGTTGTCCGCGGTCCAGACCTTGTTGAGGCGGCCGGAAAGTTCCTTCATGAAATCGATCTTGTCGCCGATCGGCTCGAATTCGCCGTTGGCAGCAAGAAGGTTTTCCAGGTCCACCGGATCCTCGGTCACGATCGCCAGCAGCTTGCCCTTGCCCACCGGTGCCTCTGCCTCGAAGCTGAAGCCGTAGGACGGGTCGGGAACCGTGAGTGCGGAGTTGGCGCGGATGCGGCCGGTCTTGCCGGCGGAGCGATCCTCATCGGTCGGGAACAGCAGCACCAGATCGTCTTCGACGGTCAGGTCGAAAAGGGTCAGGTAGCCATCGACCCCGCTGGTGAGCTGGAATTGCACCTCGTCACCGATCTGGTGCACGGAGCCGGGCAGGATGGAGACCTTGATTTCCTGCGAGGATTGCTCCGGAAGCACGTCGGAAACATCGTCGGCGGCATTTCCGGTTACCGTCTGGACAGGGCCTTCGGCCGATGCCGGTTGCAGAATGAAGGCTTCGTTGCGCGGTGACATGTTCGGCGTGAACTGCAGATCACGGCAATCTTCCACGCGCTGACACCATTGCTCGGTACGCGGACGCAGATAGTTCAGAAGTTCCGCGGTGGTGACACGGCCATTGCCGTTGAGGTCGGCCTCGCGCGTGCGCAGACCCCGGATCAGGTTCTGGGTAAAGATGCCCGATCCGTTGGTTTCCCAGGCAAGCTGGTGTGGCAGGGCAGCTGACAGGGTCAGATGCACGTTGGTTTCGCGTGCCAGAGGCTCTTCATCACGCACCACCGGCAGGGATCTGGAAACGCCCGAAAACGGCAGGTAACGCGCCTTCGCATCGAGACCCTTGGAAACAAGATCCGGCACGACATCGCGGTTGACCGTGCCTGAATGGCAGGAATCGGCGATCAGGATCACTTCGCGGCCCTTCAGCGTGGACAGCGCGGAGGCGATCTCGTCATCAGTGAGCATATCCTCGGCCCTTGCACCCCTGCGGCCGTAATCGGTCGGGACGAAGGTTTCATCGAGGCCGTCTTCCTCGTCGCCGTTGCGATCAGGAACCTGCGAGCCGTGACCGGAATAATAAATGATGACGCGGTCACCGGGGCGCGTTTCACTGGCGAGCCAACCGGTGATGGAACCCAGAATGTTGTTCTTGGCCGCGCCTTCTTCCACCAGGATGCGGACATCGGAGGATGCAAAGCCCCAGTCGCCCTTGAGGAAATCCGCCATCTGGCGCACGTCGTTCGCAGGGCCTGAAAGCTGCGCGTCCGGTTCCAGATAAGGGTAGACGCCGGCGCCGATCAGCAACGCCTTTTGCGCGGCATGAACCGTGCCGGCGGACAGGCACAGGCACATGGTTGCCGCGAAGGCCTTGAGGTATCCGGTTTTCACTGAAGGTCTCCCTTTGCGCGCGTATAAAGCCCGACCCAGTCCAGGCCGAAGGACTGGCCGTCGAGCGTGTGGCCGATTTCCTTCGCCAGGGCGGCGAGATCGTTGTTTTGTTGTGCGTCCTGAACCGCATCCACGAGATCGGGCATGGGGGACGGCGTGGTGATGGCGATGAGATGGTCGGCGCCGAAGGGCGGGATCACCGCGGATCGGAAGCTGTCAGTCCGGCCAGGCCGGAGCTTGCCTGCAGCCAGACCGCGCTTGCCTCTGCGAACGGGGCCGACCAGTTGAACTGCCCCGTTTGAAGCGAGGTTGAACAGGACCACATTTTCGTTGTCGGACGAGCGGATCGAGAATGTCACCTGCTCACCTTCGACATAGGTCCGGCTGCCGTCGGAGAGGTCCAGTTCCGGACTTTCAGTTTCGGCAAATCCGATCAGAAAGGCAAGGAAACGCCATTTGTCGACGGTCGCCTGCAGGGCTTCGGCGGAAGGCGGGGCGGGAAACGAGGCGATCACGTCGCCTGTCTTGTAGACCAGCGAAGCGCCGTCGCCGTCATAAATCAGATCGGCCTCCGCCTTGCTGTCGACCTTGCGGATGCCTGACAGGGCGGGAATTGTCTCGCCGGGTGGGGTGTAGAGCGTTAGTTCCGGTAGTCCGGCGCTCGGGGCAGGCGTACCGGCAGCATCATGCAGCAGGATTTCCAGGTCTCTGGATCCGGCATTGACCTCCGGCCGTTGCCGCCGTTCGGTATGGCGCTTGACCGAGCTGTTGACGTAACGCTTCAGCTCAGCCGTGTTCAAAACGCTGTTGCTGTCACCGTCCGCTTCACCCTCAAGAGCGCGGGAAAAGGCATAGGAGAGCGCACCGCGCAGCTCTTCGCCGATCCGCACTTCCTGGGTGACCTTGTTGCGGTCCTGGGCATAAAGCCAGATGACATTTTGAAGTGCATCTTCCTCAACTTCGCCAAGTTGCCTGACCCGCTCGGCGATCCGGTCCGAGGATTTGTCGACCCGAACATCGGCAACGCGCACATTTACTTCGGCGCGGAAATCGGCTGCCCGAGCCATATCGCCTGCAAAACAGCTGTCGGCGACGAAGACGACGGTTGCTTCCCTTTCTTCGGCCAGCAGATGGCCGACCTCGTTGTCGATGATGCGCTCGTTGACACCCGGGCCGGTTTCGTCGAAGCCCGCCAGCAGGAACATGTTGTCGAGTTCTTCGTGCCCGGGAAGGATCGCTTCCTGCCGGGCACCGTGACCGGCATAATGAAACACCAGCGTATCCCCCGGGCCGGCAAGTTCCGTCAGCTCCCGCCACGAGGCAAAGACGTTGTCCCGCGTGGCTTCGGCATCGGTCAGCAGGATGACCTTGCTGGCCTCCAGCTTTTCCAGTGTTCCGGCAACATCTCTGGCGTCATTGACGGCGCCCTTGAGGTCGGTGATGTGCTGATAGTCGTCAATGCCGATGACGAGGCCGTAGAGATTGCCGGCAAATGCGGGAAGCGGCGCGGCAAGGCCTGCTGCAAGCACGAGGGCAGGGGCAAATCCCGGCACCCGCTTTTTCAGGAAAGCCGCGGAGGCCGGCAGAATGGATCTGGTCATGCGGGCCGGCCTATTTCTGGACGAATTCAACACGTCGGTGCGCCTGATTGCGCACGTCCTCGGTGTAGAGGGATGGATCGTCGAACTGGAACGGCTGGCTTTCACCCATTCCAAGCACCTCGATGGAGCCGGAGTATCCCGCTGCCAGCAAGGCGCTACGTACGGCCTCGGCACGCTTCATGGACAGTTGCATGTTGTAGGCATCAGAGCCGACCGGATCGGTATGGCCGACGACCTGGATGTCCGGGGAGCCCTGCTTTTCCAGGGCCTCCTGCACGTCTTCAAAGCTGGTCCGGCCGGCTTTGGTCATGACATCCTGATCGTAGACGAACTGGATCGGAACCAGGGTTTTCTTGCGTTTGTAGCCACGCGTGGAAAAGCTGTATTGCGAGATCGACTGTCCGCTGCGGGTGACCGGGATCTTGATGTCTCCCGGTTCCTCTGAAATCTGGGCAACGACCACCGCCAGCTCATCCAGGCGGTCGCGCAACCGGGCAATCATGGCATGTGCCGGTTCCGCAGGGGTCAGCTCGGTGTCATCCACCAGACCAAGGGCTTCCTGATAGGCGCGAAACGCGGGCAGGGTTTGCTGTTGCTTGCGCAGAATTTCTCCGAGCAGATAGGAAATACGCCAGTGGCTGCCGAATTCCTGAAGGTCGGCCAGGTCCTGTTTCAGGGTTTCAAGGTTGCCGCTATAGCCTTCAAGATCCTGAAACGGCGCGATGACGTCGAGCCGTGCATCGATGATTTCCTTGCCGAAGCCTTCCACCACCACGCCGTCGCAATCGCTGTCATTGAAGGCCTGGTCGTAGATCCTGACGCGGTCTTCGTGACTGGCGCTCAGCGGCATCGCAAGCCAGTCCTTCTGAATGCTCTCGCATGAAACGAGTTGTGCTGAAGCGTCAGTGGTCAGGAGGGGCAGGGCGATGACGGCGGAGACGGCAAGACCCGCCAGATGCATAAGGCGGGCGGGTAAAACAGTTCGGGTAAGCGGCATGCTGGAAAATCTCTCCAACTCTTGCATGATAAATTATAAAATAGGTCGGTCTGGCGGGTGTTTGCAGCGAAAGGTTGAGGGGCGGTTGTTTCCAAGCTCGCAGACGTTGCAACTGACGCACCGGTGTAAAATCCCGGTTGCTTCTCCGTTCCTTATTGCGTTTCAATCTGTTCGCAAGACAACATCACGCAGGGTCGCTTGAGTCAATTGTCAGGGCGTCATGAGGTATTTCAAATTGATGATTTCCAAGGGTGAGGTTGCAGTGGTGCCGGGCGGTCAAATGTCGAGATGTGTCAGGCTTCTGACGTGGTTCTGCTGTCTTTTTCTGATGGCCACCGGTCTGGCGCAGGCGGACGAAAACCGCTTTGCGCTTGTTATCGGTAATTCGTCCTACGAGAAGATCGGCCGGCTCGGAAACCCGGGACGGGATGCGGATCTTGTCGCCAAGTCGCTGGAAGCGGTCGGATTCGAAGTTTCGGTTCATTTCGACCTAGATGAGGATGGTCTTGGCAAGGTCCTGGACGATCTTGCCGATCGTGCTCCGGACCTGGATGTGGCGGTGCTCTATTTCGCAGGCCATGGCATTCAGAAGGATGGTGAGAATTTTCTGATCCCCGTGGATGCGCAACTGAAATCTGCGACCTCGATCGAACGGGAAACGGTCAGTCTACGTTCGTTCATGGAGGTGATGGAAGAGGTGCCGATCAGTCTCCTGTTCCTTGACGCCTGCCGCAACAACCCGTTTGCCGAACATCTGTTGTCGCAGTCCTCCTCCGACGGACGGTCCGCCGGGATCACCCGCGGGCTTGCCCCTATCCGCACGGTTGGCGACATGCTGGTCACTTTCGCCACCCTGCCGAATTCCGTTGCAAAGGATGGTGCCGGACAGAACTCGCCTTTCGCCAAGGCGCTGGCCCGCCACGTTTCCACACCGGATGCGGAAGTCTCCGTCTTGATGAAGCGGGTGACGCGTGACGTGATGGCTGAAACCGACGGCGAGCAGCGGCCGCAGCAGCTGTCTCAGATGCAGACGGAATTCTATTTCAAGCGCACCAACGCAGCCGCTCCGGAGACAGATGATCAGCAGACCCTGCTGGCGGTCTATCCCGGCTCGGTCAGTGCCGGCGAGGAAGTCTCGGTTCTGGCGGATGTGCCGCAGCAGTGCGCACCGGATTTCTTTAACATAACACCGTCAAACCGGGTGACGCCGATCCCGACTTCGTACTTCAAGACGGTTGAACTCGGCGGCGGCAAGATCCGGTACGAAATCTCGCCCGGCTCGCGCTATGGCCTTGTCGTGGAAGAAGCGGACGAGAAGGGGGCGAATCGTATTGGCTTCTTCTGCTCAATGGGACCGGCTCTTTCCGATCAGCAGAAGAAGGAAGTGCTCAGGCGGATCAACGGACAGCTCGCGCAAAACGAGATGTCCGGAACCATCGGGTCCGACCCGGAACGGGTCGCCTATCATTTTGCCGAGTTCAAGATCAACTGACGCAGGAGAAGTGGCGGGCCGCTTTCAACGAAGATGCGTCTGCGCTCTGAAACCGAAAGGCCTGTGCATCCCCGAGCCCGGCCCGCGCTTCGATTGGCCGGGAGGACGTCGGGGAGGCGATTATGTAGGCAGGTCCTCTTGTGAGGATCAGTTGACCGGCAGCAGGACCAGCTGGACGCGGCGATTCTGTTCGCCGTAGGGATCGCTCTGGTCCTTCAGCCTGGAGGCGCCCATTCCGCTTGCCAGAACACGCTGCTCTGAAAGCCCACCCCAGGCTGCAACGAAACCTGCGACCGCCTGGGCACGCTGTTGCGAGAGGGCCAGATTGTACTGCGCACTGCCCTTTGCATCCGTGTGGCCAAGCAGCAGGAAGCGATAGTTCTTGAACTTGTCCTGGCTCAGAATGCGCGAGAGTTCGGCAATCTTCGCGGCCTGGTCCGGACGCAGCGAAGCCGAGTTGTAGTCGAACAGGATTTCCATGTCGATCGTCGGCAGTGGTGCCGATGACGCGGTTTCCGAAGAGCCGCCGACTGGTGGCGGGGTGACGGCAACACCTTCTCGATCGACAAGCCTGATATTGACTACATCGTCCAACGACAGGGCGGTGTTTGACTTGAATTCCGAGTTGCTGCAGGCGGCCTGATCAAGCAGGCATTTTTCCATCTCGGTCTCCGCCGGGGCACTGGCGTCACGCGAGGCGGAAGTTGCGGGTTTGGTGTCGCCGCCAAGATCGAAATCCTCAAGCGTGATAGTGCTTTGCGCCGCGACAGGCAGAGCCAGGGAAATATAAATCAAAAGAAATGCAAAAGGCTTCATGGCAATATCCCGAACCGTTACGTGGTCGTTTCTCGGATTGATCCGCTTCTACCATACGGTTGGCAAAAAATGAAAGTGGCCACTGCGTCAGTTGGATATTTGACGCTGTCCCATCATCCCTGCCACATTTGCGGCCTTACAAAATCAAATTGCAGACAACTGGATTGAATGAGGGGCTGATCATGTTGCGAAACGCTGTAGCGGCGGTGGCGGGAAAAGGCTTTGCCCGAAGCGTAATACAGACGCTTGCGTCGGTGGTTGTATGTTTTCCTGCCTTTTCGGCGGCCCATGCTGCGGAAATGCGTCTTCTCGACAGCAATCCTGCAGCAGCTGCCGGCTACCAGCTTCTGGACCTTGGGACGGTGAGCGCAGAAGCCGTCGGTCACGCCAAGGGCGTTGAAGACGGCTTCACATCGAAGAGCGCCGTCAAGGACGGATCATTGCCTTATTTCGAAAACGGCATCGCGGGCGATGGCGCACATACCTATGAGACACTGCATATCGTGCCGGCCTGGGGTGGGCTAAAGACGGGCAAGGTCATATCCATCGAGGGACAGATCCAGAAGGGGGACCTCGATCACCTGAAGGCTCTTGTGGAACGCAGCGGGTTTTCGGACTGCCTGAGACCCGGCTACTGCCCCTATAACAACGTGATTTCCCTCAACAGCCCGGGTGGCAACCTGCGCGAGGCGCTGGAAATCGGCAAATACATCGCAGAGCAGAACTTCATCACCCTGCTGCCGGAAAATGCCGTCTGCGAGTCCGCCTGTTCCCTGGTCTTTCTGGCGGGCTACACGCGATACGAGGGGTTCTTCTTTCCTCGCCGTTTTGCTCATGAAACCGCCCGTCTCGGCATTCATCAGCCTTATATCCAGCTTCCAGAGGGCAACTACAGCGCGGAGCAGGTCGGGCAGGTCGTTCAGCTGATCAATCGGGGCGTCAACGAGGTCACGGACTATTTCCTCAGCACAGGTATCGGCATCGGCTTCATGCGCAACATGTACGGCACGAAGCCCGGGTCCATGTATCACTTGTCGCTGGCGGAAATGGCGGCCGAAGGGATCTTCGTCGTTGGACGTCCGCAGGATCTGTCAAATCTCAGCCGCAGCCAGATGCTGTCCTATTGTTCCAGCCTGTATCAAGGACGCTTCAACACCGTGTCGCCGGACCTGCTGGCCAATCTGCAATCGAACGAACGCACTTTCCTGACCTATGTCACCGGGCAGAATTTTGTCTGTCTGGGCGTGAAGAGCCCGAATGGCGACAGCTGGCGGTCCTACGTCTGCGATGGCAGTTCGAAATGTCTGCTCGGCGACTTCGGGCAAGTGGCGCTGTTCGAGCTGGAAGCCAACGGCAAGCTTTCGGGGTTTCGCGACCGGGATGCGTCGGCCCTGATGAACATTGCCACAGGCATCGACAACACCGAGGTTGGCCTGGCACTGAAGGAGTACAATCACCGGGTGGCGCTGCTCTATTTTGTCGAGCTGTTCGCCGAAAACATGGGAACGTTCGAGACATCCTTCAAACGCATTCCGGCAAGCCTCGCCTTTGCCGAGGTGCCCCGGGAGTTCTGCGGTCAGGTCGATGAATATGATGCCGGTCTTGTGCGGCTGGTGCAGGCCGGTCTCAACAACAGCGGCATTGACGTGGGTACTCCGGACGGGTCGCTGGGCCCGAACACGCGCAAGGCCATCGGGCGGGCCAACAAGGATCTGCTGAACCGCTCCGAAACCGTTATCGATCCGTCTCTTCTGAAGGCGCTGGGCGTACCCGAAGACGAAGTTCGCGGGCACGTCCTGTGTAACGGCTAGGCCTGGACAGCGCGGCGAGCCGTCAAACCTGCGATCACGCCGCGCAGTTCCGCCAGTCCGCGCATTCGCCCGATCAGGGGATAGCCCGGATGCGCACCGCGGTCGGCGTCGCTCAGCAGCTCGTGACCATGATCTGGCCGGAAGACGATTTCGGCATCTTTACGGCCCTCGCGTCGCCGTCCGGCTTCTTCGCCAAGAAGAACGCCGAGCAATGCAGGCATGTCGGTGTCGCCGCCAAGATGCGCTGCTTCCTCGAACGAGCCATCCGGATCTTTCGCGACATTGCGCAGATGGGCGAAATGGATCTTGCCGGCAAAGCGTTCCGCTATTGCAGAGACATCGTTCTTCGGGTTGGCGCCAAGAGAGCCCGAGCACAGCGTCAGGCCATTGGAAGGGCTGTCCACCGCCGACAGGATCCAGTCGATGTCGTCCGCATCCGAGACGATCCGCGGAAGACCGAGCAGATCCCGGGGTGGGTCATCCGGATGCACCGCCAGTTTCAAGCCAAGCTCTTCGGCAGCCGGGACCACTTCCTCCAGGAAACGCTTGTGGTTTTGTCTGAGAGCCGCCCGGTCGAGTCCCTGATAGGGCACCAGAGCCTCACGCAGGCCGTTGGGGTCGTAACGATCATAGGCCCCGGGCAGACCCGCCATGATGGCCTGGGTCAAGCGGTCGAGGTCCGGCTGTTTTGCGGCATCAAACCAGCGTTTTGCCTCGACCAGAACCTGCTCGCAATAGTCGTCTTCCGCCTTGGGTCGCTTGACCATGTAGATTTCGAAGGCCGCCATCCTGGCAGCGGAAAACCGCAGGCAGGTACCGCCACGTGCCACGGGCGCGGCCAGGTCCGTACGGGTCCAGTCGAGCAACGGCATGAAGTTGTAGCAGATGACCTTTATGCCTTCAGCGGCCAGGTTTGCCATCGATTGCCGGTAGTTGGCGAAGAGTTCCGAAAGATCGCCTTCTCCGCGCTTGATGGCTTCGTGAACCGGCAGGCTTTCCACCACGGTCCAGTCGAAACCGGCAGCGTGAAGCCGGGTCCTGGTGTTCGCGATTGTGTCGCGAGGCCAGATCTGGCCGTAGGGAATTTCGTGCAGTGCCGTGACGATGCTGACAGCACCGGTCTGGGCGATTTCAGAAAGCGAGATGCGGTCATAGCCGCCATACCAGCGCCAACCTTCGATCATGACAGGGTTCCGATTGATTTGCCGACACCGTCAGCCTTCAAGGCAGCATAGGCGGCGGTGACGGGCGCCAGGATGGCAGCGGAGAGGCCGGGTTCGAAGACTTCGGTGACACCCAGAAGCGCTGCCACCTTGCCGGCGTCGCCATCGCTTTCTCCGACAAGAGACTTGAGGCGATCGCTTAGCGGATCGCGCACGTCAATCGGCTTGCCTTCAAGATCGGTGCCGCCGACATAGATCATCCAGGCGGCAATCGCGAGGCAAAGGCCCGGACAGTTTCGACCGTTCGTCAGGTTGTCGCGCACGGTGCCGAGAATGCGCTGAGGCAGTTTCTGGCTGCCGTCCATGGCGATCTGCCAGGTGCGGTGCCGGATGCCGGGATTTGCATAGCGTTCGAAAAGCGCATCCGCGTAGGCTTCCAGATCAACACCCGGCGGAGCCTCGAAGGACGGAATGATTTCCTGGCGCCACAGGTTTTTCACGAAACGGGCGAACAGCGGATCTGCAACGGTTTCGGCAATCGTCTCGTGCCCGGCGAGATAGCCGAGGTAAGCCAGCGAGGAATGCGTGCCGTTGAGCATACGCAACTTCATGTGCTCGAACGCGGTGACGTTCTCAACAAGCTCGACACCTACGGCACCGAGGTCCGGCCTGGCATCCGCGCCGTAAGCCGGGACAAAGTCATCTTCCACCACCCACTGGCGGAACGGCTCATGCAGCACAGGGGCTGCATCGTAGCGGCCGGTCTTGCGGGCCAGGGCGTCGATATCCTCGGGTTTTGTGGCAGGCACGATGCGGTCGACCATGGTTGCCGGGAAACGGCCTTCGGCTTCGATCCACGCGGCCAGTTCCGGATCGAGCTTCTCCGCAAGATCCAGCACAATCCGGCGGACCAGGCAGCCATTGTCCGGCAGGTTGTCACAGGTGAGCACTGTGAAGGGTGGCAGGCCTGCGGCCTTCCGCCTTGCGAGCGCCCGCACGAGGTAACCCGGAGCGGAGACAGGCAGCGCGGCTTTCAGGTCGTGTGTGATGTCCGGGTGATCGGCATTCAGTCTGCCGGTTGCCGGATCGTGGCAATAACCCTTTTCCGTCACGGTCAGGGTGACAATCCTGACGTCCGGATCCGCCATCGCGGCCAGCACGGCTTCCGGGTTTTCCCGTGCGACCAGCACATCCCGGATGATCTCTACCTGGCGAAGGGTTTCGCCTTCCGGGCCAAGTTCCTGCGCTGTGTAGACAAAGTCCTGCGGAGCCAGCTGGTCATGCATACGCGGGCTTTGCAGGCTGACGCCGATAATGCCCCAGTTGTTCTGTCCGGTGCCGCCAGAAGCCTTCACGGCTTCTTCTATGTAGATCGCTCCAAAGGCCCGGAAGAATGCTCCGAGCCCCAGATGAACGATGCCGGCTTTTGCCGCCGGTGTTGTTCTGGAAAGGCGCGGCAAGTCAGCGTGCAAGCCAGCCTCCATCCACATTGAGGACAGCACCGTGAATGTATTTTGCAGCCGGTGAAGCGAGAAAGACCGCGGCTTCTCCAATGTCGCTTGCTTCACCCCAGCGGCCGGCCGGAATGCGTTCCAGGATCTGCCGGCTGCGCTCGGGGTCGTCACGCAGGGCTTCGGTGTTGTTGGTGGCGATGTAACCCGGTGCAATGGCGTTGACATTGATGTCCCGCGCCGCCCATTCGTTCGCCAGCAGCTTGGTGATGCCGGCAACGCCATGTTTGGCCGCGGTGTAGGACGCGACCTTGATACCGCCCTGGAAGGACAGCAGCGAGGCAATGTTGACGATTGCCCCGGTCCGGCCGGCGTTGAAGGCAGCGTTGCCGAAAGCCTGGCAGGTGAAGAAGACGGACTTCAGGTTGACGTCCATCACGTCGTCCCAGTCGGCTTCGCTGAAGCTGTCCGCCGTGCCGCGGCGGATGATGCCCGCATTGTTGACCAGGATGTCGATCTGTTCCGCCTCGAACAGTGGCATCGCAGCCATCGGGTCGGACAGATCGAGGTGCACATGGCGGCCCCTGGTTATCTGGGCCAGCGTTTCGTCGCAGTCGCGCCGGGCCGCGCACAGAACTTCGGCGCCTGCCTTGCTCATGGCGATGGCAATGGCCTGGCCGATGCCGGTGTTGGCGCCAGTCACCAGGGCGCGTTTGCCTTCCAGGGAAAACGGGCTCATCGCAGATCTCCCATCGCGACCATGTCCATGTCGGTGAAGTCGACATTATCGCCGGCCATGGCCCAGCAGAACGTGTAGGCCCCCGTGCCGGCGCCGCAATGGATAGACCAGGGCGGGGAGACCACGGCGTCCTCGTTGGCCATCACCAGGTGCCGGGT